>NZ_JAVHPD010000008.1:0-34840 GCF_036170395.1 Sphingobium sp.
GCGCGAGCCTGACCGACGCAGCGCTGGCGGCGCATCTGGCCGCAGTGGCCGGCCGGCTGCTGCTGGAGGTGCGGGCGAGCGGAATATTTTCGGGCAAGTCGCTGGGGCTGGCAGGGGACCAGACCGCCAACCAGTTCCTCGTCCATGCGCTGCGCGAGGCGCGGCCCGATGACGGGCTGCTGTCCGAAGAGATGAAGTGCGACGGCACCCGGCTGCTGCACGAGCGCGTGTGGATCGTCGATCCGGTCGACGGCACGCGCGAATATGGCGAGGCGCGGGCCGACTGGGCGGTGCATGTGGGCTTGGCGGTCGGCGGCAATCCGGTCGTGGGTGCGGTGGCGCTGCCAGGGGCCGAGGGCGGGCTGGTGCTGCGCTCCGACCAGCCGCGCCTTTTGCCGCTCGCGCCCGACCGGCTGCGCATGGTCGTCAGCCGCACTCGCCCCGCGCGCGAGGCGGTGGAGATCGCCGCGCGGATCGGCGCGGAGCTGGTGCCGATGGGGTCGGCGGGCGCGAAGGCGATGGCGATCATATTGGGGCAGGCCGACATCTACCTCCATTCGGGCGGGCAATATGAGTGGGACTCGATGGCCCCGGTCGCGGTCGCACTGGCGCATGGCCTGCATTGTTCGCGCATCGACGGCAGCCCGCTCCGCTATAACCAGCCCGACGTGGCGCTGCCCGACCTGCTCATCTGCCGCAGGGAAGATGCGGGCATGATCCTGGAGCAGATCAGGGATTTGCCGCCAGCCTAATCTCGTGCCTGGGCGAGGATGCGCTGGGCCTGGATGAGGTGGGGGCGGTCGATCATCTTGCCGTCGAGCCTGAGCGCGCCGACGCCGGGGTTCGCAGCGAAGGCGTCGATCACCGCGCGGGCATGGGCGAGTTCGGTCTCGGTGGGGGTGAAGCCGGCGTTGATGATTTCGACCTGCGCGGGGTGGATCGCCATCATGCCGGTGAAGCCGTCGCGCCGGGCGCGGGCGACATAGGCGGCGAGGGCTGCGGGTGCGTCAATGCCGGGAAAGACGGTTTCGATCGCGGGCGCGCCTGCCGCATGGGCGGCGAACAAGGTGAGGCTACGGACCATTTCATAGGGCGACGTGTAGTGGCCGTCCTCCTCGCGCGATGTCGCTGCGCCGATCGCGGCGGGCAGGTCTTCCGCGCCCCAGGTCAGGCCGGCGAGATGGGGAGCGACGTCGCCATAGCTGCCGAGCTGGAAGAGGGCAGCGGGGGTTTCGGTGGCGATCGGGAGGATCGGGGGCGCATTGTCGCCGATCAGGGCGAGAAGGGTGCGGATGCTGGCCGCGCCTTCGGCCTTGGGGAGCACGACGCCGTCGGGCTTACCGGGGAGGATGGCGGCGAGATCGGCCTGCGTCAGGCCACTGTCGAGCGGGTTCACGCGGACGAAGGCAGGGACGGCGCGGGGCTGCGCGAGCCAGTCGGCGATGGCGGCGCGGCCTTCCGCCTTGCGCTCGGGTGCGACGCTGTCTTCGAGATCAAGGATCAGCGCGTCCGTGCCGCTCGCCGCCGCTTTGGGAAAGCGATCCGGCCGGTCCGCAGGGACGAAGAGCAGCGAGCGCAGGCTCATGCGTCGGACCGCTTGAGCAGAGCCATGCGCAGGCACTGGCAGACGATCTGGTCGCGCTGATTGCGCAGGCGGTGGGTGAAGGTGACGATGCCGGCATTAGGGCGCGACTTGCTGGGCTTGAGGTCAGTCACCTCGGTCTCACAGCGGAGCGTGTCGCCGATAAAAACGGGATTGGGCATGACGAGCTTGTCATAGCCGAGATTGGCGACGAGCGTGCCCAGCGTCGTGTCGCCCACCGACAGCCCTACCATCAGCGCGAAGGTGAAGGTGCCGTTGACGAGGATCTGCCCGAACTCGCTGGCCTTCGCCGCTTCGGCGTCGAGGTGCAGCGGCTGGGGATTGTGGGTCATGGTCGTGAAGAGGAGATTGTCGGTCTCCGTCACGGTGCGGCGTATGTCATGGGCGATGCTGTCGCCGATACGCCATTGGTCGAAATATCTGCCTGCCATCGTTCCTGCATCCGTTCGGTTCGAGCCTGTCGAGAACCCTACACGCAACGGTTCTCGACAAGCTCGAACCGAACGGAGGGAAGTTTATTCCGCCTTGTCGATCTTCGCCAGCAGCGCGCCTTCGCTCACCTGCCCGCCTTCGGCCGCGTTCATTTCCGCCACGATACCGTCGAAAGGGGCGACGAGGCTATGCTCCATCTTCATGGCTTCGAGGGTGAGGAGCTTCTGGCCCTTGGTGACGCTATCGCCCCGCGCCACCGCGACGGCGATGATGCGGCCCGGCATGGGAGACAGGATCGCGCCGTCGGAGGCTGCGCCGGTGGCTGTGCCGCGTTGGGCCGCCAGTTCGAACCTCCACGTCTGACCCTGCATCGCCGCGAAGATGGAGTCCCCATTGGGCGTGAATGAAAACCAGTCGTCATCTTGCAATGCCTGCGCTGCATCGCGGGGGCCGCGCAAAGCCGCCTCGTAGATGTTTTTCCGGTCCATCAGCCGAACTATGCGCTGTGGTGGCGCATTAAGGCGAAAACCGGTCAGCTTCTCGGGAAGGCGATCATCGACAAGCCCCTCGGCCACAAGGTCAAGTAGGGATGGCGGCGGCTCAAGATCAAACACGACATCTTGGCCCAGTTGCTCGATCAGGCCCGTATGGACCGCACCTGATGTGAAGCTGGGATCGACCAGCAAGGCATGAAGAAACGTCGCATTGGTTCTTACTGGCCAGGCTTCGACCCGCCGAACCAGATTGGACAGGCCGCGCGCCGCCTCTCGCCTATGATCCGCGTGCCAGATCAGCTTGGCGATCATGGGGTCGTAATAGGGTGAGATTTCGCTCCCCTTCTCGACGCCGGTTTCGATGCGGGGATGGCCGGTATATTCGAGCGTTTCTAAGCTACCTGTCGATGGCGCGATATAGCGGTAAGGATCGAGATCGCGCGGGATGCTAAAATGCTCCAACCGCCCCGTGCTGGGCAGGAAGCCCTTAGCCGGGTCTTCGGCGTAGAGGCGCGCCTCCATCGCCCAGCCGGTGATGGCCAACTCGTCCTGCTTCTTGGGGAGCGGCTCGCCCGAGGCGACGCGGAGTTGCCATTCGACGAGGTCGACGCCGGTGATCTCCTCGGTCACCGGATGCTCGACCTGGAGCCTGGTGTTCATCTCCATGAACCAGATACGGTCGGCGCGGAGCCCCTCGGAACCGTCGGCGATGAATTCTATGGTACCTGCGCCGACATAATCGACCGCCTTGGCCGCATTGACCGCTGCCGTGCAGACCGCAGCGCGGGTCGCTTCATCCATGCCCGGCGCGGGCGCTTCCTCGATCACCTTCTGGTGGCGGCGCTGGAGCGAGCAGTCGCGCTCGAACAGGTGGACGATGTTGCCATGGGTGTCGCCGAAGACCTGCACCTCGATATGGCGCGGGTTGGTGATCCATTTCTCCAGCAGCACCGCGTCATTGCCGAAGCTGGACGCGGCCTCGCGCCGGCAGGAGGCGAGCGCTTCGGCGAAGTCGGCGGCCGCATCGACCTTCCGCATCCCCTTGCCGCCGCCGCCGGCGACCGCCTTGATGAGGATGGGGTAGCCGATCGCGTCGGCTTCCGCTTTCAGCCGCGCTTCGCTCTGGTCCTCGCCCAGATAGCCGGGGGTGGTGGGGACGCCAGCGTCCTGCATCAGCTTCTTGGCGGCGTCCTTCAAACCCATGGCGCGGATGCTGTCGGCGCGAGGGCCGACCCAGATCAGGCCGGCGTCGAGCACAGCCTGCGCGAAATCCGCGTTCTCGGAAAGGAAGCCGTAGCCGGGGTGGATCGCCTGCGCGCCGGTAGCCTTGGCGGCGGCGATGATCTTGTCGCCAACGAGGTAGGATTCGCGCGCGGGGGAGGGGCCGATATGGACGGCTTCGTCGGCGGAGCGGACGTGGAGGGCGCGCGCGTCGGCGTCGGAATAGACGGCAACGGTGCGGATACCCATAGCGCGCGCGGTGCGGATGATGCGGCAGGCGATCTCGCCGCGATTGGCGATGAGGAGGGAGGCGATCATGGTTGGAGGATCAAATGAGCATAAACCGGAACAAACATGCACTGGTATCCATAAGGATCTCGCAATGCGCGTGCCGATCCATCCCAAACAGCCCAATGGTCAAATGTCTCAATGGCTATATCGACGCTCTCCTTATTGAAGTGAAAACTACGTACTTTAGGAGTGTCGAAACGAAACTCTGCTCTTTGCGATCGTTCTTTCCAATTGACGGCCTTATGCCTGTTGAGGATGGGACCCCAAAGCAATAGGTTTTCGCGACGATTGAAAAGAGCACCTCTTTCATCTGGGATGTCTGATGCCTGTCCCAAGATAAAACCAAACGAAGAAAATGCGGCGCTTAGCTCATTTTCCGTGGCTCCGTGCACATCCCAATCGCGCTGCTCAAAGGCATCGAAAGCCTCCTCTAGGGAGATGCCGCAGAGCATTGCAACGCACGCAGGGCCACATCCAAACTCCGTATTTTGTACAATTCCTTCCATGCGCAAGCTCCTTTACATCCTGAACACCCCAAACTGCGCACGCTCCCCAATCGGCGCGTTCAGCGTGGCGGCGAAGGCCAGGCCGAGCACGTCTCGGGTCTGCGCCGGATCGATGACGCCGTCGTCCCACAGGCGGGCGGTGGCGTAGTAAGGGTTGCCCTCGTCTTCGAAGCGCTGGCGGATCGGGGCCTTGAAGGCTTCGGCCTGCTCGGGGGTCCAGTTGGCGGCATCGCGATTGACGGTCGCCAGCACGCTCGCGGCCTGTTCGCCGCCCATCACGCTGATCCGACTGTTGGGCCAGGTGAAGAGGAAGCGCGGGCCATAGGCGCGGCCGCACATGCCGTAGTTGCCCGCGCCGAAGCTGCCGCCGATCAACACGGTGACCTTGGGCACCTGCGCGGTGGCGACGGCGGTGACGAGCTTCGCGCCATTTTTGGCGATCCCCTCCGCCTCATATCTGCCGCCGACCATGAAGCCGGAGATGTTCTGGAGGAAGAGCAAGGGCACACGCCGCTGGCAGGCGAGTTCGATGAAATGCGCGCCCTTGACCGCGCTTTCGCTGAAGAGGACGCCGTTGTTGGCGAGGATCGCGACCGGCATTCCCCAGATATGGGCGAAGCCGCAGACCAGAGTCGTGCCATAGAGCGCCTTGAATTCATGGAATTCGCTGCCGTCGACGATGCGGGCGATGACTTCGCGCACGTCATAGGGCGCGCGCACGTCCTGCGGCACGATGCCGTAAAGGTCGCTCGCGTCGTAGAGCGGCGCGCGCGGATCGCGCAGGTTCACGTCGGGCGTGGCGTCGGGTTGCAGGGTCGAGACGATGTCGCGGATGATGGTGAGGGCGTGATCGTCATTCTCGGCGACATGATCGACCACGCCCGACTTGCGGCCGTGGAGGTCACCGCCGCCCAGATCCTCCGCGCTGATGACCTCGCCCGTCGCCGCCTGAACCAGCGGCGGGCCGGCGAGGAAGATGGTGCCCTGGTTGCGGACGATCACGCTTTCGTCGCACATGGCCGGGACATAGGCGCCGCCGGCGGTGCAGCTTCCCATGACGCAGGCGATCTGGGGGATGCCGCGCGCGCTCATCTGCGCCTGGTTGTAGAAGATGCGGCCGAAATGGTCGCGGTCGGGGAAGACCTCCGCCTGGTTGGGGAGGTTCGCGCCGCCTGAGTCGACGAGGTAGATGCAGGGCAGCCGGTTCTCCAGCGCGATCTCCTGCGCGCGCAGATGCTTCTTGACGGTGAGGGGGTAATAGGTGCCGCCCTTCACCGTCGCGTCGTTGCAGGCGATCATCACCTGCCGGCCCGAGACGCGGCCGATGCCGGCGACGATGCCGGCGCCGGGCACCTCGCCATCATAGAGACCGTTGGCGGCGAGCTGGCCGACTTCGAGAAAGGGGCTGCCGGGATCGAGCAGGCGTTCGACACGGTCGCGGGGGAGGAGCTTGCCGCGCGCCACATGCTTGTCGCGCGCGCTGTCCGATCCGCCACGTGCGGCGGCGGCGACCTTGGCGCGCAGGTCTTCGGCGAGGGCGCGATTGTGCGCCGCGTTGGCGCTGAAGGTTTCGCTGTCGGGGGAGAGTTTCGTGTCGATTATGGGTGCGGTCACTTAACATCCTCCCCTGCAAGGGGAGGTGGCTGGCCTCAGGCCAGACGGAGGGGTGTCACGCTCTCGATAGGGGGACACCCCTCCACCATTTGCTTCGCAAACGGTCCCCCTCCCCTTGCAGGGGAGGATCATGAGCACACTCACGCCCCTCCTCCGATCAATTCCCGCCCGATCAGCATCCGGCGGATTTCGTTCGTTCCCGCGCCGATGTCGAGCAGCTTGGCGTCGCGCATATAGCGTTCGACCGGCCAGTCCTTCGTGTAGCCCGCGCCGCCCAGCGCCTGCACCGCTTCCAGCGCGACCTTCATGGCGTTCTCGCTCGCCAGCAGGATCGCCCCGGCTGCGTCGAAGCGGGTGGTCTTTCCGGCGTCGCATGCCTTCGCCACGGCGTAGACATAGGTGCGCGCGCTGCTTAGCGCGACATACATGTCGGCGACCTTGGCCTGCATCAGCTGGAACGCGCCGATCGGCTTGCCGAACTGGCGGCGCTCGCGGACATAGGGCAGCACCACGTCGAGGCAGGCCTGCATGAGCCCGAGCTGGATGCCGGCCAGCACAGTGCGCTCATAGTCGAGGCCGCTCATCAGCACGCCCGCGCCGCCATTGAGCGGCCCCATGATATTCTCCTCCGGCACCTCGCAATCGTCGAACACCAGCTCGGCGGTCGGGGAGCCGCGCATTCCCATCTTGTCGATCTTCTGCCCGATGGAGAAGCCCTTCATGTCCTTTTCCATGAGGAAGGTGGTAACGCCCTTCGACCCCTCACCCGTCTTCGCGTAGACGACCAGCGTGTCGGCATAGGGCGCGTTGGTGATCCAATATTTCGTGCCATTGAGGACATAGCGGTCGCCGCGCTTTTCCGCGCGCAGCTTCATCGAGATCACGTCCGATCCCGCCCCTGCTTCCGACATGGCGAGCGAGCCGACATGCTCGCCGGAAATCAGCTTGGGCAGATATTTCGCCTTCTGCGCATCATTGCCCCAGCGACGGATCTGGTTGACGCAGAGGTTGGAGTGCGCGCCGTAGCTGAGGCCGATCGAAGCGGAGGCGCGGGCGACCTCCTCTTGGGCCACGACATGCTCAAGATAGCCGAGGCCGAGACCGCCCCATTGCTCCTCGACGGTGATGCCGTGCAGGCCAAGCTCACCCATGGCGGGCCATAGCTCGTCGCGCGGGAACCAGTCCTTCGCGTCGATCTCGGCGGCGAGGGGCGCGATCCGGTCGGCGGCGAAGCGCGCCGTGCTCTCGCGGATCATGTCGGCGGTTTCGCCGAGGGCGAAGTCGAAATCACTCATGCGTCTCTCCTCGACTGCCTTCTACCCCCGCGCCGCTCTTTCCCAAATTGAAACTTTTCTGTGCCCCGCTATAGATGCCATCTATAATGGAGCGCTATCTTCTCCGCTATTTTCTGGCCGTGGTGGACCAGGGCAGCTTTTCCCGCGCCGCGGCGGCATGCAATGTATCGCAGCCGACGCTGTCGGTCGGGATCGGCAAGCTCGAAAGCCTGCTGGGCGCGCGGCTTTTCGTCCGCGCGCATCAGCGGATGCAGCTGACCGAAGCGGGGACGCGGCTGCTCGGCCATGCGCGGCGGATCGAGGCGGAGTTCAACGCGGCGCAGCGCGCCGTCGCGCAGGAACCGGGCGGCCAGGGTGCGGGGTGTCGCCTGGGCGTGCTGCACAGCATTGCGGGCGCGACGATCGCCAGCGCCGTCGCCGCGTTGCCGGCCGAGGCGCGCCAAGGCATAGAGATCGTCTATGGGTCCGAGCGCGACCTGCTGAGCCGGCTCGACCGGGGTCGGATCGATGTCGCGCTGTCGCTGACCGGACGCGGTGGGGCGCGATTCCCTGAGCGCACGATCCTGACCGAAGGCTATGCCATCGCCATCACCGCCGGGCATCCGCTGGCCGAGCGCGACGAGATCGCGGCGGAGGAGATTGCCGGCGAGACAATGATCGTGCGCCGCCATTGCGAGGCGCTGGCCGCGACCAGCCGGCATTTCACCGATCGGGGCGTGCGGCCGCCGTTCGCGCTGCGCGGCACCAATGACGAGCGGGTGTTGCAGATGGTCGCGGCCGGGCTGGGGCTGACGGTCATGCCGCAGAGCTATGCCCATGACGGGGTAGCGCGGCCCCGGCTGGCGGGCTTCACCCTCCGCCGCTCGATCGGCTTTCTGTTCGGGCGGGATGGTGGCGCGGCGACAGCGGACGCGCCGCTGCTGCGCGCGGTCGAGGCGGCGCTGGGCTAAGCCCGGAACGCCCAGCGCAGCAGCCCTGCCATGGCAAAGCCGCCGGCGCGAGTCAGCGGCGCGGCGATCGGGCGCGCGGGAAAGCCGTGCATCCGCTTCGCCCAGAGCGGCAATATATCGACCGCCGCCTGCATCACGATCGCCAGTGCCGGCTTCATGGCGATCGTGGGAGAGGGTTGCGACAGGATGCGGCGGGCGACGTCGCGGGTGCGTGCGTTGGCGGTAAGATCGGGCAGGAAGGCGGCGATGAGCGCATCGGCCTCGGCACGGGTCGCGGGCACCGGATCGGCCCCGAGCGCACGGGCGACAAGCCCTGCCTGTTCGACATAGGCGTCCTGATCGGCGCGGGTCATGCCCGGTTCGGCGAAAGCGATCCAGGCGTCGAGAAAGCCGATCGCCTCGCACACATGGACCCAGGCGAGCAGGCGCGGGTCGCTCGCGGCATAAGGCGCGCCATCGGGCAGCGCGCCGCGCACATGGGTATGAACCTCCCGCACACGATGAATGGCAGCCTGTGCGTCCGCCCGGTCGCCGAAGGTCGTGACCGCGATGAAGCGCGCGGTGCGGCGCAAGCGGCCGAGCATATCGTCGCGAAATTCGCTATGATCCCACACGCCCGCGAGCGCGGCCGGGTGGAGCATCTGGAGCAGCAAGGCGGTGACGCCGCCGATCATCATCGTGGTGACATCGCCATGGACGCGCCAGATGACCGAATCGCGCGGGTAGAGCGCATGGTCGGAGCGCACCACCGGGCGTTCGCCCCGCGCACGGTCGTTGAACATGTCCTGCACCTGGCGGACGAGCCGCTGGCGCAGGCGATCGGTGGGCGACACGGGGCGATCGATCATTTTGCCGGGCGGGCCGTCGATCGGGCACGATCGACCGCGTCGGTCCATTGGCCGAACAGGCGTGCGCGTTCTTCTTCGGTCATCATGGGGGCGAAACGGGCGTCCGTTTGGCTCTCGCCGGGCAAGGCGGCGAGCCCGGACCACAGCCCTGCCCCTACCCCGGCAAGGAAGGCTGCGCCCAGCGCCGTCGTCTCGATGCCCGCGGGGCGGCGCACTGGAAGGCCCAGCATGTCGGCGAGGAACTGGCAGAGCCAGCCATTGGCGGTCATGCCGCCATCGACGCGCATCATGGGCGCGGCGAGCCCACTGTCGCGCGCCATCGTATCGACCAGTTCGCGGCTCTGATAGGCGACTGCCTCCAGCGCGGCGCGGACCAGATGCGCGGACGTCGCGCCGAAGCTGAGGCCGGTGATGAGGCCGCGCGCGTCGGCGTCCCAGTGTGGCGAACCGAGCCCGACGAAAGCGGGCACGAGATAGACGCCGCCATTGTCGGGCAGCGCGCGGGCCAGCGCTTCGCTTTCGCCGGCATGGGCGATGATGCCGAGACTGTCGCGGAGCCACTGGACCGCCGCGCCGGCGACGAAGATCGCGCCTTCGAGCGCGTAGCAGGTGCGGCCCTCCGCCTGAAAGCCGACGGTCGTGAGCAGGCGATGCGCCGACCGGCAGATCGTGTCGCCCGTGTTCATGAGCGCGAAGCCGCCGGTGCCATAGGTGATCTTGGCGTCGCCCGCGCGCAGGCAGCGCTGGCCGATGAGCGCGGCCTGCTGGTCGCCCGCCATGCCGGTGATCGGCAGCGCGCGGCCGAACAGAGACGGATCGCTCGTGCCGAGGAAAGCGTCGTTGGAGCGGACCTCGGGCAGGATCGGCATCGGGATGTTGAACATGCGGCAGAGATCGGGGCACCATTGCATCGTGCGGATGTCGAACAGCAAGGTGCGCGACGCATTGGTGGGATCGGTAGCATGGACCGCGCCGCCGGTCAGCCGCCAGAGCAGGAAGCTGTCGATCGTGCCGAAGGCGATCCGCCCCTGCTCCGCCAGCGCCCGCGCGTCCGGCCGGGCGTCGAGGAGCCAGGCGAGTTTCGTCGCCGAGAAATAGGAATCGAGCAGCAGGCCGGTGCGACCGGTGATCTCCGGCTCCAGCCCCTCCGCCGCCATGGCGCGGCACAGCTCCGCGCCGCGCCGGTCCTGCCAGACGATCGCGTTGTGGAGCGGCTGCCCGGTCTCGCGGTCCCAGAGCAGGAACGTCTCGCGCTGGTTGGTGATGCCGATCGCGGCAAGATCGAGGCCGAGCGCCTGCGCCTCCGCCATCGCCGCGCGCGCCGTGGCGAGCGTGTCGCGCCAGATGATTTCGGCGTCATGCTCGACCCAGCCCGATTGCGGATAATATTGCGGCAGTTCGACCTGGGCGGTCGCGCGGACCTGCGTCGCTTCGTCCACGATCAGCGCGCGGGTGGAGGTGGTGCCCTGATCGATCGCCAGGATCGCCTTCATCTGTCTCTCCCGTCCAGATATTGGTCGAGCGCTGCGCGCTCGGCTTCGCTGAAATAGAGGTCGAGCTTGGTGCGACGCCAGAGGATATCGTCGGCGGTGCGCGCCCATTCGCGGTCGGCGAGATGAGCGACCTCCCGCTCGGTCAGGCCATGGCCGAAATGGCGGCCGCAGTCGCCGAGCGTGTGCGCATCGGCGAGGATCGCCCAGGCGATCGTGCCATAGGCGGCGATCATGCGTTCCGACCAGCGGGGCGCGAGGAAGGGATAGTCGGCTTGCAGCCGGGCAGTAAGGTCCGCCGCGCCGTCGATCGGGAAATCGCCGCCGGGCAGCGGCGTGTTGGCGGTCCAGTCGGGGCCGGCGAATAGTGGCTGGCGCTGGCCGAGCATCTCCATCGCCGATGCGGCGAGATGGCGATAGGTGGTAAGCTTGCCGCCGAAAATGCTGAGCAGCGGCGCCCCCTCTGCCTCGTCGGACAGGTCGAGCCGGTAGCCGCGCGTGGCGGCTTCGGGGCGGCCCGATCCGTCGTCAATCAGCGGGCGGACGCCGGCGAAGCGCCAGACCACGTCCTGCGGGCCGATCTGCCGCTGGAAATAGCCGTTCGCGGCCTCGCACAGATAGGCGATTTCGGCCGGATCGGGCTGAACGTCATGCAATGATCCCACATGATCGACGTCAGTGGTGCCGATCAGGGTGAAGTCATGCTCATAGGGGATGGCGAAGAAGATGCGGCCATCGGGAAGCTGAAAGAAATAGGCGAGGCCATGATCGAACAGGGCGGGCACGACGATATGCGATCCGCGCACCAGCCGCATCTGCGCCGCCGAGGCTATGCCGGCGCGGGTGATGAGATCGAGCACGGCCGGGCCGGCGGCGTTGACCACCGCCCGCGCCCGGAACAGGCGGCCGCCCTTCACGGTGGCGCGCCAATGATCGGCTTCGCGGGCGAGCGCCTCGACCGGGGTGCGGGGCATTACCTGCGCGCCGCGATCGGCGGCGTCGCGCAGGTTGAGCACGACCAGCCGCGCATCGTCCACCCAGCAGTCGGAATAAGCGAAACCGGCGGTGAAGCCGGGCTTGAGCGGCTTGCCGGCGGGATGCGCGCGGAGGTTAAGGGACCGGGTCGCCGGCAGCCGCTTGCGGCCGCCGATATGGTCGTAGAGGAAGAGGCCCAGTCGCAGCAGCCAGCGCGGCCGCAGCCCTGCCCGATGTGGCAGGACGAAGCGCATCGGCCGCACCAGATGCGGCGCAATTCCCCAGAGCCGCTCGCGCTCGGCGAGCGATTCCCGCACCAGCGCGAATTCGCGGTGCTCCAGATAGCGCAGCCCGCCATGGATGAGCTTGGTCGACGCCGAGGATGTGCCGCCAGCGATGTCGCCTGCTTCCAGCACCAGCACGCGAGCGCCCCGCCCCGCCGCATCGCGCGCGACGCCGGCGCCGTTGATGCCGGCGCCCACGACCAGAAGATCGAACATCTCTTCTTCCGCGTCGCTCGCCCGCACCCGCATCTCCGCGCCATGACCGTTCGGCCATCATCCGCCTAATGGCCAGCAGCGCAAGCCACTATGCGCCAGCCGCGCAGGCGGTCAGTCGGCGCACCATCTGAGCCGGTCGGCAGCCGCGCCCGACCCGGCAGGATCGGCGCGCGCCGCCTGGCATTGCTGGATTGAAAAGGCGGAGCGATGCACCCCCCGTGCCGGCTGCGCGGAGGACGCTGTGACCGGACGCGCGGCCGACGCCGTTGCCGCAGAGTGGGTGAAATAGGGCAGAGGATCGACCGCAGCGCCCGCGATGCGATATTCGAAATGCAGGTGCGGCCCGGTCGACCGGCCGCTCGATCCGACGCGGCCGATCAGCGTTGCAGCCGAGACGAGGTCGCCCGCGCGCACCGCCAGCGCCGAAAGATGCGCATAGCGGGCGCTCGTCCCGTCGGGATGGGCGATGTCTATGGCGAGGCCATAGCCCCCCCGATGGCCGGCAAAGATCACCCGGCCGGACGCGGCGGCGAAAACGGGCGCTCCGAAGCGCGCGGAGAAATCTACCCCGCTGTGCCGCCGCGCGCGGCCGTCAAACGGGTCATGCCTGACGCCAAAGCCGGAGTTCACCGGCGCAAGCAACGTCCGCGCATGCGACAAATCAGCCTGTATTGCGAGGGCGGGAAGGACCAAAAGCGCGAAGCAGGCGCGCATGGGCGAGTGACGGGCCGACTCGGGCCGAAGCCTCTTAAATACGCCGAGCATGCACATCTGCAGGCAAAGCCATAGAAAAATCTTTTACATTCATATCGTTAATGTCGATGCAGCCGCGTAACATGTTTATAAACCAATAAAAATTATGGTGCGGGTCGACGGATTGCACTGGCGGGCATCGTCTTGCTCTCATATGACATGCTCCGGCAACAATGAATAGTATAGCGGAAGACGACTAGGGGACTGACATGAATCTGACAGAAAAGCGTATGCTGGAGATGCTCAAGAAAGGGCGCGATCATTATGGAGTGGTGGCCGTAAAGGCGGAATTCGAAGCCGAAGGCACCCGACCCGACGAACTGCTGCGCCTTTTGGATCTGGCACGACGCGCCGACCTTAAAGTCGCACTCAAGATCGGTGGGTGCGAAGCGATATCTGACCTGTTCGCGTCCAAGCTCTACGGCATCGACTATATCATCGCCCCGATGGTCGAAACCCCCTATGCGCTGTCCAAGTTCGCCGATGCGCGCGACAAGGTCTATGGCGACGCGCCGACCGACACGCGCTTCCTGTTCAACCTGGAGACCCAGACGACGCTGGGCTTCCTGAACGACATGCTGCCCACCGCCAAGCAGCGGCTGGACGGCATTGTCTTTGGCCGGGTCGACTTCACCCTGTCGCGCGGGCTGGCGCGCAGCGCGATCAACGCGCCGGAGATCACCCAGGCGGTGCTCCAGGTGGCCGAAGCCTGCGCCAGCAACGACCTGGAGCTGGTCGTCGGCGGGTCGGTGGCGGTCGAGGCCGCGCCCGCGCTGCGCGCATTCCGCAAGGTCCGGCTCGACCGGTTCGAGACCCGCAAGGTGATCTTCGACGGCGCGGCGGCGGAGTCGATCGATTTCGAGGACGGCATCGCCAACGCCATGGCCTTCGAGCTGGCATGGCTGGAAAACAAGCAGGCCTATTACAGCGCGATCAGCGCCGAGGACCAGGCCCGCATCAAGATGATGCGCGACCGAATTGCGTTGGCCAATAGCGGCGCCATCAAGTCGGTCGCTGCCTGATAGGATAACAATGTCCCTGTATCGGCAGGTCGCCACGCTGATGCGCAGCGTGGCGACCGACATCATAGTCCCCCGTTTCCGCACGCTTGCCACCCACGAAATTGCCGACAAGGGTGCGGGGGAAATCGTCACTTCCGCTGACCATGATTCCGAAGCGGCCTTGCGCGACGGACTTGCCCGATTCGATCCCGGAACCCGGATCGTGGGCGAGGAAGCGTGCGAGGCTGAGCCCGGCTTGCTGGACGACATCGGGTCAGGCCGCGTCTGGCTGATCGATCCGCTCGACGGCACGGCCAATTTCGCCGCCGGGCGCGAGCCGTTCGGCATGATGATCGCGCTGGTCGAGGATGGCGTGCCGATCGCCGGCTGGATGCTAGACCCGGTTAGCGGGAGATTATGCGCGGCCGTGCGCGGCGAAGGCGCCACGATCGACAACGCGCCAGTGCGCGTACAGCCGCAGGATCGGCCATTGCCCGTGGCGTCGCTCGGCACCCAGTTCATGGATGTCGAACGTCGCACCGCAGTCCATGCCGCAGTAGAAACCGCCTTCGTGCTGGAAGCCATTCCCCGCTGCGCGGCGGAAAGCTATCCCCGGCTGGTGCTGGGGCGCAACGATGTTGCCCTGTTCCAGCGCATCCTTCCGTGGGATCACGCGCCCGGCGCTCTGTTCCTGACCGAGGCGGGCGGCGTCGCGACGCATTGGGACGGCGCGCCCTATCGGGTCGGTTCCCCGTCCACCGGCATATTGCTTGCCAATTCGGGTAAGGCTTACGACCGACTACGGAATGCGCTACCGCTCTCGCTATTGCCCACCGTTTCGCATCAGGACTGATTCATGATTTCTCTTCGCCGCCTCCTAGGGTCCGGTGCGGCCCTCTCGCTTGTTTGCGCGGCCATGCCCGGCCAGGCCCAGCTCTTGCCGCCGGTCAACGGATCGACCCAGAGCGACAATAGCGCAGGCTCAGGGCGCGCCCGGTCCGACATGACGGTGCCCGCTTCAGGATATGAACCGGCTATCATAAGCACGCCGCAACCGACCACCCTGTCGGCGCCGATGCTGTGGCCCGAGATGCAAGCGGCAGAGCGACCCGAGCCTCCCAAGCCCGTTCGCGTCGCACCGCCCAACGAATTCGAATCCTATGTTTCAGACATCGTCGGCAAGCCGTTGCGGCGGTTCGGATCGGACATGCTCGTGCCTGAATCCCGGGACTTCACTGCGCCTTCCACGACCGCGGTGCCGGACGACTATCGGCTCAACCCCGGCGACCGTCTGCGTGTCGACCTGTCGGGGAGCGTCCAGGCGAATGGCGTCGTGCTGACGATCGACAGCGAGGGCCGCATCTTCGTGCCCAAAGTTGGGCCGGTGAGCGTGGCCGGCGTGCGCTATGGCGATGTGCGTGAGGCGGTCGCGCGGCAGATCTCCCGTCAGTTTCGCAATTTCGATCTTCAGGTGTCGATTGCGCGGCTCAAAGGGCTGACCGTCTATGTCACTGGCTTTGCCGAGCGGCCCGGCGCTTATACGGTCAACAGCCTGTCGACGCTGGTCAACGCCGTGCTGGCGGCCGGCGGGCCGAGCGCGGGGGGCAGCTTCCGCTCAATCCAGTTGCGCCGCAACGGCGCCCTGGTGTCGGACTTCGACCTGTATGACCTGCTGCTGCGCGGCGACAAGAGCGGCGACGCGGCGCTCCAGAGTGGCGATGTCATCTTTATTGCGCCGACCGGCGCGCTAGTCGCGGTGATCGGCAGCGTCAATCGCGAGGCGATCTACGAAGTTGGGCCGGACGAGACAGTGGAGACTGCGCTGCGCTATGCAGGCGGCACGTCGTCGGTGGCGGACGCTACCCGGCTGCTTCTCTTCGACTCGCTTGGCCGGCGCGAGCTGGGCTGGCAGGAACTGGCGCCCGCCGACGCACGCACCCGCATTGCCCAGCGTGGCGACGTGATCCGCGTCCTCTCCGACATCGGCATCGCCCGACCAATCGGCACCCAGCCGGTGCTCATCACGCTAAGCGGCGAAGTCGCCAAGCCGGGCCGCTATTATGTCGCGCCAGGCACGCGGCTGTCGGATGTGGTCACCCAGGCAGGTGGGCTCACGCGCGATGCCTTCCCCTATGCCAGCGTCATCACGCGGCAGAGCGTGAAGGCGCAGCAGAAGGAGAGCTTCGACCGCGCGGTCAAGGATATGGAGCTGCTGCTCAGCACCCAGCCGCTGGTGTCGGTGAACCGGGCGCAGCTCGCCACCGAGGGCAACCGGCAGCTGATCCAGTCGGTCGTGGCGCAGATGCAGACGCGCGAGCCGACCGGCCGCCTTGTCTTCGACCTGCCAGTCAGCGCAGCCCAGCTGCCCGGCGATCTGATCGTCGAGAATAACGACAGCGTCTATGTGCCGACCCGGCCGGTGACGGTAGGGGTGTTCGGGGCGGTGCCGACGCCCGCCTCCTTCGCCTATGACAGCGGCCGCACGATCGGCGACTTCGTGAAGAGCGCGGGCGGCGTCCAGAAGCTGGGCGACAAGAGCGAGATCTTCGTCGTCCGCGCCAATGGCACGGTCATTGCGAATGGGCGGTCCACGCTGAAGGCCAGCGCTCTGCCGGGCGACCTTGTCTTCATCCCCGTCAACGCCGATCGCGGCGAATTCTGGGCGCGATTGCGGGACATCAGCTCCAGCCTCTTCGGTGGCGTGATCGGCGCGGCGTCGGTCGCGGCGGTGGTGCAATGAGCCTGGTCGATCGCTCAAAGGGGTGGGTAGCGGATGCGCGCATCCGCCGGCGCGGCTATGCTGCGGCGGCGGCCGTCGCGGCGCTGCTCTGCGTCGTGCCTCAGCCCTACGTCGCGCGCGCCAAGATCGTGCCGCAGGACAGCGGCAGCCTCGGCATCAACTCGATGATGAGCGCGCTGGGGGGGCAGTTCGGCACCTTTGCCGCGCTCCTTGGCGGGGCTAAGCAACCGATCGACATCTTCCTTTCGGTCGCACGCTCGCCAGAGGTGAGTGTCGCCGTCGTCCAGAACCTGAAGCTGGACGACGCTTCGGAATATGGCAGCCGGCGCGCGGCGCAACGCGCATTGGAGCGAAAGGTCGATATCCATTCCTTGACGGGCGGAATCATCGAGGTAGAGGCGCGCACGCATGATGCGGCGGAATCGGAGCGGCTGACGCGCGCTTATGTTGACGCGATTACCGCGCGATTGAACACGCTCGAGCGCGAGCGCATCCGTCGTAAGCGCGCCGTCATAGAAAAGCGTTTCAAAGATGCGAGCCTTGAAGTCTCGAAAGCAGAGGCAGCGCTTAACGTCTTTCGCCGCAACAACAATCTGGCAGCTCCCGAAGTCCAGCTAGGTTCGGAATTGACCTTGCGCGCGAGTTTGCAGGCGCAGTTACAAGCAAAGCAGGTCGAATTTCAAACAATGCGCCAATTTCAGGGCGATGAAAATCCAGGGTTGCGCGCGCTGCAAACGCAGATTGCCTCTCTCCAGGCCCAGATTGCGCGTACCGCCGCACCGGCCACCAATGCGGCCGGCCCGAATGTTGCGGGCCTTTCCGACGTCTTGCTGCGCTACTTCGATCTGTACCGGAACTACAGGTTCGCGCAAACCATGTATGAGGTCTATTCCCGCTCGACCGAGGAAGTGACGGTCGAGGCGCTGGCGGCCGAGACGGCGGCGGACGCGCAGGTGATCGAAGCGCCCAATCTGGATGTAGACCGGAAGTTCAACGTCCCTGCGGCCGTGCTACTGGCTTTGATCCTGCTGCTAGCTTTCTTTACTGAGGCCTATGCCCCGGCAACCGCAATAAGACTGCCGCTCATTTCGCCTGTGGACCGGGAGCCATGACGGTGATTGAGCTGTCGATCGTCATTCCCTGCTTCAACGAAGAGGAGAATGTTCGCGCAATATGCGATGCCGTGACCGCGCAAGCAGAGCAGCATTCAACGAGTCATGAGATAATCCTGATCGACAATCACTCGACGGATGCGACGCCTGCGATCATGCGTGATATTTGCGCAAGGGATCCGAGGATTAGAGCCATACTCAACAACCGTAATTACGGGCAAATGCGATCCCCGACCTACGGCATCTATCAGGCTGAAGGTGCAGCGGTGATCGGAATGTGCGCCGACTTTCAGGATCCACCTGAAATGATCGGCGAATTCATGCGGCTTTGGCGTGGAGGCGCCGAGGTGGTTCTAGCGCAGCGCCGCTCGGAACGCGCTTCTCCTCTGCTGAGGCTTGCCCGTCATTGCGGCTATCGTTTGATGGCGCGATATGGCGATGTTCCCTTGGTGTCGGGCGCCACGGGCTTCGGCCTGTTCGACCGCAAGGTGGTCGATATGCTAGCAAGCTGGAACGAGCCGGAGCCTTTCTTCCGAAGCATGGTGATCGAGAGTGGGTATCGGCTTGCGGTCGTGCCAGTCGATCGGCCCCCGCGCGCTGCCGGGGAAAGCAAGAATGACCTAACTGCGCTTTACTCCTTCGCCCTGTCCGGCCTTGCCGCCTCCACGCGCTCATTGCTGCGTATGCCGGTGCTGCTGTCTTTGTGGATGGCGCTGCTGACAGCGATCCTTATCCTTGCCGCAGCAACAAGCGCCGTTGTCGGCGGACCCACGCTGGCGATCGGGTTGACGGGAGCGGTGTCAGGAATGTTCAGCATATTGCTGTTCTTCCTTGGCATCATCGGCACGCAAATCGCTCTGGTATCGGATCGGCTACGCAATGTGCCTCTGGTGATAGAGCGGGAGCGTCTCAACTTCCCGGAAAGTCGGGCGGCGCCCGCGTCCCGGACCTTGGTTCACCCGAAGTCTTAAATGATGCGAACGCTCCGTATGTTGCTGGTGCGGCAATCGCCAGAAATTGCGCTTTTGCTGGCGATTATAGCGAGCGACATCTGGGTCGTATGTTTCTTCCTGACCTACGACTATCTCCCTCAGCCCTTCATATTCAACACGTTCGACACATTCATGGACTGGTTCAACGTCGCTGCCTTCGCGCATCAGGGCGGCGCGTTCGACCGATGGCATGCCGTTTACCCGCCACTGTCGTTCGTGTTTCTTGAGTGGGTGACGATCCCGCATTGTTACACCGATCCGCTGTTCGCGCGCGATTGCGATTGGTTGAGCCGGATCGAGATTGTGACATTGTTCTTTCTCAACATCTCTCTTGCCTATGCCGTATTCAGGCGCTCCGTTCCCGAACGCGCCCTGTTGCGCACATGCGCATTCGGGCTGGGCTATCCGATGCTTTTTCTGCTCGAGCGCGGCAACCTCATCTTGATATGCTTGCCGTTCTTCATGCTGGTCTATGGGGGACTGGTGAAGACGCCCTGGATGCGCGCGCTGTGCATAGGGATAACCATCAATTTCAAGCCCTATCTGGTATTGCCGTCCCTTGCCTTCGGCATAAAGCGCGACTGGCGCACTTTGGAGCAGGGCGCTTTGGCGACAATCGGCGTCTACCTGCTAAGCCTTGCGATGTTCGGCAGCGGTACGCCGTGGGAAGTACTCGAGAATATGGGCATTTGGGTGCGCGCCACAAGCGGGCAGGTCTGGGAACAGATTTATTTCGCCACCACCTTCGTACCCTTTCTGGAAATCGAGCGCGTGCCCATTCCGATACTCACTGTCATGTCCTCTCGCATGCTCGAAACTATGCTTTTCTGGTTTCCCATCGCGGTTCGGTTGACCCAGGCCATGGCGTTGCTCGGCCTGGTCGCCGCTTGGCTTCAACCCAGCGCGCTTTCAACGGCGCGGGTTGCAGCATTGCTTGTAG
The DNA here is from genome assembly GCF_036170395.1 of Sphingobium sp. Classification (GTDB taxonomy): domain Bacteria; phylum Pseudomonadota; class Alphaproteobacteria; order Sphingomonadales; family Sphingomonadaceae; genus Sphingobium. Next base: position 19,758 of record NZ_JAVHPD010000008.1, read on the forward strand.
GCTTCCATCTGGTATCCCAATCTCCTGGTGGTTATGCCTTGACCTTCCTCTTTTTCCTGATCCTGATGGACGGATCTCAGAGGCCCGCCAAGATCATTGCGGTCATCGCCTGCTACCTCGTATCGATCACCGCGGACTGGACTTTGAGCAAGTTGACGGGCGTCCCATCCTACAGCTGGCTCGCTGAGCGCCCGGTGACGATCAGCTTCGGGATTTCGGTTGGACAACTTGCGCGGCCTGCCCTCGTCCTGTTGATCGTCTGGTGTCTCTCCATCGATGCCCTGACCCGCGTCATCCGCGCCCATCATAGCCATCGCCCCAGCCTGGGACTGATGCCCGCATGATCCCCCCCGTCGATCTTCTCGCCATGGATGCCGCTCTGGCGCCCATCTGGGCGCGGCTCGATGGCGCGCGCATTTTCTTTACCGGCGGCACTGGCTTCATCGGCCGCTGGATGCTGGAGGCGCTCGCCCGTGCGCCGGTGGATGTCGAGGTGACGCTGCTAAGCCGCGATCCGGCCGGGTTCGCCGCGCGCGCGCCGCATCTGGCCGGGCGCTTTGCCTTTCTGCGCGGCGACATTCAAAGCTGCCCGTCGCCGGCGGGGGACTTCACCCACATCATCCATGGCGCGACCGACGCCAGCGCCCACCTGACCGCGACCGACCCCCGCCGCATGTTCGACACCATCCTGGACGGCACCCGCGCGATGCTGGACCTCGCGCATGAGCGGCAGGCGCGGATGCTGTTCATGAGTTCGGGCGCGGTCTATGGCGTCCAGCCCTGGGATGTGACCCATGTCGCGGAGGACTGGATCGGCGGACCTTCGGTGCGCGATCCCAAATCGGCCTATGCCGAGGGGAAAAGAGCGGCCGAGACGCTCTGCACCATCTATGCGCACCAGTTCGGCGTCGGCGTGGTGACGGCGCGGATCTTCGCGCTACTCGGGCCTTTATTGTCGCTCGATACCCATTTTGCGGCTGGCAATTTCATCCGCGACGCGATCGCCGGCCGCGCGATCGAGGTGCAGGGATCGGGGCAGGCGGTGCGATCCTATCTCTACGCGGCCGATCTTGCGGTCTGGATGTGGACCTTGCTTGCGCTGGGCGAAAAGGGCGGCGCCTATAATGTCGGGTCGGAGGAAGCAGTGTCGATCGCCGATCTCGCCCGCCGCACCGCGCGCCTGCTGGGCGCACCCGATGTCCGCATCCTGGGACGGCCCGATCCGGGCTGGAACCCCGGCCGCTACGTTCCCTCGACCGCGTTGATCCGCGAACAACTGGGCGTTGTCGCCACCGTCGATCTTGACGAAGCGATCCGCCGCACCGCAGCTTCCAACGGATGGAAACCATGACCCACGTGAAACTTTCCGACTGGCTCGCCACCTGGTTGGCGGACCATGGCATCGAGCAGATATTCATGCTGACCGGCGGCGGCGCGATGCACCTCAACCACAGCATCGGCACCCATCCCAAGCTCAAGACGCTGTTCACCCATCATGAACAGGCGCTCTCGATGGCGGCGGAAGCCTATGCGCGGCTTACCAACAAGCCGGCGGTGGTCAACGTGACCTCCGGTCCCGGTGGGACCAATGCGATCACCGGCGTCTATGGCGCCTATGTCGATTCCATCCCGATGCTGGTGATTTCGGGCCAGGTAAAGCGCGAGACGACAGTCCGGTCGAGCGGCCTGCCGCTGCGCCAGCTGGGCGACCAGGAACTCGACATCGAGGAGCTGGTCCGCCCCGTCACCAAATATGCGGTGATGGTGAATGACACCCAGTCGATCCGCTATCATCTGGAAAAGGGGCTGTATCTCGCGACCAAGGGCCGGCCCGGCCCGGTGTGGATCGACATTCCGCTGGACGTGCAAGCGGCCAAGATCGATCCTGATGCGCTGCCCGGTTTCGATCCCGCCGAACTGGAACGGCCATGGCTCGACGCCGACCTTGGCCCGCTGGCCCGCGACATTCTGGATCGGCTGCAAAAGGCCAAGCGGCCGGTGATGTTTGCCGGAGGCGGGGTGCGCCTGTCGGGGATGCACCGCGAGTTCATCACGCTGGTCGAGCGGCTGGGCGTGCCCGTCGTCACCGGGTGGAACGCGCATGACGTGCTGTGGAACGACCATCCGCTCTATGCCGGCCGCCCCGGCACGGTGGGTGATCGTGGCGGCAATATGGTGACGCAGAGCGCCGACCTGCTGCTGGTGCTCGGCAGCCGGCTCAACATCCGGCAGGTGAGCTATAACTGGCAGAGCTTTGCGCGCGAGGCGTTCAAAATCTGGGTCGATATCGACCCGCTGGAATTGCAGAAGCCCACGGTCAAGCCCGACTTGCCGGTGGTTGCCGATCTCGCCGACCTCATCCCCGCGCTGCTGGAGCAGGACTATGCGGGGCCGACCGAGCAGCATCGCGGCTGGCTGGAATGGGCGCGCGAGCGCGTCGCCCGCTTCCCTACAGTGCTGCCCGAATATCATGAGCATGGCCCTGCCAATCATCCCTATGTCGCGATGGACGCGCTGTTCAAGGCACTCGATGCCGACGACATCGTCGTTACTGGGAATGGCAGCGCCTGCGTCGTCAGTTTCCAGTCGGCGCACCTCAAGCAAGGGCAGCGGCTCTGGACCAATTCGGGCTGCGCGACGATGGGCTATGACCTGCCCGCCGCGATCGGCGTAAGTGCGGCGATCGGCCCCGACCGCCGAGTCATCTGCATCGCCGGCGACGGCAGCATCATGATGAACATTCAGGAGATGCAGACCATTGCCGGCTATGGGCTGCCTATCAAAGTGTTCCTCATCAACAATGCCGGCTATGTCTCCATCTTCCAGACCCACCGCAATTTCTTCAACGGGGTCGAAGTGGGCGGAGGGCCGAAGAGCAATGTGACCTTCCCCGATTTCGCGAAGGTGTCGGCCGCGTTCGGCTTTGCCTATCACCGCGCCGAGGGGCATAACGACCTCAGCCAGGCGATCGCCGACACGCTCGCCGCCCCCGGCCCAGCGCTTTGCGAGATTATCGTTGACGAGAATGTGTCCTTCGCGCCGAAGCTGGGGGCAAAAGTGCATCCCGACGGTCGGATCACGTCCCCCGCGCTAGAAGATCTGTCGCCCTTCCTTCCGCGCGAGGTGTTGCGCGAAAATATGGCGATCCCGCTGATGGACGAATCGTGAAGACAGCAGCCTTGAAGTCCGAGGGCCGCCCATTGCGCTTCCTCATCGCGGGCGCCCTCAACACCGCGTTTGGGCTTGGCCTTTATCCGTTGCTGCTGTTCGTCTTTCCTTTGTTTCAGACGCACTACATGGTGGGCTTGCTGATCGCGCAGGCGATCTGCCTGTGCTTTGCCTTCATGACCTACAAAATCGGCGTGTTTCGCTCCCGGGGCAATCTGGCGCGCGAATTCGCCGCCTTCTCGACCTATTATCTGTTCAACTATGCGGTCAATTGGGGCGCCTTGCCATTACTGGTCGAAGCGGGCGGGCTTTCTCCCACTCTTGCCCAGTTCGGCTTTTCACTATTATTGATGATCGGCAGCTGGTTCTGGCATAGCCGCATCACGTTCAAGCAGGGGATTTAGACCATGACGTTACCGGCGCTGCGTGATCGTGCTTGCCCGTCCTGCGGGTCGCGGGCCGGAACGACCGAAGTCGCCTGCGCCGACAATGTGGAAGCCAAGACGATCGAGCAGCTGCGCCCCTATTGGTACGGCCTGCAAAAGGAAAAGCATTTTTTTCCCTACAAGCGCTGCGCGCAATGCGCGCTGCTCTATAATCCTGTCTTCTTCGATGACAGCCAGCTCGCTGATCTGTACAGCAATATGCCGCCCAATATGGAGCTGGTTACCGAAACCGCGATATCGGACACCCAGCGCGGCTACTTCGCGGCGGCCGCTAACCAGAATCTCCCGACGGGCGACTATCTGGAGATCGGGCCGGACGTCGGCCATTTGGTGGGACAGGCGGTCGAGCATGGCGGGTTCGAGCATTTCTGGTTGTTCGAGCCTAACCGGGCGGTGCATGAGTCCCTGCGCGCGGCGGCCGGCGACCGGCCCTCGACGATCCTGACCGACATGACCGATCTGTCGCCTGTGCCTGACCGGAGCGTGTCATTGGCGGTGATGATCCATGTACTAGACCATCTGCTCGATCCGCTGGCGATGCTCAAGACGGTCGCAGCGAAGCTGAAACCCGACGGGCGGCTACTGATTGTCACCCATAATGAGGCATCGCTGCTGCGCCGCGCGCTCGGCCGTCGCTGGCCGCCTTTCTGCCTTCAGCATCCTTTGCTCTACAATCCCAAGACGATCGAGCAGTTGCTGGTCCACGCCGGCTTCGGCAAGGTCGATGTCACCCCGAGCACCAACCATTTCCCGATCGCCTTTCTCGCACGGCAGGCTGCGCAGGCGGCGGGCGTATCGCTGCCCGAATGGGTGCCTTTGCCGAGGCGCGCGATCGGGCTGCGCCTCGGCAATATATTGACGCTGGCTCAGGCGGGAAGCTGAACCGAGGCGCGTCTCGCGAGCGCGCTATAGGCCGCGATCTGCTCCAGCGTCACGGCGCGCGCATCCTCGCCCGCGCCGACGCGCTTGTGCCAGTCGACGATCCAGTCGATCGTCTGCGCGAGCCGCAGCGCCGGCTGCCAGCCGAGCGCCGAGCGGGCGCGCGAACAATCGAGCCGCAGCAGCCCCGCTTCGTGCGGGCGCGGCCCTTCGTCAAGGGTCGGCGGCGCGGCGTCGTCGCTCCAGGCGGCGCGCATTCGATCGACGATCCAGCTGACCGGACGGGCATCCTCATCCGCCGGACCGAAATTCCAGGCGTCGGCGAAGCGGCGCTCGCCCGCGAGCAGCCGCTCGGCGATCATCAGATAGCCGCCCAGCGCCTCCAGCACATGCTGCCAGGGACGGACCGATCCGGGCGAGCGGATGAGCGGCGGAATGCTCGCCTCGAACGCACGGACCAGATCGGGGACGAGGCGATCGGCGGCCCAGTCGCCGCCGCCGATGACATTGCCGGCGCGCACTGAGGCGAGCGCCGGGCCGCTATCCTGGAAATAGGAACGCCGCCAGGCCGACACGACCAGTTCGGCGCAGCCCTTGCTGCTGCTGTAGGGATCATGCCCGCCCATTGGGTCATTTTCCCGATAGGGCCAGTCCCATTCGCGGTTTTCATAGCATTTGTCGCTGGTCACGCAGACGATGCCGGCGACTCCGCCGACCTGCCGCGCGGCTTCGAGCAGATGGACGGTGCCCATCACATTGGCAGCGTAGGTTTCGATCGGTTGTTCATAGGACAGGCGGACGAGCGGCTGCGCGGCGAGATGGAAGATCGCCTCGGGCTGCGCGCGCTCGACCACCGCGCGCACGGCGGCGGGATCGCGCACGTCGCCCTCGACATGGTCGATCAGTTCGCCGAGGCGCGCTGTGTCAAACAGGCTGGGGTTGCTCGGCGGTGGGAGCGAAAAGCCGGTCACTTTCGCGCCCATGGCGTGGAGCCACAATGCCAGCCAGCTTCCCTTGAAGCCGCTGTCGCCCGTGACCAAGACCCGGCGACCCGCCCAGGCGGGGCTCACCAGCGCTTCCACGGCGCGGCTCCCGACTGCCAGAGCTGATCGAGGTGCATCTTGTCGCGCAGCGTGTCCATCGGATGCCAGAAGCCGTCATGGCGATAGCCCATGAGGTCGCCACTGGCGGCCAGCGCCTCCAGCGGGCCGGCTTCCCACACGGTCTCCGGCCCCTCGACGAGATCGAGCACGCTTGCATCGGCGACGAAGAAGCCGCCATTGATCTGCCCGCCATCGCCGGCCGGCTTTTCCTTGAAGGCCACGACCTGGTCGCCGTCAAACTCCAGCGAGCCGAAACGGCCGGGCGGCGTGACGGAGGTTATTGTCGCGCGTCGTCCATGGGATCGATGGAAGCGCACCAGATCAGCCACGTCAATGTCCGCGACCCCGTCGCCATAGGTGAAGCAGAAGGGTTCGGCCGGGTCGAGATAGGGGCGGATTGCGGCGAGGCGGCCACCGGTCATGGTCGATGCGCCCGTCTCCACCAGAGTGATGCGCCAAGGTTCGCTGCGTGTGTGGTGGATTTCCATGCCGTTGCCGCTGCGCAGGTCGATGGTCACGTCAGCGGTGTGGAGGAAATAGTTGGCGAAATATTCCTTGATGAGATAGCCCTTGTAGCCGAGACAGATCACAAAGTCGTTGAGGCCGGCAGCCGAATAGATTTTCATGATATGCCACAGGATCGGCATTCCGCCGATCTCGACCATAGGCTTGGGTCGGACCGCCGTTTCCTCACCGAGCCGGCTGCCAAGGCCGCCGGCCAAAATCACAGTACGCATTAATCCTCCCGGAACAGGTGTCTTGCATGCAGACGGAGCTAGCCCGCTTATTCCGTCCAGGAAAGCCCGCGCGCACGGGGGAATACGAAAAGCCGGTGCTGCTCGCTATCCTAATTCTGTCGGTTGGACTGCGATTGTGGCACATCGACTTCGGCCTGCCGGCGCTCAACGATCCCGACGAGCCGCTGTTCGTGATGAACGCGCTCGACATGCTGCGCGAGCGCCGGTTGAATCCCGAATGGTTCGGTCATCCCGCCACCATTCTCTTCTATGCGCTGGCGCTTATCATAGCAGCGGTCGGGTGGGTCGGCACGCTGCTTGACCAATGGCCCGGCGCGGCGGGCTTCGCGTCGGCCGTCTATGCCGATCCGTCAATCGTTATCCTGCCGATGCGGCTGTTCATCCTCCTGTCGGGGGTCGGCTGCATTTGGCTGACGTGGCGGATCGGGCGCGAGGCTGCGGGGCCGAGAGTGGGCCTGATCGCGGCGGCGCTGCTCGGCTGTAATGGACTCCACGTCGAGTTGTCGCAGGTCATCCGCACCGACATGCTTGCCAGCCTGTTCATGCTGTGGAGCAGCCTCCATGCGATACGTGCCGCGCGCACCGGCGCGGCGCGCGACCTCGTGCTGGCGGGCTTGGTCGTCGGGCTGGGTGGCGCGACCAAATGGCCTGCGATGCTGTTCGCGATCAATGGCGGGGGCGCGGTGCTGCTGCGATGGCGGGAGGCAGGATGGCGGCGGAGTTTGTTGCTGCTGCCGATCGTGCCTGTAGTCGCACTGATCGCATTGCTGGTCGCCTCTCCCTATCTGCTGCTCGATCATGCCACCGTAATGCGCGATCTCAGTGGCGAGGCGCGGCCGGTCCATCCGGGATCGACAGGTGGCGGCTTCGCGCAGAATATGCTCTGGTACGGGCGCCATGTGCTGCTCTCCGGCTTTGGCATCGCGGGAACGACACTGGCCGCGATCGGCCTGCTCCTCATGCCGCTGCGCGCTCGCATGCTTGCGTTCGCCGGGCTGCCGGGCGCTCTGCTGTTCCTGCTCGGCATTGCCGCGCAGGCGCTGATCTGGGAGCGCTGGACCGTGCCCGTGCTCCCTTGGATCGCACTGGCGGTCGCGGTCGGGCTGGATGCGGCGATCGGGTGGCTGCGGCCGGCGTGGCGAACGGTAACGCTGGTCGCCGCGCTCGCACTGCTGCTGTTTCCCATGCTGCACGCGACGGCGCTGCGGACGACGATGCGAGCGCATGACACACGCCAGATCGCCAGCCATTGGGTGCGCCAGCATGTGCCGCCGCAAGCGTCGCTGTTGATCGAGGATGCGTCGTTCGACCTGCTCGACCGGCCGGGGGCGGTGCTCTTCCCGCTCGGCTATGCCGGCTGCGTCAATGTCCGGCAAATATTGGGGTCGAAGCCGAAATATCAGCAGATCGGCAAGGAGCGGTCGGGTAAGGCGATCGTGGATGTGGGCAATGTCGCGCCGGAACGGCTGGCGGGGTGCCGCGCCGACATCGCCATCATTACCCATTATGATCGATACCGGAACGAAGCGGCGCGCTTCCCGGAACAGTTGGTGCCCTACCGGCAATTGCTGCGCGGCGGGCGCACCTTGCTCGTCGTGAGGCCGCAACCGGGACGGATCGGCGGGCCTGTCACGCGGGTGGTCCGCCTTCGACAGGCAGCGGCAAGGTGACAGCGAAAACGCTGCCTTCGGCGGGATCGCTGGATTTGAGGCGGATGTCGCCGCCGTGCAGCGCCACCAGCTGCTTCACCAGAGCGAGGCCGATGCCGAGACCGTCCTGAGAGGGGCCGGCGCCGGGGCGCACCTGCGCGAACAGATCGAAAATCCGCTCCTGCATGTCGGGCGGGATGCCGATGCCGCTATCGGCAACCTCGATCTCAGCACAGTCCCCTGCCACGCGCAGCGACAGGTGCACGGCGCCGCCATGCGGCGTATATTTGGCGGCGTTGTTGAGGAGGTTGCTGACCACCTGAGCGATACGGCTATGGTCCGCCTCGATCCAGACCGGCTCCTGCGGCATGTCGATCGTCAGTGCGTGGCCGCCGGCGTCGATCGTCGGCTGGCTCGCCTCCACAGCGAAGGTGAGAGCATCCTGAAGCACGATCTTTTCCCGCCGCAGCGAAATCTTGCCCTGGTCGATGCGGGCGATGTCGAGCAGATCCTCCACGAGGCGCGAGAGATGGTGGACATGGCGGTCCATCCGCTGCCGGACGTCGCGCGCCGCCTCGGTCCCCTCGCGGCGTTCGAGCAGGTGCAGGCCAGCGCCCAGCGCCATGATCGGGTTGCGCAGTTCATGCCCCAATATGGCGAGGAACTCGTTCTTGCGCTGGTGCGCGCCTGCCAATTCCTGTGCCAGGCTCGCCAGCTCGTCGCGCTGCGCGACGATCTCGCGGCGCTGTTCGTAAAGGTCAAAGAAGACGTTGGTCTTGGAGCGCAGTATGTCGGCGTCGATCGGCTTCTGGATGAAATCGACGGCGCCGGCTTCATAGCCGCGGAAGCGCCGCTGGCGGTCGGCGCTGCCGGCGGTGAGGAAGATGATCGGGATATGCCGCGCACGCGCATGGCCGCGCATGAATTCGGCCAGTCCGAACCCGTCCATGCCGGGCATCTGCACGTCGAGCAGCGCCAGCGCGACGTCATGGACCAGCAGAAGTTCGAGCGCCTCCTCACCCGAGCGCGCTTTCAGGCAATGCAGCCCGTCGCGCCGCAGCAGCGCTTCGAGCGCGAGCAGATTTTCGTCGAGATCGTCGACCAGGAGGAACTCGATGGGAGGGGCGTCGCGCGTCATCGGGCCGGTAGTTCCAGGAGGTAGGAGGAAATGGCGTCGAGCGTCATCGTTCGCGCAGCCGGACAGGTGGCGAGCGCTGCCGCTGGCATTGCAGGCATTTCGGCCGTAGCGGGATCCTGCACGATGGCGATGCCGCCCGCCTCGGCGACGGCGCGCAATCCCGCCGCCCCATCCTGATTGGCGCCGGTCAGGACGATCGCGGCGAGAGCGGGGCCATAGGCGTCTGCGGCGGATTCGAACAGGACATCGATTGCGGGACGGCTATGGTTCACCGGCTCGTCCCAGGAAAGGGCCACGGTACGCCCGGCCTCGACCAGCAGATGATAGTCGGACGGGGCGAAATAAATGGTGCCGCCGGCGACCGGCTCCTTGTCGTCGGCTTCCTTGACGGGCAGCCGGCAGCGATCCTGGAACAGGGTGACGAGCGCATTGCCGCGATCGGGCGGGACATGGACGACGATCAGGATGGGGAGCGCGAAATCCCGGGGCAAGGGCGGCAGGACATGCAGCAACGCCTGCACCGCGCCCGCCGACGCGCCGATCGCCACCGCCTCTATCCCGCCCGCGGTCATGGCTCGCGCCTCTGGTAGATTTTCTCTTCGCGCACGAAATCGGCGAAGGCGTCGCCATGGCTCGAAAAGCGCAGGCTTTCCTTCGAGCCGAGCCCCAGAAAGCCCTTGCGCGTCAGCGAGTCCCGGAACAGGCCGAGCGCCCGGTCCTGCAACGCCCGGTCGAAATAGATGAGCACGTTGCGGCAGGATATGAGGTGAACCTCGGCGAAGACCGCGTCGGTCACGAAACTATGGTCGGAAAAGACCACCTGCGCGCGCAAGCTCTTGTCGAACAGGGCGCGGCCATAATCGGCGGTGTAATAGTCGGACAGCGAACTGCGTGCGCCCGACTTCTGGTGATTCTCGGTGAATTTGCGAATGTCGGCGAGCGGATAGACACCCGCCTCCGCGGCTTTCAGCGCCTCAGGGTTGATGTCGGTTGCGTAGAAGATGGTGCGGCTGTCCAGCCCCTCTTCGCGAAACAGGATGGCGAGCGAATATAGCTCCTCGCCATGGCTGCACCCCGCCACCCAGACCTTGAGCGAGGGATAGGTTTTGAGATGCGGGATCACCTTTTCCCGCAAGGCGCGGAAATAGAAAGGGTCGCGGAACATCTCGCTCACCTGCACCGTGAGATAGTTGAGCAGCCGGGGCAGCATCGCCGGATCGTGGAGCAGTCTCTCCTGCATCGCGGAGATGCTCTCGAAACCCAGTTGCCCGCGCGCCTGAAGCAGGCGCCGCTTGATCGAGGCGCGCGCGTAATGGCGGAAGTCGTAGTGGTAGCGCCGGTAGATCGCCTCCAGCAGCAATTCGATCTCGATATCCTCGACGGGCGCAGTCAGCTGATCCATGGCTCAGCGCGGCATCCACACGCGGACGAGCGACAGCAATTTGTCGACGTCGATGGGCTTGGCCATATAGTCGTTCGCGCCCGCCTCCAGGCAGCGTTGCTGGTCGTCGGGCATCGCCTTGGCGGTTAGCATCACGATGGAGAGCGACTGCCAGCGCGGATCGTCGCGGATCGCGCGGGTGGCGGTCAGCCCGTCCATCACCGGCATCATCACGTCCATGAGGACGAGGTCGATCCGCTTGGCGGGATCGGCGGCGGACGCATCCAGCGCCTCGATCGCCTCCTGCCCGTTGCGCGCGATCTGGACAATCGCGCCGCGCGGTTCGAGCACGCTGGTCAGCGAGTAGACGTTCCGCACATCATCCTCGACAATCAGGATGCGCCGGCCCTCGAGAGCGGCGTCGCGGTGCCGCGCCTTCTCGATCAGCTTGCGCTGCTCGGTCGGCAGTTCGGACACGACCCGGTGCAGGAAGAGCGATACTTCGTCGAGCAGCCGCTCGGGCGACTTCGCGCCCTTTATGATGATCGAGCTGGAATAGCGGCGCAGGCGCTGCTCGTCGGCGCTCGACAGGTCGCGGCCCGTGTAGACGATGACCGGCGGGAAACCGTGATCGCCCTCTTCGCTCAGCGTTTCGAGCAAGCTGTAGCCCGAGGCGTCGGGCAGCGACAGGTCGAGCACCATACAGTCATAGCTGTGCTGGCGCAGCTGCTCCAGGCATTCGGCCGCCGTCCCGACGCCCACCGTTTCGACATCGGCGGACTGGAGCAGCCGGCCGATGGCGTCGCGCTGAACGGCATCATCCTCTACGATGAGCACGCGGCGCATCCGGGTTTCGAGCTTCGCCTGGAGGCTTTCCAGCACATCGGCGAGCTGTTCGCGCCGCACGGGCTTGGTCAGATAGCCGATCGCCCCAAGCGCCAGCGCGGTCTGGCTATGGTCAGCGGCGGATACGACATGAATGGGGATATGGCGCGTGTCATCGTCATGCTTGAGGCGATCGAGCACGGTGAGGCCCGACTGGTCGGGCAGCCCGAGGTCGAGCACGACGGCGCTGGGTTTGAAGCTGCGGGCGAGCTGGATCGCTTCCTCGGCCGTGCCGGCGATGATGCACTGGAACCCCAGGTCGCGCGACAGGTCGCGCACGATCGAGGCGAAGACCTGGTCATCCTCGATCACCAGCAGCAGGCGGCGGCCCTCGGCGAGCGAATCGCGGTCATCGTCGGCAGGCCAGTCTGCGGATATGCTCTGCGAAGGTGCGGCCGGCGTGGATGAGGGGAGCGACGAAGGCTGCGGCGCTTGCGCTGGCGGGACGGCGGCGGCGTCATAGGCGATCGGCACGACCAGCGTGAATCGGCTGCCCTTGCCCGGTTCGCTGGCAAGGGTGATCCGCCCGCCGAGCAGGCGCGCCAACTCGCGCGAGATGGAGAGGCCAAGGCCGGTGCCGCCATAGCGTCGGCTGATCGTGCCATCCGCCTGATGGAAGGCGGCGAAGATGCTTTCCTGCTGCTCGGGCGAAATGCCGATGCCGGTGTCCGACACGTCGAGCGCCAGGTGATCCGCGCCCTGCCGCGACAGGGCAAGGCGCACCCGGCCGCGCTCGGTGAATTTGAAGGCGTTGGACAGAAGATTCTTGAGGATCTGCTCCAGCCGCAGACGGTCGGATTCGAACTTGGCGGGGACGTCCCCGGCGACATTGATTTCGAACGTGAGGCCGCGTTCGTCGGCGACCGGCTGGAACAGCTGGCGGAGGTCGCCGGCGAGCCGCTGCACCGACACAGGTTCCGGCTGGATGGTGACATGCCCGGCCTCGATCTTCGACAGGTCGAGGATGTCGTTGATGAGGGTGAGAAGGTCGTTGCCCGAGGATTCGATCGTGCGCGCATATTTGACCTGATCGGCGGTCAGCGTGCCTTCGGGATTGTCGCCCAGCAGCTTGGACAGGATCAGCAGCGAATTGAGCGGGGTGCGCAATTCATGCGACATGTTGGCGAGGAAATCTGACTTATACTGGCTCGCCTGTTCCAGCTCGCGCGCCTTCTGCTCCAGCGCCGCGCTCGCCTGTTCGAGATTGTCCCGCTGCGCTTCGAGCGTCTGCGCCTGCTCTTCGAGCTGGCTGTTGGTCTGTTCCAGCTCGACCTGCTGCTGCTCCAGCCGAACCTGCGATTCCTTGAGCGCGCGGCCCTGCTCCTCCAACTCCTCGTTGGAAACCCGCAGCTCTTCGCTCTGCGCCTGGAGTTCGCCAGCCTGCCGCCGGGTTTCCTCCAGCGCGTCCTGAAGCCGCATCCGAAAGCGCGCCGAGCGGAGAGCGATGCCGATCGCAGCGGCCGACTGGTCGAGCAGGTCCAGGTGCAGCGGGCTGACAGGATCGAAGAAGCCGAGTTCCAGCACGGCGTTCACCACCTCGTCCGCCTTGGCCGGCAGGATCAGCAAGTGGCGGGGCTTGTCCCGGCCCAGCGCCGACCCGATGCTGAGGTAGCCGTCGGGTATGTCGTGCAGCAGGGTGGAGCGCCCCTCGGCAGCGACCTGCCCCAGCAGCCCCTGGCCCAGCGCGAAGGACGCGGGAACATCGGCATCGTCGGGGACGCCGAGCGTCGCGGTGCGGTGGAAATGGCCCTGCTCGCCCTTGAACACAGCGCCGGCGCGCGCGCCGAGGTAGGAGGCGAAAAAGCCGAGGATCGCCTGCGACACGTCCTCCACTGACTTGTCGCCGCGCATGGCGTCGGCAAGGCCCACCTGTCCCGCCTGCAACCAGACCTGCCGCGCCCGCGCGCGATGGGCGCGGCGCAGCAGGATGAAGATGGCGACGGTAAGAATGGCGCCGAGCAGCGCCGAGACGATCGCGCTCATCACCGCGTTGCGCGAGGCGGCGTTCATCTCCTCGATCCGCAGCTGCCGCAGCCGTCCTTCCTCCTGCGCCATGGTGGCGATCTGGGCGCGGATGGCGTCCATTTCCATCTTGCCGCGATCCGTCGCCACGATGGCGAGCGCAGCGTTGAAACCCTCGGCACGGCGCAAGTCGATCGTCTGGCGCAGCTCCGCCAGCTTGGCGTCGATATGGCGGCGCAATAGCACCAGATTGGCCTGCTGGGCCGCATTGTCGCGGGTGAGGTTCAGCACCGTATCGAACTTCTCGCCGACCGCCGCCGTGGCGCTGCGATAGGGTTCGAGATAATTGTCCGCTCCAGTCAGCAGATAGCCGCGCTGACCCGCTTCGGCGTCCTGGGTGGCCGACAGAAGATCATCGAGCGCGATCAGCACCATATGGGTGTGGCGGATCGCCTCGTTGCTGGCGCCCAGCGCCGCAATGTTGCGATAGGCCGTGACGCCGCTCAGCAGAAAGAAGAGGAGGCCGAGCGCCAGGCCCGCAATCGACCAAAGGCGGACGCTCAAGGATTGGGCATTCAAGGCTGGACTCTTCCTTCATCGCTTGTCAGGCGGATCGCGTCACTGACAGAGGGCCGCGTGGGGCGCAGGCCGATCGGCCGCTGGCTCGCATCACGCTGTCTCAGGATTTGCGCCGCCTGCGCGCCATTCGCCCTTGTCACCTGTCATCTCCGTATCGGCGCCTTGCGCCACTCACGACGGAGCGGTGAAAAACGACCCCCCTTGCCCGAACGGGCATCAGCCGATGGAAACGCCCACCGCGTAGAAAGTTCCACGCCGATTGAAGGACACGAAATAATTTGCAAATTCGCTGCCCTGGCCCGTTTCAGCCGGTTGGAACGGGAGAATGGCGTTCGGGCGTCGACGGCAGGACGCTGGACTGCGATAGAGGGAAGCATGACCGACATCATCCTGCATGGCTATTATCGTTCGAGCGCTTCCTACCGGGTGCGGATCGCGCTCAATCTCAAGGGATTGGCCTACCGCAACATTTTTCATCACCTTCGCCGGGGCGAGCAAAGCGCACCCGACTATCTGGCGCTGAACCCGCAAGGATTAGTGCCGGCGCTGGAGATCGATGGCGCGGCGCTGACGCAGAGCCTGGCGATCTGCGACTACCTGGACGAGCGTTTTCCCGAGCCGCCGCTGCTGCCGGCCGATCCGCTCGCCCGCGCCCGGGTTCGCGCGGCAGCGCAGCTGATCGCCTGTGACGTGCATCCGGTCCAGAATCTCAAGGTGCTTAAGCGGCTCAAGCAGCACGGCCTGCCGCAGGATCAGGTGACGGGCTGGGCGGCAGGGGTGATCCGCGAGGGACTTGATGCATTCGAGGCGCTGATCGCGTCGCAGCCTGGTCCCTATTGTTTCGGCGATCGGCCCACGTTGGCGGACATCTATCTTGTGCCGCAGCTCTACAACGCGCGGCGCTTCGGGGTGGAACTGGCCTGGCCGCGCATCCTGGAGGCGGAAAGCGCCTGCCTTGCCTTGCCCGCTTTCCGCGACGCGGCGCCGGAAAATCAGCCGGACGCGGAATAGCGGCCGGGGCGACGGGTATGTTGGCGACGGCAGGCAGCCCGCCCATCCAAGGAATGATCGGGGTCAGTCGTTCGACTGCTGACGTGGGCTGCGGGGTATCGTGAGCGAGCGACCTGTGGTTGCG
>NZ_JAVHPD010000009.1:0-102087 GCF_036170395.1 Sphingobium sp.
GCGCCCGCAATGTCGACATCGTCGTCGGCCCGCAGGCCTATCACCGCCTGCCCGATCTCATCGGCAAGGCCGGGCGCGGCGAAGCCGCCGTCGATACCGACATGCCGCTCGCCTCCAAATTCGGCGCGCTCCCCGCCCGCACCAAGCAGGCGCGTCCCACCGCCTTCCTCACCATCATGGAAGGCTGCGACAAATTCTGCACCTATTGCGTCGTCCCCTACACGCGCGGCGCGGAGATCAGCCGGTCCTGGTTGGCCATCATCGATGAAGCCAAGGCGCTGGTTGACGGCGGCGCGCGCGAAATCACCCTGCTCGGGCAGAATGTCAACGCTTGGGAAGGCGAGGACGACAAGGGCCGCGCGCAGGGCATGGATGGCCTCGTGCGCGAACTCGCGAAGATCGGCGGCCTCGCCCGCATCCGCTACACCACCAGCCACCCCAATGACATGAGCGATGGCCTGATCGCTGCCCATGGCGAGGTGGACAAGCTCATGCCCTTCCTCCATTTGCCGGTGCAGGCGGGCAACGACCATATCCTGAAAGCCATGAACCGCAGCCACAGCGCGGAGAGTTACCTACGGATCATAGAGCGCGTCCGCGCCGCCCGCCCCGACATCGCCATTTCGGGCGACTTCATCGTCGGCTTCCCCGGCGAGACCGAGGCGGAGTTTCAGGACACGCTCGCCATCGTGGAGCAGGTCCGCTACGCCCAATGCTACAGCTTCAAATATAGCCCCCGCCCCGGCACCCCCGCCGCCGACATGGACGGCCAGGTCGCCGCCGACATCATGGAAGACCGCCTCGCCCGGCTTCAGGCTTTGCTCAACCGCCAGCAGGCGGATTTCAACGCGGCGACCGTCGGCCGCACCACCGATATCCTGCTCGAACGCAAGGGCCGTCACCCCGGCCAGCTCATCGGCAAGTCGCCCTGGCTCCAGTCGGTCGTCGTCACCGCGCCGGAGCTTTCCATCGGCGACATGGTTGATGTCACTATCATCAGCGCCGGCCCGAACAGCCTGGCCGGCGAAACCGTGAGGAGGAAGGCCGCTTGAACCCAAAAACCGTCATTCCCGCGCAAGCGGGAACCCATCTCCCGATCCCTCGGCAAGCGCTTGGGTCAGGGACATGGTCGCTCCCCAACCGGGACGGGACGGACGACAAGGGAGGCCGATGAATGTCCAAGAAGCCCCACCACAGCCCCCGCGCCGACACCACCGAGCGCGCGCGGCTCGAAGTCACGTTCGACAAGCCGCACCTTCTGGGCGCGCTCTTCGGCCAATATGACCAGAATCTCGTCGCGATCGAAAACCGCCTCGGCGTCTACATCGCCGCGCGCGGCAACAAGCTCCAGATCGAGGGCGAAGCGGAGGCCGCCGCGCGCGCCCGCGACGTCATGACCGGCCTCTACAACCGCATCGCGGCGGGCCAGGAAATCGATGGCGGCGCGGTCGAGGCGGTCATCGCCATGTCCGCCGAACCCACGCTCGACGGCATCATCCGCCATGACGTGGCCGAACCGCCCAAGGTGATGATCCGTACCCGCAAGAAGACGATCGTCCCGCGCAGCGCCACCCAGGTCACCTATATGGAGGCGCTGACCCGCAACGACATCATCTTCGCGCTCGGCCCGGCCGGCACCGGCAAGACCTATCTCGCCGTCGCCCAGGCGGTCAGCCAGCTCATCACCGGCAGCGTCGATCGCCTCATCCTCTCCCGCCCCGCCGTGGAAGCGGGCGAAAAGCTCGGCTTCCTGCCCGGCGACATGAAGGAAAAGGTCGATCCCTATCTCCGCCCGATCTACGACGCGCTGCACGACACGCTGCCCGCCGAGCAGGTGGAACGCCGCATCGCGTCCGGCGAGATCGAGATCGCGCCGCTCGCCTTCATGCGCGGCCGCACGCTGGCCAACGCCTTCATCGTGCTGGACGAGGCGCAGAACACCACCATCGCCCAGATGAAGATGTTCTTGACCCGCTTCGGCGAAGGCAGCCGCATGGTCATCTGCGGCGATCCCAAGCAGGTCGACCTGCCCCAACCCGGCATCTCCGGCCTCGCCGACGCAGTCGCCCGGCTCGACGGGGTGGAAGGCATCGCCATGGTCCCCTTCGGCATCGCCGACGTGGTGCGCCATCCCGTGGTCGGCCGCATCGTCCAGGCCTATGAGGGGCCGGATGCCTGACCTCGTACATAACCCGTTCGCCCTGAGCCTGTCGAAGGGCTCTGCCGAGCGGAGCGAGGCGCCTTCGCCTCCGCTCAGGCAGAAGGCTTCGACTTCGCTCAGCCCGAACGGAATATTGATACCATGATCGACGTCGCCCTCCTCCACGAAGCCGGCTGGCCGGACGCCGACTGGCAATCCCTCGCCGACCGCGCCGTCGCCGCCGCGATCGCGCACAGCCCCTATGCCGCCTTCGCCGCCGCCCCGACCCTTTACGAGATCGCGGTCAAACTCACCTCCGACGCGGAAGTCCACCACCTCAACCGCGCCTATCGCGACAAGGACCGGCCGACCAACGTCCTCTCCTTCCCGATGGTGCAGGACGACCTGCTCCAGGCCACCGCCAACACCGACGATGGCGAGGTGCTGCTGGGCGACATCGTGCTGGCGGAAGGCGTCTGCGCCGCCGAAGCCGCCGAAAGGGGCATCAGCGTCGCCGATCATGCGACCCATTTGATCGTCCACGGCACTTTTCATTTGCTCGGCTACGACCATATGGACGACAATGAGGCCGAGGCCATGGAAGCGCTGGAGATCGCCGCGCTCGCCAGTCTGGGCCTTGCCGATCCCTATGCGGATCGACCAACAGGGGATTGAACGACATCATGGCTGACGAGGGCGCCACTTCGAAAGAAGCGGACAGTAGCAGCGAAGGCGGCCTGTGGAGCGGCATCAAGTCGCTCCTCTTCGGCGAGGGCGAGGAAACCAGCCTCCGCAAGGAGCTGGAGGAAGCGCTCGACGATTATGACGAGGAAGATCAGGCGCAGAATCCGCCTGCCAAGGGCGACCTGTCCGCGATCGAGCGGCAGATGGTCCGCAACCTCCTCCATTTTTCCGAACATACGGTGGACGATGTCGCCGTCCCCCGCGCCGACATCATCGCGATCGAGGAAAAAGCGAGCTTCGCCGATCTCGCCGCCCTCTTCGCCGAGGCGGGGCACAGCCGCATCCCGGTCTATCGCGAAAATCTCGACACGATCGTCGGCATGATCCACATCCGCGACGCCTTCGCGATCCTCGCGGGCAAGGCGCCGGTGCCCGACACGCTCGCGCCTCTGATCCGCCAGCCGCTTTATGTGCCCGAAAGCATGGGCGCGCTCGACCTGCTCGCCGAAATGCGCGCCAAGCGCACCCATCTCGCCATCGTGCTCGACGAATATTCGGGCACCGAAGGGCTGCTCACCTTCGAGGATCTGGTCGAGGAAATCGTCGGCGAGGTCGAGGACGAGCATGACGATGCGCCCGAAGCGATGCTCGTCCCCTTAGACGGCGGCCTCTGGGAAGCCGACGCCCGCGCCGAGCTGGACGACGTAGCCGAGGAAATCGACGAACGGCTCGGCGACGTCGAGGAGGATGTCGACACGCTGGGCGGCCTCGCCTTCATCCTCGCCGGCCGCGTCCCCGACCCCGGCGAGATATTGCTGCACGAGGAAAGCGGCTGGAAACTCGAAATCGTCGCCAGCGACGGCCGCCGAGTCACCCGCCTGCGCCTGCATCCGCCGGAGGAGCGGGCGGAAGCGGAGGAATGAGGCGAGCAGCCCCACCATCCCCTCATGCTGACCCTGTTTAGAACAACGCTCGTTGACGCCGGATCATACCCACGTCCGTTCGGGCTGAGCCTGTCGAAGCCCCGCCGTTCCGTTTGAGAAAAGACCTGCCCCTCGACCGGCTCGGGGCGAACGGTTCTCATATAATGCCATGCTACGCCGATGCCGACCTAAAGCCCCTCCCCTTCAGGGGAGGGGCTTACAAGTTCTCATCAACGCAGCTTGGTATAAAGCCCGATGCTCCAGCCGCTCTGGCCTCCGGCTCAGCAGCCATTGCGCCGCAAAATGGCAAAGGACCAATGCGAATATGCGCTGGCCCAAATCTAAAGCTTCTTGTTCCCCGACGGAGGCCGGGGTCCAGGTCAGAGCGTGGAACTGGGCCCCGGCCTGCGCCGGGGAACAAGATCTTTTCCTCTTTTTGGATCCTCCATCCGCCTACCTCGGTACGAGACGGCAACATTCCCTGACAGTCGCGAAATATTAAGCCCCCGCTGCGATGGTCGCTATCCATTCGGGCGGAACGACACAGGATCATGCGAAGCGAACGGCACCAGATGCGCGCAGGCCGCCCAGCGGACATGCTGTTCGCCGCCCCATGGAGCGCGCTCGAGAAGCTGTTGCTCGCCCTCGTCTGCGCCGCCACCCTCTTCTTCGCCGCCATCACCCCGCCCTTCCAGGCGCCCGACGAGAATCAGCATTATATGAAGGCGCTGGCCCTCACCCAGGGCAAGCTGCTAACCGAGCAGCGCGGTCCCGCGATCGGCGCGCAGCTGCCCCGCGCCGCGCTCGACATCCACGCCATCGATTTTCCGACCGACGTTCCCCCGACGCCCCGACGCTTCGACGCCACCCAGCTCAAGGCCAGCGCCGCCGCCGACGCCACCCGCCCCGGCGACGCCTTCGCCGACTTCCCCAATGTCGCGAGCTATGCCCCCAGCCTCTACGCCGCCGGCGCGGCGGGCCTCGCGCTCGGCCGCGCCACCGGCCTGCCGTGGATCGAAGCCTTCTACGCCGGCCGGCTCGTCAACGCGCTTGCCGGCCTCGCCCTCCTCGCCGCCGCGCTCGCCCTGCTCCCCTTCGGCCGCAACGCGCTGCTCGCCACCGCCCTGCTGCCGACCTTCGCCTATCAGACCGGCTCACTCTCCCCCGACGCCGTCATCAACGGCCTCGGCTTCCTCGGCCTCGCATTGGCGCTGCGCACCGGCTTCATGAGCCCCGCCCCGGCCCGCACCGCCACGCTGTTCATCACCGGCCCGCTGCTGGCGCTCTGCAAAGGCGTCTATCTCCCCCTCATGGCCGCCGGCCTGCGCTGGCCCGCGGGCCGCCGCGACCTGCGCCCCTGGCTGATCCTCGCGGCCATGGCGCTCGGCGCGCTCGCCTTCCTCGGCTGGATGCATGTCTCAGGCGGCAGCCAGGCGCTCTACCATATCCAGTCGCGCAAGACCGGCGAGACGATGATGACCGCGCCGCTGCGCGATCAGCTCGCCCTCGTCCTCGCCGATCCCGCCGGCTTCGTCCGCATCCTCGTCTCCAGCGTCACCGAGCGCGCGCCGGTCTATGCGCTTCAGATCGTCGGCCGTTTCGGCTGGAACGCGATCCTGCTGCCGCTCATCGCCTATCCGCTCGCGCTGCTGATGCTCGGCGCGGGCGTCGCGAGCGGGTCCGGCGCGCGCTTCGGCATCCTCCAACGGCTCTGGTGGCTCGCCGTCGCGGCGGGCATGGCGCTATTGGTCGAAATCGCCATGTATCTGACCGGCACGCCCTTGGGCGCGGACTATATCCAGGGGACGCAGGGCCGCTATTTCCTGCCCGTCCTGCCGCTCGTGCTGCTGGCGCTGTCGCCCGCCCAGCCGGTGCGCGGCGCGCAGCGCCTGCTCGCGGCCACCGCGATCCCGCTAATGTTGATCGCCGCCGCCACCGTCTATGACAGTTTCTGGGTCCACGGCTTCGTCACCAGCGACGGGATGCCCCCGCATGACGACCTTCTCCGCGAGCTTCTGCTGCCCTCCCCGCGCTGGTAGCCAGGCGCCGCAAAACACCAGCCAGCCCAGCCCCTCGATCCAACCGGCGGTGACGTCGCTAGGCCAATGCACCCCCAGCCACACCCGGCTGACCCCGATCAGCGCGATCATCGCCGCCGCCGCGACATAGCCGCCCCGCCGCCCCGCCAGCATCGCCACCGCGCCGAAGAACATCATATTCCCCGCCGCATGACCGCTCGGGAAGCTGTAACTATTCACAATATCGAGATGCGGCAGCAGGTCCGGCCGGGGCGCAGCGAAAATCTGCTTGAGCCCCAGGTTCAGCAATGTCCCCCCCGCGATCGTCGCGCCGAACCACAGCGCCGACCGCCGCCACCCGAACCAGAGCAACGGCAGCAGCACCACCGCCACCAGCGCCAGCCTGCCGGCCGTCCCGCCGACCGCCGACGCCAGCTGCATGACCACCGTCACATGCCCGCCCAGCGCCGTCTCCCGCGCCCGGCCGCCCGCTTCCATCAGCCCGACATTCACCGCATCGAGCCACCCGGCCCGCTGCATCAGCGCGATCAGCAACACGCAAAAAAGCGCGAGAGCCAAAGCCCCCGCGCCTTTCGCGACCCGGATGTTCGGCTTAGATATGGAGCGCACGCCCATAAGCGGCGAGCACGCTTTCGTGCATGGACTCGCTGATCGTCGGATGCGGGAACACCGTGTGCATCAACTCCGCCTCGGTCGTCTCCAGCGTTTTCCCGATCGTATAGCCCTGGATCATCTCGGTCACTTCCGCGCCGATCATATGCGCGCCCAGCAGCTCGCCGGTCTTCGCGTCGAACACCGTCTTGGTGAAGCCTTCCGCCTCGCCCAGCGCAATCGCCTTGCCATTGCCGATGAAGGGGAACATGCCGACCTTCACCTCATAGCCCGCTTCCTTGGCCTTGGCCTCGGTCAGGCCCACCGACGCGATCTGCGGATGGCAATAGGTGCAGCCCGGAATATTGCGCACGTCCATCGCGTGGGGATGCTTGCCGGCGATGGCTTCGGCGGCGATCACGCCCTCATGACTGGCCTTGTGCGCTAGCCATGGCGGCGCGGTGATGTCGCCGATCGCCCAGAGGCCCTCGACATTGGTGCGGCACATCGCGTCGGTCTTCAGAAAACCGCGGTCGTCCACCGCCACGCCCAGTTCTTTAAGGCCGATGTCGGCCGTGTTGGGCACGATGCCGATGGCGACGATCATATGGCTGAACTCGGCGACCGTCTCCTTGCCCGCCTTGTCCTTGAGCTTCGCCGAAACGCCCGTGTCGCTGACATTGATGTCGCTGACGCCCGCCCCGGTCAGGATGGTCATGCCCTGCTTCTTGAGCGCCTTCTCCAGAAAGGCGGACACATCCGCATCCTCGACCGGCACGATGCGGTCCATCATTTCCACGACGGTCACGTCCGCGCCCATGTCGTTATAGAAGCTGGCGAACTCGATCCCGATCGCGCCCGATCCGATGACCAGCAGCTTGCTCGGCATTTCCGGCGGGGTCATCGCGTGGCGATAGGTCCACACCCGCTTGCCGTCGGCCGGCGTCCCCGGCAGGTCGCGCGCCCGCGCCCCGGTCGCCAGAATGATGTTCTTGGCGGTCAGTTCCTCGGTCTTCCCGTCCTTGGTGACGGACAGCTTACCCTTCCCGGTCAGCTTGCCCTCGCCCATATGGACGGCGATCTTGTTCTTCTTCATCAGGTGCGTGACGCCCTGGTTGAGCTGCTTGGCGACCCCGCGCGAGCGCTTCACGACCGCCGCGATGTCCGCGCTGATCTTCTCCGCCGCCAGCCCATAATCGCCGGCATGCTGCATATAGTGATAGATTTCCGCCGACCGCAGCAGCGCCTTGGTCGGGATGCAGCCCCAATTGAGGCAGATGCCGCCCAGAGTCTCGCGCTCGACAATGGCGGTCTTCAGGCCCAGCTGCGCCGCCCGGATCGCCGCGACATAGCCGCCGGGGCCGGAACCCAGAACGATGAGATCGTAATTCTCAGCCATAATCTCTTCTCTCTTATCTCATTCCGCCATCGGCGGCACGGAACGGGGCTGGCGATCCTCTCCGATCGCCACGAAGGTGAAGGTCGCCTGGGTCACGCGATAGCTGCGGTCATCGTGCCGGGTCCGGCGCCACGCTTCTACGGCGATCTTCATCGACGTGCGCCCAACGGATTTGAGGGTTGCAAAGACCGACACCTCATCCCCCACCACGACCGGGCGCAGGAAGGTCATACCCTCGACCGCGATCGTGACCGCGCGCCCATGGCTGTGCCGCGCGGCGACCGATCCCGCCGCCGAGTCCATCAGGCTCATCAGCCAGCCGCCGAATATGTCCCCATAGGGATTGGTGTCGGCGGGCATGGCGATGACGCGCACCGCCGGACTGGCCTCGGGCGGCTGTTCGTCGACATGGCCCATCAGGCGAGCAGCCCGATCGGGTTCTCGACCAGTTCCTTGAACACCTGCATCAGCCGCGCGCCGTCCGCGCCGTCGATCGCGCGATGGTCGAAGCTGCCGGTCGCCGACATGACGGTCGCGATCTGCACCGCATCCTCGACGATATAGGGCCGCTTCTCGCCCGCACCGATCGCCATGATCATCGCCTGGGGCGGGTTGATGACCGCCTCGAACTGCTTGATGCCGAACATGCCCATATTGGACAGCGACGCCGTGCCGCCCTGATATTCGTCCGGCTTCAGCTTGCCTTCCTTGGCGCGCGCGGCAAGATCCTTCATCGCGGTGGAGATGGCCGCGACGCCCTTGCTGTCCGCCTCGGTGATGATCGGGGTGATGAGCCCGCCGGGGATCGACACCGCCACCGAAATGTCGGCGCGCTTGAATTGCAGCATCTGGTCGCCGGCGAACTGCACATTGCATTCGGGCACCTGCACCAGCGCGACGCCCAGCGCCTTGATGAGCAGGTCGTTGACCGACAGCTTGACCTTGCGGCTCTCAAGCCCGGCGTTGAGTTCGCCGCGCAGCTTCAGCAGCTTGTCGAGCTGGATGTCGACAGTCAGATAGATATGCGGCACCTGCTGCTTGGACTCGGTCAGGCGGCGCGCGATCGTCTTGCGCATACCATTGAGCTTGATGACCTCGTGCGGAATGCCGAAGTCCTGCGCCGCATGGACGACCGGCGCGGGCGCGGCGGCAGGCGCAGCCGCCGGAGCCGGGGCAGCGGCAGGTGCTGCGGTCGGTGCAGACGCGGCGGCGGCCGGCTTCGCGCCATCCAGGTCGGCCTTCACCACCCGGCCGTTCGGCCCCGACCCGGCGATGCCCGACAGGTCGATGCCCTGCGCCTGCGCCAACCGGCGCGCGAGCGGGCTGGCCTTGACCCGCCCGTCGCCAGACGGCGCAGCCTTCGCGGCGGGCGCAGCGTCCGCCTTGGGCGCAGGCCCAGCGGCCTTTTCCGGCACCGGATCGGCCTTGGGCGCGGGCGCCTCCGCCTTCGCGCCGCCGCCGGATGCAGCTGCCGCCACATCCTCGCCCTCTTCGGCGATGATCGCGATGACGGTGCCGACCTTCACCCCTTCGGAGCCTTCCGCGACCAATATCTTGGCGACCACGCCCTCATCGACCGCCTCGAACTCCATCGTCGCCTTGTCGGTCTCGATCTCCGCCAGCAGATCGCCCGACGATACCCTGTCGCCCTCCTTTACCAGCCATTTGGCGAGCGTCCCTTCCTCCATCGTCGGGGAAAGCGCGGGCATCTGGATGTTAGTGCTCATAGGGTTCAGGGCCTCTTCTGGATCATCCGGCTGTTTGGCTTCCATTTCCACCCATTTGCCGGATCGGTCAAGCAACGGCTTGCGAACCCGCAAATTATGCCCCACATTTCACCATAGAGGTTCAAGGCGTCCTTCCTGACGAACAATTGGACGCGATTCAGGCAAGCGGGCGGCACCTATGCGCACATATCTGGTCGTCGTGGACGAGTCGCCCGAAGCGGAGACCGCGCTGCGCTTCGCCGCCCGCCGCGCGGCCAAGACCGGCGGCGCGGTCCGCATCCTCGCGCTCATCCCGCCGGCCGAGTTCGTGCAATGGGGCGGCGTCCAGGCGACGATGGAGGAGGAAGCGCTGCAACGCGCCGAGGCGCTCGTCACCAGCGCGGCCGGCACCCTGTCCGACGAATCCGGCATCCGCCCCAGCATCACCGTGCGCCAGGGCGAGGCCGTTGCCGTGGTGCGCAAGACGCTGGAGGAAATGGACGATGTCGCCGCCCTCGTGCTCGGCGCGGCCGCCAGCGGCAACCCCGGCAAGCTCGTCAGCCACTTCGCCGGCGCCGACGCGGGCAAGCTCCCCTGCCCCATCATGGTCATTCCCGGCGGCCTCTCCCCCGAAGCCATTGACCGCCTGAGCTGACCCCTGCCCAACAATCGTCATCCCCGCGAAGGCGGGGATCCATCTCCGGCGCTATCCTTTTGATGTTAGGTCGGGAGATGGATTCCCGCCTCCGCGGGAATGACGGAACAAAAACTAGGGGGCCACCAATCCCTACCTTTTATGCTTCCCCCGCTTCGCGCCGATATGCCGGATGTTCGCCGGCCGCCCGCGCCGCCCATCGGGCCGAGCGCCGGGCCGCGTCCGATCCCGCTTCATCGGACCACCGCCGCCAACCGCCGGCGCGTCGGGCAGCTCGAAGCGCAGCGATCCGTTCACCGGGTCCGCCTCCGCCAGCCGCAGCTCCAGCCGCTGCCCCACCGCATAGCGATCCCCGCTCTCCACCCCCTCCAGCGCCCGCGCCGCCTCGTCGTAGAAAAACCGCTCGGCCCCCAGCATCGACACCGGCACCAGCCCATCGCCGCCCAGCCCCTCGACCGTCGCGAAAAAGCCGAAATTCTGCACCCCGGTGATCCGCGCTGGCATCACCTCCCCGACATGCGCCGACAGGTACGCCGCCACATAGCGGTCGATCGTCTCGCGCTCGGCCTCCATCGCGCGCCGCTCATGGCGGGAGATTGTCTCGCCCACCCGGCCCATATTCTCATAATCCTCCTGGCTGAGCGAGGATTTGGCCGGGATATCGCCCTTGGGCGGCGGCAGTTCCAGCCCATAAGCCCCCACCAGCGCGCGATGCACCAAAAGGTCGGCATAGCGCCGGATCGGCGAAGTGAAATGCGCATAGCTGCCCAGCGCCAGCCCGAAATGCCCCATGTTCGTAGGCGCATAATAGGCCTGCGTCTGGCTGCGCAGGATCATCTCCATGATCTGCGGCTTCTCCTCCGCCTCGCCGACCTTGGCGATCAGCCGGTTGAAGGTCGCGGGCCTTATCACCTGCCCCAGCGCGAACTCGATCCCGAACGTGTAGAGATAGTCCTTGAGCGCCACCAACTTGTCGCGGCTCGGCGGCTCATGCACGCGATACATGACCGGCGCCTTCTTCGCCTCCAGCGCCTTGGCCGCCGCGACATTCGCCGCGATCATAAAATCCTCGATCAGCATATGCGCGTCGAGCCGCTCGCGCACCGCGACGCTGACGATCCGCCCCTTCTCATCCAGCACCACCCGCCGCTCCGGCAGCTCCAGCGCCAGCGGCTCCCGCCCCTCCCGCGCCTTGCGAAGCAACGCCCAGCACGCCCATAGGGGCTTGAGGGCAGTTTCGAGCAAATCTAGCCCCTCCCCTTTAGGGGAGGGGTTGGGGTGGGGTCCATCCTCATGGCGCTGCGCTTGGGGCGACACCCCACCCCCAACCCCTCCCCTGAAGGGGAGGGGCTTTTGATTGTTTATCGCCGCCTGCGCATCCTCATAAGCCAGCACCGCCGCCACCCGGATCACCGCCCGGCTGAACCGCCACGCGGTCACCTTGCCCTGCGCATTGACGGTCAGATGACACGCCATCGCCGCCCGATCCTCTCCGGCGCGCAGCGAGCATATGTCGGACGAGAGCTGATGCGGCAGCATCGGCACGACGAGATCCGGGAAATAGACGCTGTTCCCGCGCTTTCTCGCTTCCTTGTCGAGCGCGCTCCCCGGCCGCACATAATAGCTCACGTCCGCAATCGCGACGATCGCCTTATATCCGCCCGGATTGGCCGGATCATCGTCGGGCGCCGCCCACACCGCATCGTCATGGTCGCGCGCATCCACCGGATCGATCGCCACGATCGGCAAATCCCGCAAGTCCTCCCGCCCCTCAAATTTTCCCCTTGCAGGGGAGGTGGCCGACCGCAGGTCGGTCGGAGGGGTGTCCCCGTCCGCCTTGCCGAGCGAAGCGATCGGCCCCACCCCGATCCCCGCCGCCACGACCGCCTCCTCCTCCACCCGCTCGGGAAACACATGCGGTATCCCATGCTTGTGGATCGCGATCAGGCTGAAGCTGCGCGGCGCGAAGGGATCGCCCAATATCTCGGTCACGCGCGCGGATATACGCGGCGGGCGGCCATGCGGCTCGGCCAGCACAAGATCGCCCGGCTTCGCCTCGCCCGCGTCGCTGATCGGCGTGTCCTTGCGGATGCGCTTGTCCACAGGGCGCAGCCACAGCTTGCCGTCGGCCATGGTCTCGACCACGCCCAGCAATTCCTCGCTCGCCTTGGCGAGCTTCTTCATGACGTGCGCCACCCAGCCGCGCCCCGCCTCCCCGGTGCGCGCCAATATGCGGTCGCCGATCGTCAGCGCGCCCCTTTTCCCCCGCTCCATCACGCGCAGGCGCGGCGCGGGCTGCCCCTCCGCCTCCCAGCGTTCGGGCGTCGCGATCAGGGTCGTGTCATCGACATCGACGATCCGCAGCACCGTCACCTTGGGCACACCGCCCATCTTGTGGAAAGCGCGCGCCGGGCCGACATCGATCAGCCCTTCGTCCGCCATGTCCTTCAGCAGCGCCTTGAGCGCGATCTTCTCCTGCCCTTTCAGGCCGAACGCCTTGGCGATCTCGCGCTTGCCAGCGGGCGTGTCGGAGGAGGCGATAAAGTCCATCACCGCCTCGCGCGTGGGAAATCCGGCCGGCCGCACCTTGGCTCGGGCAGGGGCGGGCTTCTTGTCTCTCGGGGTCGCTACCATGGCTAGAGGCTATAGGCACCCCCCGCCCCCCGCGCCAGTGCGATGGCGGCCGGCGCTAAACGCAGGTTGCGGCAAACGTCAGCGAAACACCCATTGCCGGTTGAGCAGGAACACCAAGGCCGGCGTCACGAACAGCATCGCCGGGATCGGCGACCATTCGGGCCAGCCCATATGGCTGACGCAGAGCCAGACCCAGGTCGCGTTCAGGGCATAGCTGACGATCGACACGGCGACGAACTTCGCGCCGCGCGTGGCATGGCTCGCCTCGCCGCCTTGGCCGCGAAAGGTGAAGGCGCTGTGGCTGACATAGCCGATCGCCACCGCCGCCAGATAGCCGATGAAATTGGCGAGCTGCACATGCAGCCCTGCGAGCGCCGCAAGGCACCAGTAGATCACCGCCTGGCACGCGGTCACGAACAGCCCGGTCACGCCATAGCGCACCAATTGCCAGAACAGCGCCCGATGCTCCGCGCTCACCCGTTCGACGAATTTCATGGGGCACCCCGTTGCGCTTTGACGCGGAGCCTCTAATCGAGCGGCATGAGCTTGCATAGCGCGGACAGCGTCTGGAAAAATGCGCTTCATCGGGGCGCGCTGCTGGCCGATCTCGCGCAGCGCCACTGGAAATGGCTGACCTTCCTCATCTGGGTCGCGACAGTGGTGGGCTTCATCGTCACGCGCTGGCCGGCGATCCACTGGCTGGTGCTGGGCGACACCGACGACAATATGCGCTATCTTCAGGTGAAGGATTGGCTGGCCGGACAGGGCTGGTTCGATCTACGCCAATATCGGCTCGATCCACCGGGCGGGGCGAATATCCATTGGTCGCGGCTGGTCGACCTGCCGATCGCGGCGCTGATGCTGTTCTTCCGGGCGTTCGCAGATCAGGGGCTGGCCGACCGGCTGGCGCTGGGGATCGCGCCGCTCCTCCCGCTGCTGCTGCTGATGCTGAGCCTCGGCTTCATCGGCCGGCGGCTTGCCGGGCCGCAGGGCTGGCTGCTCGCCGTCCTCGCCCCCTTCGCGACGCAGATGGCGCTCGGCATGTATGCGCCGATGCGCATCGATCATCATGGCTGGCAGCTTGCGCTGGCGCTGACGATGCTCGCCGGCGTGATCGACGAACGGCGGGTGCGCGGCGGGCTGATGGCGGGGCTCAGCAGCGCGCTGTCGGTCGCGATCGGCATGGAGATGATCGTCTATCTGGCGGCGGGCGGCGCGCTGATCGCGTTGCGCTGGGTGTTCCGGCCGGGGGCCGAGCAACGGATGCTCCCCTATGGCCTCGGCCTCGCAGGAGGCGCGTCGCTCCTCTATCTGCTCTTCGCCAGCTACGCCAATCGCGAACCCGTGTGCGACGCCCTTTCCCCCATCTGGGTCGCGGTGTTCGGCGCGGCCGGCGCGGGCATGGTGCTGCTCTCGCTCATCCGCTCGCGCGGTTGGCCGGTGCGGCTGGGCGCGGGCGCGCTGGTAGGCGGCGCGGTCGCCGCCTTCCTCTATGTGAACTGGCCGCAATGCCTCAGCCCCTACCAGATCTCGCCCGAACTCCAGCGGCTCTGGCTGGTCAACATCCGCGAGGCCAAGCCGATCACCGCGCAGGCGCAGAGCCTCGTCGTGCCGCTGCTGGCGATGCCGGTCGCCGGGCTGATCGGCCTCCTCGGGGCCTTGTGGGACGCGCGGCGGGACGGCGAGCAGCTCTGGGCCTGGGCGACCGTTGGCCTCATGATGCTCTTCTCGACCGCTCTGCTCTTCTGGCAGTTGCGCGCCGGCCCGGCGGCGCAGTTGCTCGCGATCCCGCCCGCCGCCTGGGCCGCGCACCGTCTGCTCGCCGCGCTTTTCACCGGCACGCGCCGCGCCCGCATCGCCGCTGCGATCGGCGCGGCGCTCATCGGCACAGCCGCCGCTGCCTCTCCGCTTTACACGCCGGCGCTCAAGCTCTGGCAGCAGGCGACCGGCACCGTGCCCAAGCCCTGGCGTCCCTCCGCCAAGGCGCGCACCGACGCCATCAACAGGGCGAACGGCCGCTGCCGCACCCTACCCGCGCTGGAGGTGCTGGACCAGCTCCCGCCCGCCACTATCTTCACCATGGTCGATCTCGGCCCGCGCCTCATCGCCACGACGCATCATAGCGCCATCGCCGGCCCCTATCATCGCAACGGCGCGGCGATCCTCGACATCCACCACGCCTTCGACGGGCCGGCGAGCGGCTTCCGCGCCATCGCCGCCAGCCATGGCGCGATCTATCTGCTGGTCTGCCCGAATTTCCCGGAAGGCACTATCTATCAGGCGCGCAGCCCGCGCGGCTTCTATGCCGACCTGATGCGCGGCCAGCGCCCCGACTGGCTGACGCCTGTGACGCTGAGGACCGGCATGACGCTGCCCTATCAGCTCTACCGCATCGACTATTCAGCGGCGCGCGGCGAAAAAATCCCGCAGCAACGCTGAGGCTTCCGCCTCGGCCAGCCCGCCATAGACCTCCGGCCGGTGCAGGCATTGCGGCTGGGTGAAGAGGCGCGGCCCCTGTTCGATCGCACCGCCCTTGGGATCGCCCACCGCATAATAGAGCCGCGCGATCCGCGCGTGCGAGATCGCGCCGGCGCACATGGCGCACGGCTCCAGCGTCACCCACAGGTCGCACCCCGTCAGCCGAAAGTCGCCAAGTCTCCCCGCCGCCGCCCGCATCGCGACGATTTCGGCATGGGCGGTGGGATCATGGTCGCGCCGGTTGCGATTCTCGCCTTCGCCGAGGATCACGCCGTCCCTGGTCACGACAGCGCCGATCGGCACCTCCCCCGCGGCCTCCGCCGCGCGCGCGAGGTCAAGCGCGCGGCGCATCGTTGCCGGCATAGGGAAAGGGGGCAAGGGAAAGGGCGGAGCCATCGCCCCGCCCTTAGACCATATAGCGCCGCTGGGGAAAGATCAGGGCTTCTTCACGTCCACGGTCGGCACCTCGATCGTTTCCTTGCGGGTGCCCACTTCCACCTTCGCCACGTCCGCGTCATATTGGGGCAGCTTCCCCTCCTTGATGGCGACTTCGGGCAAGCGCCCGTCCTGGGTCTTTTGCAGGTCGATGAAGCCGGTGGCGATGCCGCCGGCCAGGATCAGCAGGATGATGACCAGCACGCCACCGATGACTCGCATGTTCCGCCTCCTTCGTGGTAATGCAGGTTAAACGCACGGCGCGCATAAGGGTTGCGATTCACCCGCCGGCCGGCTTGACGATCCCCGAGAATCCCGTTATCGGCGCGGCTTTCCGAACGAACCCGTATTTTTCAAAGGTTGATTGACTATGTCGCGCATTTGCGAGCTGACCGGCAAGGGTCGCCAGGTGGGTCACAATGTATCCCACGCCAACAACAAGACCAAGCGGGTGTTCCTGCCGAACCTCCAGAATGTCTCGCTGATTTCCGAGGCGCTGGAAACCACGGTCAAGCTGCGCGTGTCGACCCACGGCCTGCGTTCGGTCGAGCATAATGGCGGCCTCGACAACTGGCTGGTCAAGACCAGCGACGAGAAGCTCTCGCTCAAGGCCCGCCGCCTGAAGCGCGACATCCTGAAGAAGAAGGCCGCCGTCGCGGCCTGACACGTCCGACCCGGTTCGGCATCGAGAAGCGGCCCCGATCACGGGCCGCTTTTTTTGCGTCGGGCGACGCCCCGGCAACAACAAAAAGGCCCGGCGGCGACGCCGGGCCTTTTGCCGTCATGATCCTTGAGGCGGTCAGTTGCCGACCACCGGCCGCACCGGCTCGCTGCCGCGCGCGTCGGCATAGCGCTCCTTGGTCTCGGCGCGGGCGATCGCGGCGCTCATGCGCGGCGCGACATGCGCCATCGCCTTCGCCTTGCACTGCTGCTGCGTGTGCAGGTCGGACGCGGCGCAGACGCGGGTGGCGGCGCGCGACAGGCGGCTGCGCAATTCCTTCTGCTGGTCGGCCTTGGTCAGGTCCAGGTCGCCATGATAGACCTCCTTGGTGCGGCCATTGGACTGGAAATCCTCGGCAAATGCCGCGCCGCTGCTGAGCGCCAGAGCGACGCCGGAAAGGGCGGTGACGAATTTGGGCGAAACGAACATGGGGCTTTCTCCTCGATCCTGTGTCACCCGGCGCGCCGCCCGATAGAGGGGGCATGGCGGCGCTTTGCCGGGTGCGAACGGACCGGGCCGTCAAGGGTCTTAGGGGTCGGCCCGTCGTCCGTTCGCTCATTCTGTTTAGCCCCGCCCGCCCCCGTCCGCGCGCCCGCTTCGACCGGGCGCAACGCGCATCTGCCAAGCGACAAAGAACCGTCAGGACGGGACGAACAGCAGGACGAACGACATCTCGCTCGCCGCAAACGACATATTGCCGTAGCGGCAAGCGCGAATCGGACTGGGAGGACGGCGCAGCCGCGCGACGATAGAAAACGCCCCCGGCGCAAGGGATTGCCGGGGGCGTATCCAGGCGCTGTCGGGCACACCGGATCGGGTCGAAACTGCTGCATGACAGACGACGCCCTTTGCGGTGAACCGTGGGTGAACGGTCGCGGCGCGTCTGTCCGATGCCGCCACCATAGCCGATTCGCTCGGCTCCCCGCGCCTCCTTCGATGATCCGCCGATGTTTGCCGCCGGGCGGCATCACCGGCGGACGAACGACAGTCAGCCGCCGACCAACGACATTTTCAAGCTTTCCGTAGCGTCAACAAGTGGATGATCCTGTTCCCCGGCGACCATTGCATTCTCCGCTCGACGCAGCCGGCATCAGTCGTTGCGCTGCAAACGCCCCGGATTGTCCGGGCGCTGCGCCAGCCGCTCGGCCCGCGCCGCCACCCGCTGCTGCGCCTGCGCCTGGCGCTGGGCCGCGCGTTCCGCCTGCCGCGCCGCGCGCTGCTGTCCCTGCGCCGCCTGCTGGGCGCGCCGCTGCTGGGCCTCAGCCGTGCGCTGCTGGCGCACCCGGTCCGCCTGAGCCGCCTCGCGCACCCGGCGCTGGGCCTGCTGCGCCTGCGCCTGCCGCCGCTCGGCCGCCTGCTGCCGCTGCGCATCGGCCCGTCGCGCGGCCTGTTCGCGCGTGCGCTGGCGATCCTGCCGCGCCGCCTGTTCGGCGCGCTGCTGCCGGGCCTGCGCCGCCGCGCGCTGTGCCTGCGCTTGCCGCCGGTCCTGCCGCGCCTCCGCCTCGCGCCTTTGCGCCTGAACCCGTCGCTGCTCAGCCCGGCGCTGCTCGGCCTCCCGCCGGTCGGCGATCCGCGCGCGCTCCGCCTGCGCCACGCGCCGGTCCTGCCGCGCCTCGGCCGCGCGCCGCTGCTGCGCTGCGCGCCGCTCCGTAAGCGCGACCTGCCGCTCGCGCGCCTGCGCCGCCTCCCGCCGGTCGCGTGCCGCCTCGCGCCGCTGCTCGGCCGCATAGAAGCGCGGCGGCGGCGTGCGGAAATCCTCCCGCTGCCAGCTTGCAAAGCGCGTCGCCGCCTGGTTGCGCGCGCGAGCTTCGGCCGCCCAATGCGCCCGCGCCCGATCGTCCTGCCGCGCCCGATAGGCGCGCCACTGCGCCTGCTCGGCCCTCGCCTGTGCCCAGCGCGCCCGGTCCTGCGCGATCGCGGAGCGCCGCGCCGCCCATTGCCGCGCCTCGATCCGCTCGCGCTCGCGCGCCCGCGCCGCACGGCGCATGTCGGTCGCCCGCGCATAATAGCGCGACGCATAGGCGTCCCGCGCCCGCGCCTCGCGCCACGGCAGCACCCGCCCGCCGCCGTCATAGACCGCGACCAGCCGGTCGTCGCGATAGCCGTAGCTGTTCCACGGATCGCGCACCAGATAGGGGCTCGCCGCCCCCGGCTCATAATAATAATAGCGATAGCCGCCGTCGATCGGCTCGGCATAGCGCAGATAATCGTCGCCGCTCTCCCAGGCCCAAGGCGTTACGCCCTCGTCATAGGCAAAGCCATAGTCGGGCGGCGCATCGCCCAGCATGTCGGAAAACTGGTCCGCCCGGTCGATCCAGGCATAATCGTCGCCCTGCGGCTCCGCATAGGCGATCGGCCGCGCGGCGGGCAGCCGGTCGGCGGGCGGCGCATAGGCCAGCGCACCCGAACCGTCGGCCACATCCATCGGCTGCGCCTCGGGGAGCGGCGGCAGCGAGTCACCTTGGCCGCCCGCCTCATTGCCAAAGGCGTTGCTCCACGCCTGATCGGTCATCGAAAAGCGGTCGGCGACCTTGTCCTCGCCACATCCCGCGACGCTCAGCGCCAGCACGCACAGGCCGCCCAGACGCAGGCGACGGATCACTTCATGGGCCATGGCATCCTCCTTGGACCAGCCACTCCCCCCGACTTGCCGCCCTCCAATGCCCAAAGCCCCCTGAACGATCCGTGGCCGGGCCGTTCAGGGGGGATTTAGGGGATCAGCCCGCCGCCTCAGCCGATGACCATGAAATCCGAGTGGGTGAGGTTCGCGCCATGATTTATTTGCGCGAACAGCACCGCGCGACCGGGGCCGTTGCCGTCTGCGTCATAAAAAACCTGTTGATAAAAACTATCGTACAGAATTCGATCGTCCGCTTCGGTTGCGACCCGGCCCCTCTGAAACGCGCCTGCCGCCAAAGTCCCCGCCGGTCCTATCCCTGCGAAGATCAGCGGGTTGAGCGCAATCTTATCGCCCTCGTCAGAAAAGTCGGTAATGCGATCGATATCGGGGCCGAGCGCCGTATCGAACACGAAGATATCCGCGCCCGCCCCACCGGTCAGCAGGTCGTCGCCGCCATCGCCACGCAGAATATTGTTCCCGGCATTGCCCCTGATCTCGTTCACGTCCGCATCGCCCGAAGCGTTTATGTGCGCGCTGCCGATCATCCGCAAATCCTCGACATGCGTGCCGCGCAGGTCGAACGAAACCGTGCTGACCACCAGGTCATGCCCCTCGCCCGCCTGCTCCACCACCACGTCGCCGGCATTGCTCACATAGTAGATGTCGTTCCCACCCTTGCCGATCATCCGGTCCGCGCCCGCGCCGCCGTTCAGCCGGTTGTGGCCGCTATTGCCGGTCAGTACATTGTCCAGCGCATTGCCCGTCGCGTCGTTGTGCGACCGCCCGGTCAGCGTCAGCGCTTCAACATCGCCGACCAGCTGATAATCGACGGCGGCAAAGACGGTATCATAGCCGCCGCCCGCCTTCTCGACGACCCTGTCGCCGGCATTATCGACATAATAGGCGTCGTTACCGCCCAGCCCGATCATCACATCCGCGCCATCAAGCCCGCTGATGACGTTCGCGCCATCGTCCCCGGTCAGGCGATCATCGAAAGCGGAACCCCGGATATTCTCGAAGCCCGCGACGCTGTCGACCCCTGCCCCGCGTGTATTCTGCGCGCCGGTGATGGCAAGCGAGACCACGACGCCAGCCGCCGCATGTTCGTAGCTCAGGCTGTCGATGCCGTCGCCGCCGTCCAGATAATCCCGCCCCGCGCCGCCTTCGACCCGATCGTTACCCAAGCCGCCGAAGAGGCGATCGTCGCCGTCGATACCAAAAAGCTGGTCGTCGCCGCGCCCGCCGACAAGCCGTTCAGCGGCACCACTGCCATATATCTGATCGGCGAAGCGCGACCCTTCGACATGCTCGATACTGGCCAATGAAATCTTCAGATTGCCGCTCTCCACCGTGCCGCCGCGTTGCAGATCCACGACCGCCCCGGTTTTGAAGCGCGTAAAGCCGACCGTGTCGAAGCCAGCGCCGCCGCTGTAAATGTCATAGCCTGCTCCGGCGATGAACCGATCATCCCCGCCAAGACCGACGAAACTGTCATGATTGGCCGTGCTCACGAATGTGTCGGATGCCGTGTTCGACCCGACCACCACATTTCCGATAACTCCTCGCGACGTCATGTCTTGGGCAACATCGCCGACGAGTTCGAACATCCGCACCGAATAATCGCCGGCATCGCCGCTCACGTCGAGATAGTAGATGCCCGATTGCGCGGGAGATACGGTCAGCTCGCCATTCGCGACATCATGCAGCGCGTTTCCGGCCGCATCGCGAACGACAATGTTCGCAAACCCGCTATCGCTCGTGAACACGTAGCTTTTGTGGGCGGTCAAATTGACGGCGAACCAGTCGTGATCCCCGTTCCCCTCGAGTGAACCCGTCGCGGTTCCTCCCACCGTGATTGTGCCCGTTGTCAGACTTGTGGCAAGATAATCATCCGGCCCCCTTGAACTGGACAAAGTATAGGCGACTGCGTCCCGTCCCTTGGCGACCAGATAATAAGTGCCCGACCGTCCGACGCCGACATCCAGCGTTGAAGTCAGGCCGTTCACGGTAAAGGCGCTCGTCAGCTCTGACCCGTCTTCATCCAGCAGCATGAGGATTGGGCTGTCCGAACCGCCACTGCTGGTTGCGACGAAGCTGTAGGACTGACCATCAATGAGGTTGACGGTATAATGATCGGACTCCAACGCAACCTGCCAGTCCGCCGCAATGATATCACCGATATTCAGCGGCGTTGACGGAGGTGGCGGCGTGATGGGTAATATTTCAACCGATACCGTGTAGCTGGGATCGGCAGGCGAAGGTGTGCCGCTCGTCATCGCCACATAGTAGATGCCACTGGTTTTCGCGCTGAAATCCGTGGTCAGCGCCGTGCCCCTGTTGAACGCCAATACGTCCCCGTCGGCGCTGACGACCTTGATGTTCGCCGGCCAGCTATTGGGATTATCGGCAACGGCGGAAAAGCGATAGGATCGTCCGGCGCTGAGGTTCACGGCGAACCAGTCGCTGTCCGACTTGCTTTCCCAGACGCCTGTCGCTGTTCCTCCGAAGTCCAATGTGCCGGCAAGCGACGCGGACGCACCGAAATCATCCGCGACGGCGGCCAGCGAAACAGAATAGCTTGAGCCTCCCAGTTCCGCCACCCCGACATAGTATCGCCCGGACGTCTCGGCCGTGAAATGCAACGGCCCATATGCGACATCCCCAAGCAATCGCCCTTGCGCGTCGTTCATATAGAGCCGGTTGCCGGGGCCGGCCTGAACCAGGTAGGACTGGCCCGCCACCAGATCGACCGCATACCAGTCGTCTGCTGCGAACGGCCCCGTCTGCGTGACCGTTTCGCCCACGCCGAGCGTGAGGGTGGTAGACGTGGAACCGGGATTGGCGTCGTCGACCTCATAGGCCGATATTTGATATGTCCCACCTTGGACCAAGCTGTCCGCCGCCTTCACCCAATAATCGCCGCTCACCGGCGCGACGAAGGTGATTTTATTGGTGTAGGAAACCGGCGGATCATATGCGGTCCCATCGGGCATCATCAAACTCAGATGGGCGTTCCCAGAGCCGAGATAGATTTGGTAGGTCTTTCCCGCCTCGAATTGAACCCGATACCAATCCGTATCGCCTCGCACGTCGAAGAGACCGCTCACCGTTCCAGTCATTTGAAACCCCCTGTTCGCGCGGGCATGGCGCTTTCCATCAACAAATTAGCGGTATGGGCCGCAAAATCGGAAGACAATCGTAAGCCCCCCCTACCCCACCACCACCACAAAATCCGCATGGGTCAGCGCCGTCCCCGCCGTCACCTGCGCGAACAGCACCGCATCGCCCGCGCCATGCCCATCCGCGTCATAGTATATCGCCCCGCTCGCCCCGTCATAGAGGATGCGGTCGTCCGCCTCGGTCGCCACCGCGCCCGTCTGGAACGCGCCTGCGGCCAAAGTCCCCACCGGTCCGATCGCGGCGAAAATCAGGGGGTCGAGCGCGATCCCATCATCCACCACCGAAAAGTCGGTAATGCGATCGACATTGCCGGCCCCCGGCGCGGTATCGAACAGGAAGATGTCGGCTCCCGCCCCGCCGGTCAGCAAGTCGTTCCCGCCAGCGCCGCGCAGGATGTTGTCGCCCCGGTTGCCGGTCAGCAGATTGTCCGATGCGTTGCCGACAGCATCGATGGCGCGCCCGCCGAGCAGAATCAGCGCCTCGACATTGTCCGGCAGTGTGTAGCTTACGCCGCTATGCACCATATCATAGCCGCGCCCGATCCGTTCGACCACCTGATCGCCGATGTTATCGACATAATAATGGTCGTCGCCACCCAGACCGATCATCCGGTCCGCGCCGTCCAGTCCGCTGATGACGTTGCTGCGATTGTCGCCGATCAGAACGTCCGCGCTGTTCGACCCGCGCAGATTCTCGAACCCGCTGACGGTATCGATCCCCGCCCCGCGTGTGCTTTGCGGCCCGGTGATCGCCAGCGACACGACCACGCCGGTCCGCGCATTCTCGTAGCTCAGCGTATCGATGCCCGCCCCGCCGGTCAGAATGTCGCCGCCATAGCCGCCTTCGATCACGTCGTCGCCCGCGCCGCCGGCGATGATATCCGCACCCAGCCCGCCGGTCAGGAGGTTGGCCGCGCCATTGCCGGTCAGCCGGTCGTCGTAGCGCGTGCCCTGGACATTCTCGACATTGGTGAGGGTGATGCGCCGCAGATCGCCTTCATACAGGCCGAGCGCCGCCAGATCGACCGTCACACCGCTCGCATAGCCCGCAAAGGAGACGCTATCCACGCCCGCGCCGCCATCGAACAGATCGAAACCCCCGCCCGCGGCATAGCGGTCGTTGCCCTCGCCGCCCTTATAGGCCATATAGGCCCCGGTTCCGGTGAACAGATCGGCGTCCGGCGTGCCGTTCACCGTTTCGCGAAACACGCCCGCCGTCAGCATATCCTCGCGATAGTCGTCGGTCGCCTGCTTTATCGAGACGACATAGTTCCCCCCGCTGCCGGCTCCGACGCCAAGATAATAGGTGCCGGATGTCGTTGGAGAAAAATGACGGTCGGCAATGCCCGTCAGTCTGGCGCCCGCGGCATCATAAATTGCCGCCGTGCCGACCCCCTGCGTCGCGAAAATATAGGATTTCCCGACCGACAGGTCGACGGCGAACCAGTCGAGGTCGACCGCATTCTGCAGTATCCCCTCGGCCGTGCCCCCCACCTGGATGGTGCCGGCCGTGAGTGGGTTGGCGGTAAAATCGTCGGCCGTGGCCGAACTGGTCAGGGTGTAGCTGTCCGTGCGGCCGGGCCGGGGCTGTGGAGAGTCGATCCAGACCCTGAACAGGCCATCATGCGGCGCCAGAAAATCCAGCTTGCCCAGTTGGCTGCCCTTGAGGAACGCGCGGCCGTCATAAATGGCGAACACACGGCTGGTGCCCGACGTGAAATTGTAAATCTGCCCTTGGGTGAGATATATGTCGTAATTATAAACGTTTTCCGACACCAGCCCGGACTCGTTCACCACCTGCCCAACGACGATGTCGGGATAATCCGCCAACGGAATCTCTGTCAGCCCGACCGAATAGGTCAGGGTTTTCCCAGCTAAATAAGCGTCCTCATAACCCGCGATGACGGAGATATAGTAGATACCTGTATCAGCGATGTCGAAGCTGACCTTTCCGCTCGAATGCTCGACACTCGTGCGCGTCATCACGACATTGCCTTGCGCGTCGAGCAGTTCGACGCTCCGGTCAGGCCGATCCTCTGAAGCCCCTGCCAGCACTTGCAAATCAACCTCATAGGAGCGCCCGCCCGTCAGCGCCGCCGCGAACCAGTCCGCATCGCCATAGGCTTCCCACCTTCCAGCTTCGACCATCCCAGCGTTCAGCGACCCGGCCTGCGCCGGCGACGTGCCATGATCGTCATCCACCGTGTCGATCTTGAGCATGTCGCCATTGCCGATGATGCTCAGATAATAGCGCCCCGACTCGGTAGGCGTGAAATGCCCCAGATAGCTGTCGAACGGCCGAGTCAGCACATTCCCCTCGGCATCGGCGATATAGGCTTCATAGCCTCCGCCAATGGCGTAGGACTGGCCGCCGGTCAGATCGACGGCGTACCAGCTTTCGGCGCGGCTCGGATCGACCTGAGCGGGCCAGACGCCTTCGCCGATGGTCAGGACCAGAGGCGTGGTGGTCCCTGGCGGCGTGGGGTCCACCTGTTCCGTCACCGTGACGCTATAGTCCTGCACATTACTGCCCGACAGGGAAACCCAATAATCTCCCGTCGACTCGGCATAATAGCCGACCGTGGTCAGGAGGAACTCGGCCGTCCGGTCATAATGCGGCGTGACGGCGGAGCCATCGGGCAGCCGGAGCCCGATACCGAAGGCGTCAGACAGGGTGAAGATATAGGTCTTCCCCGCCTCAAGCCGGATGCGAAGCCAGTCGACATCGCCCTCCGCTTCAAAACGGCCATTGGCGGTCAGCATCCCGTCTCTCCTTCGGCCCGACACATACCGGACAAGCCCGACGGTGGTAAAGCCAATTCAACCGCTTAGGGACAGGGAATGGTATTTGCGCTGCCCCCCCTACCCCACCACCACCACAAAATCCGCGTGGGTCAGCGCCGTCCCCGCCGTCACCTGCGCGAACAGCACCGCATCGCCCGCGCCATGCCCATCCGCGTCATAGTATATCGCCCCGCTCGCCCCGTCATAGAGGATGCGGTCGTCCGCCTCGGTCGCCACCGCGCCGGTCTGGAACGCGCCCGCCGCCAGCACGCCGATCGGCCCCGCCGCCGCGAAGATCGTTTCGCTGAGCCCGATACCGTCCACCCCGACCAGGAAATCGGCGATGCTGTCGACATTGTTCGCGCCCAGAGCCGTGTCGAACAGAAACAGGTCCGCGCCATGCCGTCCCGCCAGCAGGTCGTTGCCCGCGCCACCCCACAGCAGATTGTCGCCCAGATTGCCGGTGATGCGATCGTCGCCATCGGTGCCCATCGCAGCGATCGCCCGGCTGCCGATCAGATAGACCGCCTCGACCTCCGTGCCCCTAAGGTCGAAGCTCACCGAGCTGTAGACGAGGTCGCTGCCCCCGTCCGCTTCCTCGATCACGACATCGCCGGCGTCGGCCACATAA
Source organism: Sphingobium sp. (assembly GCF_036170395.1). GTDB lineage: Bacteria > Pseudomonadota > Alphaproteobacteria > Sphingomonadales > Sphingomonadaceae > Sphingobium. The sequence continues at coordinate 25,620 of NZ_JAVHPD010000009.1, forward strand.
TAAATGTCGTCGCCCGCGCCGCCGACCAGCACGTCCGCGCCGCCCCCGCCGTCCAGCACATCATTCCCCGCGCCGCCCACTATGCTGTTGGCGCGCGCATTGCCGGTGAACTGGTGCGCGCCGTCGTCCCACGCCTCCAGCCCCTCGACATTGCCGGTCAGGCGATAGACGGCGAGCGTCGTCGTCACCACGTCGATCCCATGATTGACCCGCTCGACCACCAGATCGCCGGCGTCATCGACGAAATATCTGTCATTGCCCTTGCCGCCGATCATGGTGTCGGCGCCGTACCAGCCGTCGATCCAGTCATCGCCCCGGTGGCCGGTGACGATATTGCTCCCGTCATTGCCGACCAGCAGCTGCCCCGCGGCGGAAAGGCCGCGCAGATTTTCGACCTCTTCGGGCAGGAAATAGCTGTCGGTCCGGGTCCGCACCTCGTCCACGCCCTCGCCCGGCTGCTCCACCATGAGGTCGCCGATATCGTCGACATAGAAAATATCGTCGCCAGCGCCCCCCGCCATCAGGTCCGCGCCGCGCCCGCCATTGATGATGTTGTCGCCCGCATTGCCGACGATCAGATTGTCATAGCCATTGCCGGTCGCGTTGATGTCCGCCGTGCCGAGCAGCCCGAGTATCTCGACGCCCTTCCCGCCGAGCGAATAGGAAATGGCGGACGCCACGCTGTCCAGCCCGCCGCTCAGCCGCTTCTCGACCACGACGTCGCCCGCATCATCGACCAGATAAAGGTCGTCGCCCGCGCCCCCCGCCATCCAGTCCGCGCCCGCGCCGCCGTCGATCTGGTTGCCGCCGCTATCGCCGATCAGCACGTCGTTAAAGGCCGATCCGAAGAGATCCTCGATCCCGACCAGCGTGTCGGTCCCCGCGCTCCCCGTATCCTGCGGCCCTATGATCGCCAGCGACACCGAGACGCTGCCTGGCGCATGGGCATAGCTCGCGACATCATAGCCGTCCCCGCCATCGAGCAGGTCGTCGCCGCCCAGCCCCTCCAGCACATCGTCGCCACCCTCTCCATAGAGGCTGTTGTCGTCCGCGTCGCCGGTCAGGTAGTCATCCAGCTCGGTTCCCATGGGCGCGTCAATGGAGGGAAGATAGGCCGCAGCGCCCGCCTGCCCATGGTCCGCCGCCCCGAACCGCGATCGCCCGGCGCCGGCACGTCCGCCAGCCACGCCGCCACGGGCTATGGCCGCCAGAATATCCCCGCTCCCGATCAGATCAGCCATCCCACCCCCCTTTTACGCTCCATCCGGCCGCGAGACCGCCTCAACCAATCACGACGAAATCCGCGTTGCTCAGCGCCATCCCCGCCGTCACCTGCGCGAACAGCACCGCCGCGCCCGCGCCATTGTCATCCGCATCATAATAGATATTGCCGCTCGCGCCATCATAGAGGATGCGGTCGTCCGCAAAGTTCCGCTTCTCGCGCCGTCCGATACGGCAGCGCCGGCCCCGCCGATCATTCGCGCCCGGCCACGGACGCCGCGTCAGACAAAAAATCCTTCAGCCGTATCTCCATCGCGGCTCGGTCGCCAAGCGCGCATTCCCAGACGGTCAGCACCGCCCATCCCGCGGCACCCAGGGCATCACAGTTTCTTTGATCCCGCTCGCGGTTCGCGGCGATCTTACGCCGCCAATATGCCGCATTGGCCTTCGGCTCCCGCGCGCCACGCCGGCAGTCATGGCCGTGCCAGAAGCACCCATGAACAAAGATCAGCTTGCGCCGACCGATGAACGCAATATCCGGCTTGCCCGGAAGATCGGCGCGATGAAGGCGGTAGCGATATCCCATATCGGTCAGCATACGCCGCACCAGCAGTTCAGGCTTGCTGTTCCTGGCTTTCACCCGAGCCATCGTCTGAGAACGGGTCAGTGGCGAGGTCTTAGCGCGCGATGCGGAGGCTCGGGTCGTTTTCACAGGTATCAATGATGTTGTTATAGCGATCAACGATCCGCTCAAGCGCGGCCGTCGCCCCTCTTGCTGCAAATAATCCTAGCTCGTGCGCGTTTGCAGAAAGGAACTGGCCGATTTCCAGTATTTCGATCCGATCGCGAACGCCCACCACGGCTGATAGTCCTTCCGCAAGGGGCATGCCCTTGGGTGTAGTCACAATGATAGGACGAACCCCCGCCTGCACATTGGCTGTGCATTTGCGGATCAGCGCTTCGCTCGGCGTGGCGGTCACATGGATGGCGGCATCGCCGATATCGAAATCTCCACCACGCCCATGACCGGCGTCGTTGGTGTTGGCGCTATGATGGATCACCGTGACGCGATCACCCAACACTTCCTCCAACTTTGCGCCCACCAGGTGCTGTAGCATCGTGCCGACAATCATCGCACCGCTCATTTCACGCTGCCGGCTCTCAGCCTGTGACAGAAGGTCGCGAACGACAGATTCGATGGACACGCCGATCTCTCCCCTGAACTTGAACGGGGCGCTGGCGAAACGCGCACGAAACAGGTCAACCCAGAACCGCTCAACCTCCTCCAGATTGACGCCTTCGGCACCCAACTCGTTCAGAAATGCGACGTAGCGGCGCATATTGTCGATGCTGCCACGATTGGTCCGGCCGACCTCGGTGCCCATGCTCCGGGTGACACCATAGTCGCGCAAGATACGATTGCCCGCGTCGCCATTCAAACCAGCAACTTGACCGCCACTGGGGGACAATTGAGCAGCAGGGTCAAGCGGAAGACCCTTTTCCCGCGCACGGCGCGTCATGACCAAGCCCACGTTGAGAGCGCCCTTTGATCTGGCGAAGCGATGCTCCTCCACGAACGCTTGCAATTTTTCGAGAACAGACGTCATCCTGCAGCGCGCGCGCTCCCTGCGCTAACCGACAGGGCAGGCTCGATGATCGTACGCGCTATGTAACGCACCACAGGCACCGCCACGCCATCGCCAGTCAGGTGGTAAGCATCATTGTAACGAGCCGGCAAGATATAATCCTCCCGTAATCCCATGAGCCGCGCCGTCTCCCGCGCAGTGATCAGACGGGAGCGCACCTTCCCATCCTCAACGGTCATGATGATCTGCCGGCTTGATCCGCCGCCCGGCGTGCGCAGGCATCCGGCGATGTCGAAGCGTATTTCCGCCCGTTGCACCTTCTTTCCGTTTTCTATCCGCGTGCGCTTGTAGACTGCGCCGACTGCGCGCCCATGGTTACCAGCCACCAGATCGATTTTGGCGCGGTTGACCGGGCTCATCATCGCCAGCAGATTGGCAGTCTCCGCCGGCTCGTGCCAACGCACGTTCGGCCCGGTCTCGATCAGGTCCATCAATCGCACATTGGACGCTGCGGGGGCAGGCGGCGCGAACCATAGCCAGCGCTGGCGCACCCTTTCGGGCAGCGCCGCCTGCGCCAGTCGCAGCCGCTCGGGATGCCAGCAATCGACCGCATAGGGACTGGTCACGCCCCCCCGGAACTCCCATTGATCATCAATAGCCACCACGAACAAGCGCGGTCGTGACTGCGGCAGGAAATGACGCGCGTCCATCACCAGTGCGCCGAGCCAGTAGCCAGCGTCTCCCACTGCTTCGCACAAGGCGGCGAAATCTGCACCGCCGTGTGAAGTGAGGAGGCCACAGACATTCTCCAGCACGATCGTCCGGGGCTTGCGGCCTTCGGCCTTGAGCGATTCGATCAGCCCCCAAAAAGGCCAGAAGGCGCCAGATCGTCCGCCCTTCAACCCCGCCCCTGCCCCGGCCAACGACAGATCCTGGCAAGGAAAAGACGCCCATACCAGATCAGCGACATCTGGAAGGAGCGCCGTCGTCACACGTCCGACATCGCCGACATGCAATGCTTGCCCACCCCAGTTTTCGGCATAGGCAGCCGCTTTCTTTGGGTCGAAATCGTTGGCGAACAGGCATCGCCACCTTTCGCCCAATCCCTCCCGAGCCATGCCGCCGCCAGCGAAGAACTCGTAAAAACCGGGACGCTCATTCATCACGCCACTATCTCCGCAAACCATATTCGGCGCAACCGATCCTTGCCGACCGAGCGTCGCGTCGCCATCTTCCCCACCGTGCCGCAGCCCGACTTGCGGATCAAGAACAAATCTGGAACAATCTACCCCCATGAGCCTCACACATATTTCCGTCCGCGGCGCGCGCGAGCATAATCTCAAGGGCGTGGACGTCGATCTGCCCCGCGACTCCCTCGTCGTCATCACCGGCCTTTCCGGCTCGGGCAAATCCTCGCTCGCCTTCGACACCATCTATGCCGAGGGGCAGCGCCGCTATGTGGAGTCGCTCTCCGCCTATGCGCGCCAGTTTCTGGAAATGATGCAGAAGCCCGATGTCGAACATATCGAGGGCCTCAGCCCCGCCATCTCCATCGAGCAGAAGACGACCAGCCGCAACCCGCGCTCGACCGTCGCGACCGTCACCGAAATCTACGATTATATGCGGCTCCTGTGGGCGCGCGTCGGCATCCCCTACAGCCCCGTCACCGGCGAGCCGATCAGCGCCCAGACCGTCAGCCAGATGGTCGATCGCGTGATGCAGCTGCCCGAAGGCACGCGCTTCTATCTGCTCGCCCCCGTGGTGCGCGGGCGCAAGGGCGAATATCGCAAGGAACTCGCCGAATGGCAGAAGGCGGGCTACACCCGCGTCCGCATCGACGGCGAAATGTATCTGATCGAGGACGCCCCCGCCCTCGACAAGAAATATAAGCACGACATCGAAGTCGTCGTCGACCGCCTCGCCGTCGATCCGGACATGGGCACGCGGTTGGCGGACAGTTTCGAACAGGCGCTCAAGCTGGCGGATGGCCTCGCCTATGTTGACTTGGCGGATGGTGATCTCCCTCTCCCCGGCGGGGAGAGGGTCGGGGTGAGGGGGAGCGAGCCGCAGGCGAGCGTCCCACCTATCGCTCCGGACACCCTCACCCAACCCTCTCCCTCAAGGGAGAGGGCTAAGAGCGGCATGAAAAACGCCGGAATCCCCCCCAACCGCATCGTCTTCTCCGAAAAATTCGCCTGCCCGGTCAGCGGCTTCACCATCCCCGAGATCGAGCCGCGCCTTTTCTCCTTCAACGCCCCCCAGGGCGCCTGCCCCGCCTGCGACGGCCTCGGCGAGCGGCAGGAGTTCGACCCCGAACTGGTCGTGCCCAACGAAGCCCTCTCGCTCAAGAAAGGCGCGGTCGTCCCCTGGGCCAAATCCAACCCGCCCAGCCCCTACTATATGCAGGTCTTGGGCTCCCTCGCCCGCGAGTTCGGCTTCTCGCTCGACACCCCCTGGGCCGACCTGCCCGGCGAAGTGAAGCTCATCATCCTCCACGGCACCGGCGGCAAGGCCGTCACGCTCCGCTTCCAGGACGGCCGCAAAAGCTATGAGGTCAAGAAGCCGTTCGAGGGCGTCATCGGCAATCTCAATCGCCGCATGCTCCAGACCGACAGCGCCTGGATGCGCGAGGAGCTATCCAAATATCAGCGCGCCCAGCCCTGCGAAACCTGCCACGGCGCGCGCCTGAAACCCGAAGCGCTCGCGGTGAAGATCGCGGGCGAGGACATCTCCATCTCCACCCGCCGCAGCGTGGTGGACGCGCTCGGCTTCTTCTCCACCCTCCCCGCGCAGCTCAGCGACCAGCAGAACCAGATCGCCCGCGCCATCCTCAAGGAGATCGTCGAACGCCTCGGCTTCCTCAACAATGTCGGCCTCGACTATCTGAACCTCGACCGCACCAGCGGCACCCTCTCGGGCGGCGAGTCCCAGCGCATCCGCCTCGCCTCCCAGATCGGCAGCGGCCTCAGCGGCGTCCTCTACGTCCTCGACGAGCCCAGCATCGGCCTGCACCAGCGCGACAATGACCGCCTGCTCGTGACCCTGAAGCGCCTCCGCGACCTCGGCAACAGCGTCATCGTCGTGGAGCATGACGAGGATGCGATCCGCGCCGCCGACTATATCGTCGACATGGGGCCGGGCGCGGGCGTCCATGGCGGGCAGATCGTCGCGCAGGGCACCCTGCCCGAAATCCTGGCGCATAAGGACAGCCTAACCGCCGATTATCTCAACGGCACCCGCCGCATCGAAGTCCCCGCGAAACGCCGCAAGGGCACCGGCAAGAAGCTCACTGTCCACAACGCCCGCGCCAACAATCTGCGCGGCGTCACCGCGTCGATCCCGCTCGGCACCTTCACCTGCATCACCGGCGTGTCGGGCTCCGGCAAGTCCAGCTTCACCATCGACACGCTCTACGCCGCGTCGGCCCGTGCCCTCAACGGCGCGCGCATCCTCGCCGGCGCGCATGACAAGGTGACGGGCCTCGAACATTGCGACAAGGTGATCGACATCGACCAGTCGCCCATCGGCCGCACCCCCCGCTCCAACCCCGCCACCTACACCGGCGCCTTCACCAACATCCGCGACTGGTTCGCCGGCCTCCCCGAAGCGCAGGCGCGCGGGTACAAACCGGGGAGGTTCAGCTTCAACGTCAAGGGCGGCCGCTGCGAAGCCTGCCAGGGCGACGGCGTGCTCAAGATCGAGATGCACTTCCTCCCCGACGTCTATGTCACCTGCGACGTGTGCCACGGCGCGCGCTACAATCGCGAGACGCTGGAGGTGAAGTTCAAGGGGCGCTCCATCGCCGACGTGCTCGACATGACGGTCGAGGACGCGGTCGAATTCTTCAAGGCCGTCCCCCCCATCCGCGACAAGATGGCGATGCTCGCCGAAGTGGGCCTGGGCTATGTCAAGGTCGGCCAGCAGGCAACGACCCTCTCGGGCGGCGAGGCCCAGCGCGTCAAGCTCGCCAAGGAACTCTCCCGCCGCGCCACCGGCAACACCCTCTACATATTGGACGAACCCACCACCGGCCTCCATTTCGAGGACGTCCGCAAACTCCTCGAAGTCCTCCACGCGCTGGTCGACCAGGGCAACAGCGTGGTCGTGATCGAGCATAATCTCGACGTCATTAAGACCGCCGACTGGATCATCGACATGGGACCGGAGGGCGGGGTGAAGGGCGGCGAGGTGGTCGCGGAAGGCACGCCGGAGAAGGTGGTGAAGGAGAAGCGGAGCTTTACGGGGCGGTATCTCGCGCCGTTATTGGGGTTGGAGGCTGTGGCAGCGGAATGATGCTGCGAAAGTCGATAAAGACGCGTACGACACATATCCTTACACCGCACTGGTATCAACCTAAGCGGCCCGGTTTTTCGTATGAGGGAGGATATGAAGCACTGAGTGGGCTCCTAGCTCAAATTCACGGCATAAAATTGGAAGTTGGCTTATTTTTTGATCAGCCCTTTGAAGGTTCAATTGTGCTTCAAGTGGATACGCCAAACGAGGTCGATAAATCAGTCATAAAAAAAGTTCACCGCCTTGCCGAATATTGGAAAGACAGCTTTTGCATCCGGGCCGATATCGAATGGACGAACCCCAGAGAAATAGCCTTTTTCAATAAAAACCGAGCAATTAAGTCCAGCAAGGATGTAGTTTTTCGTACATGCTCTCATTTTTCCCAAGAAATAGTAACAAAAATGTTAGTTCTTATGAGTTGCTATCTACCAGGATCCTCCAGATGTCTGCATTATTATTATGAAGACAAGTTGTTTGGTATCTTCGATAATGCGTGTGAAAGCTCATTCGATCACGCGGCTGTGATGATGATGGAGGCGGGAGTGCCGCCATCACCTAATATGTCGTTCTTGGATTTTATTAAATGGTCACTGAAAGTCGGAGGTTTTTGGAAGGGTCTTCCAAGCACTAACGTCGGTCGCACCTTGAATTTTATTAGCCATGCACATCATAGAGTTCGACAAAATAATTCTCTTTCGGATATCCCTTGGATAGTTGCTGCTCTAGAGGCTCTATTTACGGAATCCAATCAGGAAATACGAGCTAAAATCATTCGTAGGACTGTTTTATTATGCCCCGAAGTGGAGAAGTTTGCATCCAGAAAAAGTATAGGTAATCTATATGATTTCAGGTCTAGATTTTTACATGGCGATATAATTATCCCTAACGCCTTTAATTCGTACGACGATGGTAAATGGTATGGTCACGACTTCTACAAGGCTCTGCATCTTTCCTCGGCGATATTATTCAAAAGTATCCATAGAATAGCGGAAAATGGGTGGACAGATTTGACATTCGTCGAAAGCCCCTGCGGGAGTTAAAGTAGTATTTTCTAAACTGCTCAACTGGCATAGCCACCTTGACGCCCCTTCCCCTCACTCACATACTCCCCCTATGACCACGCGCATCGTCATCGACTCCAATGTCTGCGGCGGCCGCCCGATTGTCGCCGGCACCCGGATGCGCGTCAGCGACGTGCTCGATGCGCTCGCCTCCTCGGTCAGCGTCGAGGAACTGCTGGAAGACTTCCCCTATCTCACCCGCGAAGATGTGAACGCCTGCCTGGCCTACGGCGCGCGCGCGGTGGACCATACGGTCGTCCAAGCCGCCTGATGCACCTGCTGATCGACGCGCAACTGCCACCCGCGCTTTGCGGATGGTTTGCGGAGCGCGGCCTGATCGCTGCCCACGTCAGCACGGAAGACGCCCGACGCCATCATTGCCGCCCACGTCGAACAGCACGGCATGACACTGGTGACGAAGGACGACGATTTCCTCCTCCGTCACCCGCCGGTCAGATCCCGCCTGCTCTGGCTGCGCTGCGGCAATATCAGCAATCGCGGCCTGCGCATTTGGCTCGACGCCCGCTGGCCGATGATCGCCGAACGCCTCGATCAGGGCGACCGGGTCGTAGAGGTGCGCTGAACTCTCCGAAATTGATCCGATATGGAGTCAACTCCACCCCCAATCTGGATAAACCCCCTCCGCCCTGCTATCCTCCACCCATGCCCAAGCTCACCCCCATCGAGTCCGAGTTCGCGACGACCGAGGAAGCGGAAGCCTATGACGCCTGGTTCCGCGCAACGGTCGAGGCGAGCCTTGCCGATCCCCGGCCCGGCATCCCGCACGATCAGGTCATGGCCGAACTGCGCGCGCTTATCGAAGCCAAGGCGGCAAAGCGCGCCTGATGCCGCACGTCATCTGGCGCCCAAAGGCCCAACAGGACGCGCGCAATATTCTCGACTACATCTCCGACCGTAACCCGGCCGCCGCTCTGCGCCTCGCTGACCTCTTCGAGCAAACCGCAGAGAAAATCGCTGACCATCCTTACATGCACCGTCCCGGCCGCGTCACCGACACGCGCGAGGCGATTGTCACGCCCAACTATATCCTGATCTACCGGGTGGTTGGGGACAGGATAGAGGTCATCAACATCAAACACACCCGCCAGCAATATCCCTGAAATCCCCCAAAATCCTATTCGCTGTCCTACACCCCCCAAATCTGCCTACCCTCCCGGCAAAGCATCCCTCAACTCGCAGGAGCCTTGCCATGACCATGCAATTCCCGCCCCTCCCCACCCCCGCCGAGCAAGTCCGCGTCGACGGCTGGTCCCCCGCGCGCCAGCGGCGTTTTCTCGAAACCCTCGCCGCCACCGGCGTCGTCCGCCTCGCCTGCGAAAGCGTCCGCATCACCGCGCGCAGCGCCTATGCGCTTCGCATCCGCCGCGACGGCGCGGCCTTCCGCCTCGGCTGGGACGCGGCGATCCTCATCGCCCGCGCGCGCCTCGCTGACGATCTGCTCGCGCGCGCCATCACCGGCTGCACCGACACCATCCAGCGCGATGAGGAGAATTTCCAGGTCACCCGCCACCGCCACGACAATCGCCTCGCCATGTCGATGCTCTCGCGGCTCGACCGCATGGCGGACAATCCGCCCGAAGGCTCCGACGCCGCGCTCGCCCGCGTCGTCGCGCAGGATTTCGTTGCCTTCCTCGACCTCATCTGTGACGAGGAAGCGGTGAAGGCGGAGGTCGATCGCGATCACCTCCCCGCCACCGGCGCGGAGCCCTCCGCGCGCGAGATGGAGGACGCCCGCCTGCTCGACGGCAGCCAGCCCGCCACCCCAGACCCGATCGAGGAGGACGCCGCCCAGACCCTCGCGCCTGCCGCCTCGGTCGCCATGTTCATCGCCGCTCGCCTCGCCGTGCATAAGGCGCAGCCGCCCGTCTTTTCGGACTCCCTGCAACGGTGTGAACTTCGCCCTGCCAGCCCCCACATCCGGCTCGACACGCTGCCGCCGGAGGAGGCCGCCACTCGCCTGCGCGGCGTCTGGTTCGATGAGGACAAGGATCGCTGGCGCACCGATTATCCCGCGCCCCCCGGTTTCGACGGCGATCAGGAAGATGACGTCTATGAAATCGACTATTATGACCGCGATCTGACGGCGGCGGAGGAACAGGCGATGGCGGAGCGGCAGGAGGCCGAGCGCCGCCCCTATGAGGAAGCCGCCGCCCGCGCCCGCGACGCCTTTTTCGGCTTCGTCGCCGCCTCCGCGCCGGCCGCTGCGGCGCGCGCGGGGGCGCGTCCCGGCTGATCCCGCGCGCGCTCCGCCGCTCCCCGCTCGCCCGCCGATTTGCTATTGCCGCCGCGATCCCCTATATGGGTCGGGCTATAGTCGCAAATCGACGGTCTTTGGCGCTTTGCGGCACCTGTTTCCTTCTTTCCCTGCCCCTTTAGCCCTTGGTCCGTTCACACGGAGCGGGCCGCAACGAAAGAAGGACTCATCATGAGCATCACCGGAACCGTCAAATTCTTCAACGCCGACAAGGGCTATGGCTTCATCGCCCCCGATGGCGGCGGTCAGGACGCGTTCGTCCACATCACCGCGCTGGAGCGTGCCGGCATCGCCAACCTCCAGGAAAAGGACCGCGTGTCCTATGATCTGGAGCAGGATCGCCGTGGCAAAATGGCCGCGGTGAACATCGCCCACGCCGACTAAGCGTTTCAGGGCCGTCCGGGCGGCGCGATTGTCGTCGCGCCGCCCGACTCCCGTCCCTCGCAAAAGGAGCGACCCATGGCCCATCCCGATTACCACGCCCTCGCCGCCGAAGCCCGCAGCCAGGCCGACGCCGCCGTGCTGGACAATGTCCGCGACCGCTGCCTGCGGTCCGAAGCCGCCTTCCTCGCCATCGCCCATCGCCAGGACCGCGTCGACCGCAGCCGCGCTCTGCGCGAAGCCGGCGAACCCGCCGTCACCGACTAACCTGGATCAGGGTCTTCCGCGGGAACCCCTGCGCCCCGCCTTCCGTTGTCGGGCAGCCTCCCCCGATGAAGGAAGACCCATGCTCCGCACCCTCGCCCTCGTCGCCGGCGCCGCGCTCGGCTGGAAATATGCGACCCAAGCCGGCGACAGCCCTCTGCCCGACGCTCTTTCGGCCCAGGACGATCCCGGCCACACCCCCGCCGACCTGCTGACCGACGCCCACCCCGACGGCGCCCAGCGCGCCGAAGACCATTACCGCCCCGATCCGACCGCCCCCGTCTCCGCCGAAGACCGCGAAAGCCTGCGCCCCGTCACCATGCCCGCGCCGCACGACCCGCCGGGCCGCTGAACCGTTCTGCCCCGGCGTCTAAAAACCCGGAACCCTTCGCCGTCCGACCGGTTATCTCCCCAAACCCATCCCAAGGAGACCAACATGATCCGCACCCTGATCTTCGGCGCCATCGCCGGCTATGTCGGCAAGAAGCTCTATGACGAAGGCAAGCTGACCGAGTTCAAGAACGACCTCGTCGGCCGCTACAACGACGCCAAGGCGAAGCTCGACGAACAGCGCACCTCGGACAACACGCCGACCGCCCCGCTGGTCAGTTCGGCCGGTGCCGGCAATACCGCGCCGCTCGCTCACTGATTGCCTTTCCGGCGGCCCTGCCCCCCGCTCGCCGCCGGTCGCCGCCCGCTCGCTGCCATATCCCCCCTCTCATGGCAGCGGCGGGCGGTTTCTCATGCCGGCATCCAGCCGGCGACACAGTGAGGAGAGCCACCATGCGCAAACCCATCCTCGCCGCAGCCATGCTGGCGATGCTGCCCCTCGGCGCTTGCACGTCGGACAATTATGGCGGCGGCTACGGCTATGACCGCCCCAGCGACCGCCGCGGCCCGCCCCGCCGCTGGCGGCAGATGCGCGACAATGATGAAATCTATCGCGACCGCGACGGTCGCTATTATTGCAAGCGCGACGATGGCACCACCGGCACCATCGTCGGCGCCATCGCCGGCGGCGTGCTCGGCAATGTCATCGCTCCGGGCGGTTCCAAGACGCTCGGCACCATCCTCGGCGCCGGCGGCGGTGCGCTCGCCGGCCGTGCCATCGACAAGAATGACGTCCGCTGCGAGTAACAACAAAAAAGGCGTGGGGATCGCTCCCCACGCCCTGTCCTACATCGTGACGATGCGTTACAGCTTCTCGGTAAGCTCGGGCACCAGCTTGAACAAATCACCGACCAGACCGATGTCCGCCACCTGAAAGATCGGCGCGTCCTCGTCCTTGTTGATGGCGATGATGGTCTTGCTGTCCTTCATCCCCGCAAGATGCTGGATCGCGCCGGAAATGCCGACCGCGACATAGACCTCCGGCGCGACGATCTTGCCGGTCTGCCCGACCTGATAGTCGTTGGGCACATAGCCCGCATCCACCGCCGCCCGGCTCGCGCCCACCGCCGCGCCCAGCTTGTCGGCCAGCGGGAAGATGAGCTGCTCGAACGTCTCGCCGTCCTTCAGCGCCCGGCCGCCGGACACGATCACCTTCGCGCTGGTCAGCTCGGGACGCTCCAGCTTGGCGATCTCCGCGCCGACAAAAGAGGACAGCCCCTTGTCCCCGGTCGAGGCCACCGCCTCCACCGCGCCGCTGCCGCCTTCGCTTGCCGCCTTCTCGAAGGCGGTGCCGCGCACGGTAATGACCTTCTTGGCGTCTTTGGACTGGACGGTCGCAATCGCGTTGCCCGCATAGATGGGCCGCGTGAACGTGTCCTCGCTTTCGACCGAGAGGATGTCGCTGATCTGCATGACGTCGAGCAAAGCGGCGACGCGCGGCGCGATATTCTTGCCGTTGCTGGTGGCGGGCGCCACGAACGCATCATGGCTGCCCATCAGCTCGACGATCAGCGGCGCGACATTCTCAGCCAGCGCATGACCCAACGCCGCATCGTCGGCGACATGGACCTTGCCGACGCCGGCGATCTTCGCGGCGGCTTCGGCGACCCCGGACACGCCTTCGCCCGCGACCAGCAGATGCACCTCACCGAGCTTGCCTGCGGCGGTGACGGCAGAAAGCGTCGCATCCTTGACCGCGCCGCCTTCATGTTCAACCCAAACCAGAGTCTTCATATGCAATTCCTTTCAAAATCCATCCCGTTCGCCCTGAGCCTGTCGAAGGGCTTAGCCGAGCTTGTCGAGGCTGCTTCGCCTCCGCTCGGCACTAGGCTTCGACTTCGCTCAGCCCGAACGGCGCAGGATCAAGCGGCGACGCCCAGCGCCTTCAGCTTAGCCACCAGTTCATCGACATCGGCGACCTTGACGCCAGCCGAGCGCTTGGCCGGCTCGACCACCTTCAGCGTCGAGAGACGCGGCGAGATGTCCACGCCGTAGTCGGCGGGCGTCTTGGTGGCGAGCGGCTTGCTCTTGGCCTTCATGATGTTGGGCAGCGAGGCATAGCGCGGCTCATTGAGCCGCAGGTCGGTGGTGATGATCGCCGGGGTGGAGAGCTTCACCGTCTCCAGCCCGCCATCGACCTCACGGGTCACCGACACGCTATCGCCCTCGACCTCGACCTTCGACGCGAACGTGCCCTGCGGCCGGCCCAGCAGCGCGGCGAGCATCTGCCCAGTCTGGTTGCTGTCATCGTCGATCGCCTGCTTGCCCAGGATTATGAGGCCAGCGCCTTCCTCTTCCTGCACCTTGGCGAGCAGCTTGGCGACGCCCAGCGGTTCGACCTCATCGTCGGTCTGGATCAGGATCGCGCGGTCCGCGCCCATGGCGAGCGCGGTGCGGAGCGTCTCCTGCGCCTTGGCGACGCCGATGGACACCGCGACGATCTCGGTCGCGACGCCCTTTTCCTTCAAGCGGATGGCTTCCTCGACCGCGATCTCGTCGAACGGGTTCATGCTCATCTTGACGTTGGCCAGGTCCACGCCCGTCCCGTCCGCTTTCACCCGCGGCTTCACATTATAGTCGATGACCCGCTTGACGGGCACCAGGATCTTCATGGCAACATCCTCCTTATCAAATGCCAGCGCGGGCGCGGGCGGCCCGTTCCCGGACCTCCCGCACCCTCAATATGGTCGTTCAGGCTGGTGAGAGCGTCAGGCCGCCTTCCTCACTTCCGCCACGATCTTCTTGGCCGCGTCGCCCAGATCGTCCGCCGGGACGATGGGCAGGCCCGAATTGGCCAAAATGTCCTTGCCCTGCTGCACGTTGGTGCCTTCCAGGCGGACGACCAGCGGCACCGACAGGTTCACTTCCTTGGCGGCGGCGACGATGCCGTTGGCGATGATGTCGCACTTCATGATGCCGCCAAAGATGTTGACCAGGATGCCCTTCACCGCCGGGTCTTTCAGGATGATCTTGAACGCCGCCGTCACCTTCTCGGTGCTGGCGCCGCCGCCCACGTCCAGGAAGTTGGCGGGGAATTCGCCATTGAGTTTGATGATGTCCATCGTCGCCATGGCGAGGCCAGCGCCGTTCACCATGCAGCCGATATTGCCGTCCAGCTTGATATAGGCGAGGTCGTACTTGGACGCTTCGACTTCGGCCGCATCTTCCTCAGTGAGGTCGCGCAGTTCGGCGATGTCCTTGTGGCGGAACATGGCGTTGCCGTCGAAACCAACCTTGGCGTCGAGCACCAGCAGGTTGCCCTGCTCGGTCAGCGCCAGCGGGTTGACCTCGATCTGCTCGGCATCGGTGTCGAGGAAGGCGGCGTAGAGCGAGGAAGCGACCTTGGCCGCCTGCTTCGCCTGATCGCCGGTCAGACCCAGCGCGGCGGCGACGGTGCGGCCATGATGCGGCTGAAAGCCCGAAGCCGGATCGACCGAGAAGCTGTGGATTTTTTCAGGCGTCGAGTGCGCGACTTCCTCGATGTCCATGCCGCCTTCGGTCGACACGACGAAAGCGACGCGGCTGGTGGCGCGGTCGACCAGCAGCGCCAGGTAGAATTCCTTGGCGATGTCCGCCCCGTCGGTGACATAGAGGCGGTTGACCTGCTTGCCTGCGTCGCCGGTCTGGATCGTCACCAGCGTGTTGCCCAGCATGTCGGTGGCATGAGCCTTCACCTCATCGAGGCTGAAGGCCAGGCGGACGCCGCCCTTCGCATCGGGGCCGAGTTCCTTGAACTTGCCCTTGCCGCGCCCGCCGGCATGGATTTGCGACTTTACGACATAGAGCGGTCCGGGCAGCTTCTTGGCGGCCTCGACCGCCTCATCGACCGAGAAGGCGGCATAGCCGGCGGCGATGGGCGCGCCATATTTCGCCAGCAGTTCCTTGGCCTGATATTCGTGGATGTTCATGGGCTCGCCCGTCCTTGTACGTTGAAGCGGATGGCAAGCGGCTAAGCACAGGCGTCTCGGAGACGCCAGCAAATTTCGCAAAATGACTTTGCAAAATTGCAAAAGGCGCAGCGCGGCAGTGCGGCAATATATTGCGAAATGCGGCTCAAAAGGCGCAGGAAATCGCCGCTCGGCTGGTGACGGAAATGATCTCGGGATCCTGCAAAGCACGCAGCTTGTGCAGCAGTTCATCCACCGAAAGGCCGCTGCTGTGAGACTTGCGGATCGATCCCAGCGATTGGAGCCGCCGCAGTTGCAGCAGGCTCAGTCGATCGGCCATCTTCGGCGCCATGCAAGCCGCCATCCGGGGCGATAATCCCGCATCGACCAACCCGGACCGCAACCGCGATTCGGGCGAGAGGGAAGCGCAAGCGGGCAGCAGCAGAAGCGCCACGACGACAGGGGAACGAGGGACGATCATCATGCCGACACCCATGGCCGCCGATGCCCGCATGGGCAAGAGCGGACGCATCGCGGCGCGTCGTGCTGCGGCCGCTCTCAGTGCGCCAGCGCCACCAGCTTCATATTTTCCTGACGATAGGCGTCGATCTGCTCGCTATAGCCCTTCGCCAGCCCCTCATAGGCCGCTCTCCCCTTCGGCGAGCGGCTGCTTTGTGCGTGGATCAAAGCCATCTGCTGCCGATGCAGCAGATAATTCACATCCTTCTCCATATCTCGCCCTCCTCTATTATCGTTCAAGAGTGTGGTCGAATTGGCGCGCGACGGCCCTGCACCGTGCATGCGGGAGCAAGTTTACCATCAATTTTCACGCTTGGCGAATCGGCTCAGGCGGAAGGCTCGGCGGCCCGTCGTGCCGGCGCGGCGATCCAGCGCAGCACGCCGTAGCCGGCCAGCGCCGACAGCAGCGATCCCATGAGAACGCCGCCCTTGGCTTCCTCGATCAGCGCCGGCGCGGTCGGAAAAGCGAGCGCGCCGATGAACAGGCTCATGGTGAAGCCGATGCCGCACAGCAGCGCCATGCCATAGACCTGCCCCCAGCCGGCGCCGCCGGGTCGCTCGGCGATTCCCAGCCGCGCCGCGACCCAGATCGCGCCGAATATGCCAAGCTGCTTGCCGATGAAGAGTCCCAGAGCCACCGCCAGCGGCAGCGGGGCAAGCAAGGCGGCGAAGGTGCCGCCGTTCAGCACCAGCCCGGCATTGGCGAAGCCGAACAGCGGCACGATCAGATAGGCGCTCCAGGGATGGATGCCATGCTCCAGCCGATGCAGCGGACTGTCTTGGGCATCCGGCGCGGCCGGCGTGCGCCGCAGCGGCACCGCCATCGCCGCCAGCACACCGGCCACGGTCGCATGGACGCCCGACAGCAGGGTCAGATACCAGAGCAGCAGGAAGCCGATGAGATAGGCGGGCAACGCCTTCACCCCAATCCGGTTGAGTCCAAACAGGGCAGCCAGGACGGCCGCAGCCCCGCCAAGCGCCGCGACATCCAGATGCTGGGTATAGAAGAGCGCGATGATGGCGACAGCGCCCATATCATCGACGATGGCGATGGCGGTCAGCACCAGCTTGAGCGACGCCGGCGCCCGGTCGCCCAGCAGCGCCAGCACGCCGATGGCAAAGGCAATGTCGGTCGCCGCCGGGATCGCCCACCCGTCGCCAAGATCCGACCGGCCACCTGTGACCAGCAGATAGACAAGGGCCGGCGCAACCATGCCCGCCACCGCCGCAAGCACCGGCAGCCGCCGTCGCTCCCAGGTCGAAAGCTCGCCATCCACGAACTCGCGTTTGATCTCCAGCCCGACCAGCAGGAAGAAGATCGCCATCAACCCGTCATTGATCCACAGATGCGGCGTCATCGGGCCGATGGCGGAGGACAGCAGCGGCCCCACAGGCGCGTGGAGCAGGTCATGATAGAGATGCCCCGCCGCCCCCGGCAGGTTGGCGGCGATCATCGCCAGCGCTGATGCGATCATCAGCAGCACGGCACCGCCCGCCTGACTTCGCAGAAACGCGCGTATTACCGATGGTTGCCGACGGCTCATGGCATGTGTCCCATGATCTGCTCAAAGAGCAGTAGACGATCCAGGTCAACCCGCCGGATAGAATTGTATAAAATATGTTACTGTCTTGGAACGAGCCCGCGCAAATGGCATGGTCCCGCCATGGCGCGTTGGGAGGCACGTCTTGGGCGAGATGCTGATGACGGGCCTTGGCGGCCTATACCGGGAAGTGCTGCTCTTCGCCGCCATCGGCATAGCGATTGGCGGGATCGACGACCTGCTTGTCGATATCCTCTTCGTCTGCCGCCGCGCCTGGCGTGACCTGACCGTCTATGCGCGCCATCCGCGCATGACGACCGCAAGCCTGCCGCGCTCCGCCACGCCCGGCCGCATCGCCATTTTCATCCCCGCCTGGCAGGAGGCGGACGTCATCGGGCCGATGCTGCGCACCGCGCTGCGCCGGTGGCGGGAGGATGACTATCGCATCTTCGTCGGCGCCTATCCCAACGACCCGCAGACCATCGCTGCCATTACCCCCATCGCGGAGGGTGACCGGCGCGTTGTCCTGGGCGTCAACCCCCGCCCCGGCCCGACGACCAAGGCGGATTGCCTCAACCTGCTCTGGCAGGCGATGCAGGCGTCCGAAATCCGCGACGGAGTGCCGTTCAAGGCGGTCGTGCTGCATGACGCGGAGGATGTCGTCCATGCCGACGAAATCCGCCTGTTCGACTTCATGATCGACCGGTTCGACCTGGTGCAACTGCCCGTCCTGCCGCTACCGGGGAAAGGCCGCTGGCTGACCCGCGCTATTGCCGATCATTATTGTGACGAGTTCGCCGAAAGCCACGGCAAGTCTTTGACGGTGCGCGAATCCCTGGGCGCATCCATTCCCTCCGCCGGGGTCGCCTGTGCCTTCGATCGGCGGATGCTGGGGCGGCTGACCGATCCGGCGCATGGCGGCCCGTTCGATCCCACGTCGCTGACCGAAGATTATGAAGCCGGCCTGCGCATCGCCAATCTGGGCGGCCGGGGCGTGTTCGTGCGAATGCGCGACCGGCAGGGCGGCCTGGTCGCCACCCGCGAATATTTCCCCGACACGATCGAGTCGGCGGTGCGACAGAAAGCGCGCTGGATGGTGGGCATATCGCTCGCCGGGTGGGACCGGATGGGCTGGCACGGCGGCCCGGCCGAATGGTGGATGCGCGTGCGCGACCGGCGCGCGACGCTCGCAGCGCTGGTGCTGTTCGCCGCCTATCTCGCGCTCATCCTCTGGGCGCTGCTGGCGGTTCTGCGCTGGATCGTGCCAGTCCCGCCGCTGCCGCCCGCGCCGCTGCTGGACCTATTGCTTTGGCTGAACCTCTGGCTGATGGCGTGGCGCACTGCGGTGCGGGCGCTGTTTGTCCGCCGCACCTATGGCTGGCGTCAGGGCTTGGGGTCGGTTCCCCGCACCATCATCGCCAACTATATCGCGATCCTTGCCGCCCGGCGCGCCGTCTTCCTCTATGCCAAGTCGCTCTGGGGCGTACCGCTGCGCTGGGACAAGACCCAGCACCGCTTTCCCGAACTGCATGCCGACACATGACGAGCGCCGTCAACAGCCGCCCGCTGCGCTTCTTCTGCCTGCTGGCCGTGGGATGGACCGGCGCGCGGCTGGTAGGCCAGATGGCGCTGCTGCCCGATCCACCCTCCCGTGCCGCAATCGATTATGCCGCCAAGCCGCGCCAGCCCGTTCCGGCCCTGCCGCAGGCCGTCCTCGCCTCCACCGCCGTCGCGGCGCTGCCACCCGCGTTGCTGCGCCGCGCGCAAGGGCGCGCAGTTCCGTTCGTCCCTCAAGCCGCACCTGCGGCGCCGCGCATGGCCGTCACGCCGCGCGCCGACGATGCAATGCAGGTCGACCTCATGAATTTCATCATATTCACCGTCGCCTTCGCCAACCGCCATTTTGCGTCTGACCCGGACTATATGCGGCCGCGCCAGACCACCGCCGCGCCGCCGCCCATCCCGGTCGCTACGCCGCGCAGTCCCGATCGCTGGCGCGCAAGCGCCTGGACGCTTTGGCGCGAAGACGCGCCGAGCGGTGCGGATCTGGTGTCGGCGGGCCGGCTGGGCGGATCGCAGGCCGGGCTTCGGGTCGATTATGAGCTGATCCCGCAGGCCCGCAGCCGCGCTACCGCCTATGGCCGCCTCACCAGTGCGCTCCAGCGCCCCGCCGCCCCCGAAGCGGCGATCGGCCTCGCCTTTCAGCCCTCTCGCGCCATTCCGGTAACGGTGGCCGCAGAGCGCCGCATCGCGCTTGGCAAGGGCGCGCGCGACGCCACCAGCATCATGGTCGTGGGCGGCTTTGGTCCCGTCGATGTAGCGCCGCGCGTCCAGGCCGAAGCCTATGGCCAGGCGGGGATGGTCGGCCTTAGGCAACGCGACCTGTTTATCGACGGCAAGCTCTCGCTTCTCTCCCCCATTGCCCAATCCCTCCTGAAGATAGGCGGCGCGATCTCCGGCGGGGCGCAGCCCGGCGTCAGCCGGCTGGATGTCGGCCCGGAACTGCAACTACGCCTTCCTCTGCCGCACACGGGCGCGCGCATCGCGGTCGAATGGCGCGAGCGGGTCGCGGGAAATGCCCGTCCGGGCTCCGGCCTCGCCGTCACTCTGGCTGCCGATTTTTAAGCTCCAGCCTTCCGCTCGCACCGCTTTGGGGCTACCGCAGGGTCAGCATGGATCTCTACCTGCCCATCGCCAACCTGTCGGTCAACGCGCTGGTCATCATCGGCCTCGGCGGCGTCGTCGGCTTGCTGTCGGGCATGTTCGGTGTGGGCGGCGGGTTCCTGACGACGCCGCTGCTGATCTTCTACGGCATCCCGCCCACCGTCGCCGCCGCCTCGGCTGCCTCGCAGGTCACAGGCGCGAGCGTGTCCGGGGTCGTCACCCACATGGAGCGCGGCACTGTCGATTTCCGCATGGGCGGCGTGCTGATCGCGGGCGGCGTGGTCGGCGCGGGGCTCGGCGTCCTCATCTTCCGCCTGCTCCAGCAGCTTGGTCAGATCGATACGGTCATCGGCATTCTCTATGTGCTGATGCTCGGCGGCATCGGCGGGCTGATGGCGAAGGAATCGATCCAGGCGCTGGTCGCGCTCAAGACCGGCAAGCGGCTCCAGGCGCGCACCCGCAGGCATCATCCGCTGGTCGCCGCGCTGCCGATGCGCTGGCGCTTCTATCGCTCGGGCCTCTACATCTCGCCGCTCGCGCCGCTGCTGCTCGGCATAGCGACGGGCATCCTCACCATGTTGCTGGGGGTGGGCGGCGGCTTCATCCTGGTGCCGGCGATGCTCTATCTGCTGGGGATGACCACGCAGTCGGTTGTCGGCACATCGCTGTTCCAGATCCTGTTCGTCACGATGGCGACGACGATGATGCACGCCCTGACGACCAAGGCGGTCGATCTCGTCCTCGCCATGCTGCTGCTGATCGGCAGCGTCACCGGTGCACAGGTCGGCACCCGCATCTCCATGTCGATCCGCCCGGAATATCTGCGCATCCTGTTGGCGGCGATCGTGTTAATCGTCGCCTTCCGCATGGCGCTTGGCCTTGGCTGGCGGCCGGACGAAATCTACACGATCGAGCTGCGCTGATGCGCCGGCGCACCTTCGCCTTGATGCCGGCCGCGCTGCTGCTGAGCGCGGCCGACGCGCCCATATTGGTTCCCGACGTATCGCAGCGCGAAGTCGTGATCCAGTACAGCTTCACCGGCGCGGACCTGCTGCTGTTCGGCGCGATCGTCTATCCCGACGGACGCAAGCCGGAGCGGCCCGCCGACATCGTCGTTGTGTTGAAGGGGCCGGAACAGTCGATCGTGATGCGCGAAAAGCAGAAGGTCGCTGGCATCTGGGTCAATGCCGACACCGCCCGCTTCCGCTCCGCCCCCAGCTTCTACGCCATGGCCTCGTCCCGCCCGATCGACCGGATCGTGGATGACCGCACCGCCGCTATTTACGAACTGGGCGTGGACAAGCTTCAGCTCTCCCCCGCCTCGCTCAACGACAGCGAGGAAATCAGCCGCTTTCAGGCGGGGTTGGTCGATCTGCGCGACCGCGCGGGCTTGTTCGTGGAAAAGCCCGGCACGGTCGAAATCACCGACGGCGTTCTCTACCGCGCCCGCCTGCCGCTATCGGCCCGCGTCATCGTCGGCGATTATACCGCCGAGACATTTCTGGTGCAGGACGGCCGTGTCGTCGCCGCCGCCGTCCGCGACATCACCGTGCGCAAATCGGGCTTCGAGCAGTTCATGGCGACCGCTGCCGAACATTGGTCCTTCGCTTATGGTCTGGTCGCCATCGCCCTGGCGGTCGCTATGGGGTGGGCCGCCGGAGCGATCGCACGCCGGGTCTGAGACTGGCGCGCGGAAAGCGTTGCGCCGAGATCATTAGTCGGACTAAAAGCCAGATCAAGCGGCTGGGGAGCAGGCATGAGCATGGACAAGCACAGCGCGCCGGCGGACTTTCTCCGCCTGGCGGTTCGCAGCCATCCCCTGCGCGCCTCGCTTTCCCGCGAAATGCACATCCGCAAGATGCCACCGCTGCGCGCGCCGGCCCGGATGCTCCAGTTCGTCATGCAGGTAAGCGAAAGCGAAGCCCGGCAGAGCATTGCCGCCATAACCGACTTGCTCGCGGCGGAAGGCGTTGCCGCCGCGCCCGCCGAACGCTTCTTCGCCTGCCGCCTCGGCGATCTCGGCTTTGCCTGGGAACGGCATACCGAGTTCATGACCTACAGCTTCACGGTGGCAGGCGGCGGGGCGCCGTTCGATCTGACGCCTTTCGAGCGCGTTCCCGGCTGGATCGCGCAGCTACCGGGCGTCATTCTCCGCTCCAGCCAGATCGCGCTGGTCGACGCGCCGCCAGCGGAGGCCGACATCGCCCGCTGGTTCTCGCTCGACGACCTCGTCATCTCCGATGTTGCCCAGGGCCGCGCGCGTATCTGGAGCGACTTCCGCCTCCACCCGCGCGGCTTCGGCCAGTTGCTGATCGAGGATCGCGGGCTGGAGGGGGCTGAAACCGCGCAACTCGTCCAGCGGCTTCAGGAACTCGGCAACTACCGCAAGATGGCGCTGCTCGGCCTGCCCGAAGCGCAGCAAGCGACGCCTATCGTCACCGATCTGGAGCAAAGGCTGACTGCCATCACCACCCAGGTGGCCGAAAAGGAAGCCGATCCGGATCAGGTGCTCGATCGCCTCTCGGCGTTGAGCGCCGAACTGGCGCAGATCGTCGCCCGGACCCGCTACCGGATGAGCGCCACCCGCGCCTATGCCGACATCTGCTTCGACCGGCTGCGCCGGCTTGATGTAGCGCCGGTGCGGGGCTATGGCTCGCTCGATGATTTCACCGAGCGGCGGCTGCTGCCCGCGACCCGCACCTGCGATGCCTTCACGCGGCGGCTGGAGGATCTGTCGCAGCGCACTGCCTGGACCAGCGCCATGCTGCGGACCCGTGTCGATACCGCGCTCGCCCGGCGCAACCGCGACCTTCTGGCCTCGATGGACCGCCGCACCGGCCTCCAGCTACGCCTTCAGCACACGGTCGAGGGTCTGTCGGTTGTCGCGATCAGCTATTATGCGCTGGGGCTGCTCCATTATGTCCGGGAGGCGCTGGAGCATCAGGGGCTGCATTGGCCCGGCTGGCTCGACCTGGCGCTGATCCCCGTCACGATCCTCGCCGTGGGGCTGGGCCTGCGCCAGCTCAAGAAGGTGAAGCGCCCGCTGCGCAGCGACGCGGATCACTGACCCGCGCTGATGATCGCCGCAAACAGCGCCGGATCGACATTGCTGCCCGACACTATGACTACGCTCGCGCCTTCGCAGGGCGGCGCGACGCCGCTCAGCATCGCCGCCAGCGCTACCGCGCCGCCCGGTTCGACCACCAGCTTGAGCACCGAGAAAGCGAAGCGCATCGCCTCGCGAACCTGATCGTCGCTGACCACCAGCCCTCCGGCAAGCAAGGATTGATTGATCGGGAAGGTCAACGCGCCGGGACTGGGCGCCATCAACGCATCGCAGATGGTAAGCGCATCCGGCGCGACGCTCTCCCGCACCCCGCTCGCCAGCGACCGGGCCGTATCATCAAAGCCTGCAGGCTCGACCGTGTAGATGTCGGTAGCGGGATGGTGCGCCTTAACCGCGGTGGCGATGCCGGCGGTCAACCCGCCGCCGCCGCAACAGACCAGCAGCTGCCCGATTGTCACACCCGCCTCCGCCGCTTGCTCGACAATCTCCAGCCCCGCCGTCCCCTGCCCCGCGATGATCCAGGGATCGTCGAAGGACGGCACCAAAGTCGCGCCCCGGCTCTGCGCCAGCGCAGTGGCGATCTCCTCGCGACTCTCGCGATGCCGGTCATAGGTCACGACCTCAGCCCCCAGCGCGCGGGTGTTGGCGAGCTTGATGGCGGGCGCGTCGGCGGGCATCACGATCGTCGCCGGCATGTCCAGCAGACGCGCGGCCGCCGCGACACCCTGGGCATGATTGCCCGACGACCAGGCGACCACCCCCGCCGCCCTCTCGGCACCATCGAGGCGGGCGAGCCGGTTATATGCACCGCGAAACTTGAACGATCCGGTGCGCTGCGCGCCCTCGAACTTCAGCAGCACCCGCCGGCCGGCGCGCGCATTGAGCACGTCATTTTCCAGCAGCGGCGTTCGCACGGCGGCTGGCGCGATAACTCTCGCCGCGTCGATGATATCGTCCAGCTCAATCATGCCGGTCTCCTCTAAAGCCCGCCGTAAAGCGCAGCGCGCTCCTGGGCCATAGCCGGTTGCCCACTAGTGGCACATGATATAAAAATGATATCAGGTTTCGGGGAGGGACTCGATCATGGCGCTTCAGGCGACACGCGAACGCACCATTGCCACGATGAGCGGCTACATCATGCTGCTCCTGCTTTTGTTCTGCATCCTCGCTGCCCTGTATGGCTTTGCCGGAATGGGCGAAGGCAATGAGGGGACCGGCGCAGCGCTGCTGGTCGGCAGCCTGGCCCTTTTCGTCTTCATCTTATCGGGTTTCTATCTGATTCAGCCCAATCAAGCAGCGGCGATCCTGCTGTTCGGAGATTACAAGGGCACCGACCGCACGCCGGGTCTACGCTGGGTGCTGCCCTGGCTTGCCAAGCAGAAGATCAGCGTGCGCGCCCACAACGTTACGTCGGAAAAGCTCAAGATCAACGACAAGCGCGGCAATCCGGTCGAGATCGCCGCGAATGTCGTGTGGCGGGTCACGGACTCGGCGCAGGCGCTGTTCGATGTCGACGATTACAAGGCGTTTGTGGAAATTCAGATTGAGAGCGCGGTTCGGGCGATCGGGTCGCGCTACCCCTATGATGATTTCGAGCATGAGGAAAAGACGCTGCGCGGCGACGGCGCGCATGTCGCCGACGAGTTGCAGGCCGAATTGCAGGAGCGCGTGGCGATTGCCGGGGTCAGCATCGACGAATGTCGCCTGACCCATCTGGCTTATGCGCCGGAGATCGCGCAGGCGATGCTGCGCCGCCAACAGGCCGAGGCGGTGATCGCCGCACGGACCCGGCTCGTGGAAGGCGCGGTGACGATGGTCGAACTGGCGCTCGATCAGCTATCGGCCAAGAATGTGGTCGAGCTGGATGACGAAAGGCGCGCGGCGATGGTCAGCAATCTCATGGTAGTGCTCTGCGGCGAACGCGAGACCCAGCCCGTCGTCAACACCGGCACTCTTTATCAATAGGCGGTCAGGTGTCGAAGGATGACGCTTCCCTGCGCAAGGCCTTTCCCCTGCGTATCGACACCGCGCTCTACGAGGCGCTGGAGCGCTGCGCGGCTGCCGAGTTCCGAAGCGTCAATGCGCAGGTCGATATGCTGCTACGCGAAGCGTTGAAGCGACGCGGCGTCAGGCTGGCCGACCCGGAGGCGCGCCGGCGCGGCCGCCCGCCCGGCAAGGCATAAAAAGAAGGGCGCGCCCCGTCTTAAGACCACGCGCGCCCCTGAGGCTTGGGAGGAGAGTGGATCAGCGCGAGGCGAACTGGCGGCCCCGGCTTGCGACGGCCCAGCGCTGGGGCGTTGCGCCCGGCGCGGCCTCACGCACGAAGCACTGGCCCTTGTTCGACTGGATGATGCGACAGGCCGCCTGGGCGTCGCCGCGATTGGCGAAGCCACTGATCGCGAGGCGGTGGAACGCCTTGCCCTTGACCGTCGCCTGGCTGGTCAGCACCGGGAAGGCGGCCAGCGTGGCGTTGCGGCCGGCCATGCTCAGCCATTTTTCCTTGGCGATGGCGGGGCTGTCATAAGCGCCCAGTTGCACCACCCACCCGCTCGCGCCATTGGCGACTGGCTTCAGGAAGGCGACCTGCTGGACCTTGGCGGCGGGCATCGGCTGCGGCTTGGAGGTCGGCTTTGCGGCCGCCTTGGCGACGGGCTTCGCGACCGGCTTTCCGGCCTGATCCTCGACCACGAAGTCGCGGGCGGCGACGCGCACCGGCGTTTCGGGAGCCTTGATGGCCGGCGCTTGCTCCGCCACTGGCGCGGGTGCGGGTGTGGCCTCCGCCACAGCGACGGGCGCTTCGGGTTCGGGCGCGGCTTCCGGCGCGGCCTCGGCCATCTGCACCGGCATGTCGGCGGCAGGCGCGGCGAGCGCCAGGGCGACAGGCTGGCCCGGATCATTCTCGTTGAGGGCGACGCCCATCAGGGCCGCGACGCGCAGCGGGGCCAGGGAGGGTTCGGCGATCTGCGCCCAGTCGGAAATGCGCTTATTGGCGGCGAGCGGCTCCATGTCCATGCCCACCATCATGCGCGCGTCTTTCCAGCGGCCTGCG
Organism: Sphingobium sp.; assembly: GCF_036170395.1. Classification (GTDB taxonomy): domain Bacteria; phylum Pseudomonadota; class Alphaproteobacteria; order Sphingomonadales; family Sphingomonadaceae; genus Sphingobium. Next base: position 51,818 of record NZ_JAVHPD010000009.1, read on the forward strand.
AGCGCAAAGGCATAGGCCAGATTCTGGCGTGTGCGCGCGGTCGCGGAGGGATCCTGGATCGCTTGGGTGAGGATGCGGACGCCCTCGATCGGGTCGCCCGCCATCGCCATCGCCAGGCCATAGTCGGCGGCGGGCACCGATCCGGCGTTGGCGGTCAGCAGGCTGCGCGCTTCGTCGGCGCGGCCCTGCGCCACCTTGACCAGCGCCAGGTTGACGATCGTGCTGGCGTCGCTGCTGCCCAGCGTCATCGCGTCGCTCAGCGCCGTGTCGGCGGAGGCGAAGCGGCCGGCGAGCACATAGGCGCGGCCCAGCATCTGGCGATAGGACGCGTTCTGCGGCGCAAGGCGGACGGCGGCCTCGGCGGCGTCTACTGCCTTGCCGGCATTGCGGGCGGCGAGCGCGCGCCCGGCCTCCTCGGCGAACTTGGCCGGATCAGCCTTCGGCTGCACGGCGGACGTGCGGGGATGATAAGCCGCGCCCGAGCAGCCCACCATGGTCGTGGCGACGATCAGCGATGACAGCGCCGCCTTTCCGAAATTGTTGCGGTTCATATGTCTACCCACCCTTCATTCACTGGCCGTCGCGAGTCAGCGGCAGCTGCTTGGTCAGCCGGTCGATCTCCGGCAGGTTGTCGAGATATTCGTCCAATGCTTGCGTCACGATCTGCTGGGCCGACCGCCGCGTGACCGCGACCGCAAGCCGCAGCTTGAGATGGCGTTCGGCGTCGAGCCGCAGCGTGAAGGCGGCCTTGCGCCCGGCAGTCGCCGGCGCGATGGTCGCCGCGACCCGCCTGGCCAGTTGCTTGCGTTCGGCGACGACAGGCGGCACGGCAGGGGCCGGCGCGGGCATCGGCGTCAGCCCGATCGGCGCGGGCGCTTCCGCGACGGCCTCGGGTTCGGCCTCGAAGCCGCTCACGTCAAAGCCCATATCATTCCAGCCCAGATCGTCCTGCTGCACCGCAGCCGCAGCTGCCCGGCCGAAACCCAGCATCGGACGGCGCATGGCAGGCTGGGCCGCGCCCTTGCGTGCGAGCAGGCCGGAGGTGAGCGAAGCGATCGGTTTGGGTTCGGCCATGATGTTCGGACTCCCTTACTGGCCGATCACGCGGCGGCCGAAGCCGCCGCTGGAGGGGCGCGTGGCGACCGTGCCGACGCTGCCCTGGGGCACGGAAAAGACCGTGCGGCGGAAATTCTTCTCGAGCCGGTCGGAGATATAGGTCCACAGCGCCTGGACCTCCGCCGAGGAACGGCCGTTGGGATCAACCTCCATCACCGTTCGCCCGTCGATCATCGAGGCAGCGAAATCGGTGCGATGATGCAAGGTGACTGGCGCGACCGTGCCATGCTGCGACAGGGCGACGGCGGCTTCCGACGTGATCCGCGCCTTGGGCGTCGCGGCGTTGACGACGAAGATCAGCGGCTTGCCGGCGCGCTCGCACAGGTCCACCGTCGCGCCCACTGCGCGCAGGTCGTGCGGGCTGGGGCGGGTCGGCACGACGATCAGCTCAGCGACCGAAATGACGCTCTGGATCGCCATGGTGATGGCGGGCGGGGTGTCGATGACGGCCAGCTTGAACCCTTGCTGGCGCAGGATTTCGAGGTCGGCGGCGAGGCGGGCGACGGTGGTCTGAGCAAAAGCAGGATATTCCGCCTCCCGCTCGTTCCACCAGTCGGCGAGCGAACCCTGCGGGTCGATGTCGATCAGCACGACGGGTCCGGCGCCGGCAATCTGCGCCTGCACGGCGAGATGGCCCGACAGGGTGGTCTTGCCCGATCCGCCCTTCTGCGACGCCAATGCCAATATCCGCACGCAAATCCCCCCAGAAAATCCAGTTCCTTCGCGGGATGCCATGGCTGCGCCTAAAATTCGGTTAACCTGCAAAGTCTTTGCCGGCATGGGACAGATGGGGGCGTGAAGAACGGCTATGCTAAGACGACATTAACCTTGAGAGATGATAGAAGCGGGCGACATCATCTCGCGCGGGAGCTTGGGCGCATGAAGCAATTTTGGGGAATGGCGGCTGCGGTCGCGGTGCTGGGCCTTGGCGCGCCTGCGCTGGCGGACGTCAAGGCGGGCGTCGATGCCTGGCAGCAGGGCGACTATGCGAAGGCGGTGGCCGAATGGCGGCCGCTGGCGCAGGCGGGCGATCCCGACGCGCAGTTCAACCTGGGTCAGGCCTACAAGCTGGGGCGCGGGGTGCAGCCCGACCTCAATGTCGCGCTCGACTGGTATCGGAAGGCGGCGCAGCAGGGCCATTTGCGCGCCGAGGATAATCTGGGGCTGCTGATGTTCCAGCAGGGCGACCGCGCCAATGCGATCACCTATCTGCAACGCGCCGCCGCGCGGGGCGAGCCGCGGGCGCAATATATTGTCGGCACGGCTTTGTTCAACGGCGACCTGATCGGCAAGGACTGGGTCCGCGCCTATGCGCTGATGACGCGCGCGTCGGCATCCGGCCTGCCGCAGGCGGCGACCAGTCTTGCGCAGATGGACAAATATATCCCCGAGGATCAGCGCAAGCAGGGGCTGGCGCTCGCCGCCAGCCTGGAGAAGTCGGGCAGCGGAACCGCGCTGGCGGCAGCACCTTCGACGCCTGCGCCGGCGCGCAGTGCGCCGTCCTCGGTGCGCACCACCGACTTGCCGCCCTCCACCCCCTATCGACCGACTCCCGCCCCTGTCCCGGCCGCGCCCAAACCGGCGCAGGTTGCTGTTGCCAAGCCCGCGCCGCCCAAGCCCACGCCGCCTGCGCCCCGCCCCGCCGCGCAGGTCGCGGCCCCGGCAGCGGGCGGCTGGCGCGTCCAGCTTGGCGCGTTCGGTGAGGAAAGCCGCGCCCGCGCGCTGTGGGGCGAACTCAGCCGCAAGGTCGGTGGCCTCGCGGCCTATCAGCCCTATCTGGTGAAGGCCGGCCCCGTCACCCGGCTCCAGGCCGGCCCGGTCGCCAGCAGCGAAGCCGCGACGCGGCTGTGCGGCGCGGTCAAGGCGGCTGGAGCCGATTGCATGCCCAAGAAGATGTAGGTTTCAGCCCCGCGCCTGCTCCACCATCCAGTCGCGGAACAGCGCCAGCGGGCCGCTCAGAGCCCCCGGCGGATAGACGAGATAATAGGCCCGTTCGCTCGACAGGGGGCGGGCGAAGGGGATGACGAGCGTGCCCGCTTCCAGCTCCGGCTGGATGAGAAAGCTCGGGATCAGCGCCACCCCCGCGCCTGCCGCCGACGCCTGCGCCAGCATCAGAAAATGCTCGAAGGCCGGCCCCGGCCGCAGCCCTGACACGTCCACGCCCGCCGCGCTCAGCCATCGCGGCCAGGCGTCGCGGCGCGAACTCTGGCTCAGCAGCGGCACGTCGAGCAGATCGGCCGGGGTGCGGAGCGGGTGGGCGGCGAGCCAGTCGGGCGCGCAGACGGGCACCGCTTCCTCACGGAACAGAAAGTCCATTTCGACGCCCGGCCAGTCTAAGCGAACACCGAAGTGAACAGCTGAATCGAAGTTTTCATGGGCGAAGTCGAAGGGTTCCGACCGGGCGGCGAAGTCCACGATCAAGTCGGGATGGCGGGCGGTCAGCTGCGGCAGGCGCGGGGCGAGCCAGCGCATCCCGAAGCTCGGCAGGGTGGCGACCCGCAGGGCGCGGTGCGTGGGCCGGGCGGCAGCGCGAGCGGTCGCGCGGCGGATGCGGTCGAGCGCGGGAACCAACTCCTCGGCATAGGCGCGGCCCGCCTCATTGAGGCGCACCCGGCGGCCGATCCGGTCGAACAGCGGCGTGCCGAGCATCGCCTCCAGCTGCGCGATCTGGCGGTTGACGGCACTCTGGGTAAGACCGATCTCCTCCCCTGCCTGAGAAAAGCCGCCATGCCGCGCTGCCGCGGCGAAGGCGTTGAGAGCCTGCATGGGCGGCAGTCGGACGGATTTACTCTTCATTCCATTCTCGCATTTGCATATGCGCACTCGCCATTTTGAATGCGAGGCTCCACAAGCTATATTGAGGCTTCTCACTGGAGCCTATCATGTCGAACGCGAATATGGGACATCTTGAAGCGCTGGTTGCAGGCGCGCTCGGCGAGGACCGTGCCCGCGCGACGCTGGACATGCTGGCGATCGATCCGGCGCTGCTCGCCGAACGCGGCGACTTGGTGTCGCGCGCGGCTTTTGCGATGGCGATGAACGTCGCTTTGTTCGACGACCTGCTGCGCCGGGTGCCGAGCGGCGCGGCCTATGTCGCCGACACACTGGCGCGCGGGGGCAAGGTGCTGTTCGATCATGGCGCGCTCCGCACCGTGCGCTTGCCCGAAGGACCGACCGGCGCTCTGCCCGGCGGCGAGGATGCGTTCACCCGCATCTTCCTGCCGCTGGGTTATGAGATGGCGGCGCTCTATCCGCTCGACCGGCTGAAGATGACCGGCCGCGCCTATCGCCATCGCGATTTCCCCGAGGCGATCCCGCAATTCTTTCTTTCCGAACTCCATGTCGATCGCTTCGACGCCGAATTTGGCGAGGCCGCCGCGCGGGTGTTCGGCACGTCGCGCGATCCGCTCGATGGGCCGGCCAAGGCGCTGCTGGGGCGGTTCGAGGCCGACGGCGCCGCGCCTCTGGCCGAGGCTATGGCGTCGTTGCCGACGATCCTCGCCGCTTTCGATCGGCAGCATGATGCGCCCGATTTCGCCGATTATCAGCTGCTCCTGTCGCGCTCGAACGAAGCGGCGTGGATCGCGACCGAAGGCAATGCCTTCAACCATGCGACCGACCGGGTGGCGGATGTCGCCGCGCTCGCCGACCGGCTGAAAGCCGAGGATCGGCCGATGAAGGAACGGCTGGAAATTTCCGCCACCGGCCGGGTGCGCCAGACCGCCTTTCGCGCCGACAGCGTCGAGCGGGCCTTCGCCGATGGGCAGGTGCGGCAGGTGCCGGGTTCCTTCTACGAATTCATCAGCCGCGACATCGACCCGGAGACAGGCCGGCTCGACCTTGCCTTCGACACCGGCAATGCGACCGGCATATTCGCCATGACCAGCGCGCAGGCGAAGGGATGAACGCCATGCTGCAATCCTTCGATCCCGCCTCGCGCGAACTGGTGTGGGAAGGGCCGCAAGCGGACGCCGCCGCCAGCAACGCCGCGATTGCCGCCGCTCGTGCCGCCCTGCCGGGCTGGCGGGCGCTGCCGGTCGAAGAGCGGATCGCCGTTGCGCGCCGCTACGCCACAATATTGGGTGAGCGACGCGCGGCGCTGGCGGAGCTGATTTCGCGCGAGACCGGCAAGCTGTTGTGGGAAAGCGACGCCGAGGTCGGATCGATGATCGCCAAGGTCGAGGTGTCGATCAAGGCCCATGCCGAGCGCACCGGCGAGCGCGCGGCCGACATGCCGTTCGGCCGTGCGGTGCTGCGCCATCGCGGCCATGGGGTGATGGCGGTGCTTGGCCCCTATAATTTTCCCGGCCATCTGCCCAACGGCCATATCGTGCCGGCGCTGATCGCGGGCAATGCCGTCGTCTTCAAGCCGTCCGAGATCGCGCCAGCCACCGGCGCGGCGATGGCGGACGCCTGGGCGGCGGCGGGCCTACCCGACGGGCTGCTGCATGTCGTGCAGGGCGGCCGCGCGACCGGCGAGGCGCTGGTCGCGGGCGACATAGACGGGCTGCTCTTTACCGGATCGGCCGGCGCGGGCGCGGCGCTGCGGCGGGCGCTGGTCGATCGGCCGCACGTCATCATGGCGCTGGAACTGGGCGGCAACAATCCGCTGATCGCCTGGGATTCGCCAGAGGCCGCCGCGTCGATCATCGTCAATTCGGCCTTCATCACCACCGGCCAGCGCTGTTCCTGCGCGCGCCGGCTGATCGTGCCGGAGGGGGCGGTCGGCGATGCGATCGTGGAGGCGACCACCGCATTGGCCGCGCGCTTGCCCATTGCGGCGTGGAACGAACCGGGCGAAGCGTTCATGGGGCCGCTGGTGTCGGACCAGGCGGCGGCCGGCGCGCATCGCGCCGTCAGCGACCTCATCGCACGCGGCGCGCAGGTGATCCGCCGGTTCGAGAGCGTGGGGGGGCGCAGCGCCGCCTTCGTCACCCCTGCCCTGCTCGACCTGACCGGCGTGAACGCGCCTGACGCGGAGATTTTCGCGCCGGTGCTCTCGGTGATCCGCGTGCCCGATTTCGACGCGGCGATCGCGACCGCCAATGCGACGGCGTTTGGCCTGTCAGCTGGCCTCATCTCTCAGGACGAGGCGCTGTGGCAGCGCATGGTCGAGGAAAGCCGCGCCGGCGTCGTCAACCGCAACCGGCCGACGACGGGCGCGGCGGGCAACATGCCCTTCGGCGGCCTCGGCGCATCGGGCAATCACCGACCGAGCGCCTACTACGCCGCCGATTATTGCGCCTATCCGATCGCGAGCTTCGAGGCGGATGGGGTGGAGGCTGTGGCGGTTAGCGGGGTCTCTGGATAGGTGGGTAGCGGACACTCTATGTCTATCGTCGTCCCCGCATCTTTATCGTAATCCCCGAGAAGGTGAGGATTCATCTTCCCGGCGCTGCGCTGGAGGTGACGTCAGGATATGGATTCCCGCCTTCGCGGGAATGACGGGAATGGGTGGTGAACGGCCATTCACCCCTTCGTCACGCTGAACTTGTTTAGCTACGCTGGCCTTCGGCTCAGGGTCCATTTCGCCGAATTGAGCAAAGGCCCCGGCGGCGCGATGGATGCTGAAACAAGTTCAGCATGACGAAGAGGAAAAGTTCGCTCTCTGGCGGTCAAAGCCCCAGTTTCGCCCAGAACAAATCCGGCGTGATTGGTTCGGCGGCGTGGCTTGAACGCTCCCGACGAGCCCAGGACGGGTGTGGCAAGGCTACTCGCTCGGGTGCGAACGGACGCTGCGGGCGGGAACGTCTGGCTGGGCGGCTCATGTGTCTTCTCCTGCTCTGAGAGGAACACGAAACCTGCGTGGTCGCATCGGCGCCGTGCGCTTTAGCCGTTGGTGACGCGGAGCAAGCTGACATCCATCAAAACCCGCGGAGCGAATGCTCGCGACTATATCTACTTCAGCGCTAGAGAATGTCGAAATAGCTTTGCTTGCAGCCCTGGCAGCACGGCTTGGCGGCAGCCAAACGAGGATCGGACTGCGGAGGCCCGGATCAGGTGATGATGCTGTAGAGGAACCAGCCCACAATCAGCAGGCTCGAAACGATGCAGATACGATCACCAAAAATGTCGATACGCGACATTGCCGAACATCCTTCCATATAGCCGATCTTTGTCGGTCGATATGAAAGACTTTACAGCAATTTTTACCTAGAGGAAACAGCAAAGCTACGCCGAACGGTTCAAAGGATGTGATGAACAGATGTTTGGCGGGGATTGAAATGCTATTTGATATGTTGGGAGCGCTAACATCCACTGACTTCCCGGTTCAGCGAAAATCCGGTCCCCGATGGCGCGCCAAAGCGCGAATCGCTTCATGCGGCCCGCGATAGGCTTCCTGAAATTCGGCGCTCCAATAGGTCAGGTCATCCAGCGCGATCCGCTCGCCCGATACCGCGCACAGCACGAAATGACCCGGCCGCACGACGTCATAATGGGACGGACCATAATGGAGGACAGCAAGCCCCTGAATATCGGCCGCCATCAGTCGCCCGTCAGGATACGGTCGACCAGTTGCTTGACCGTCGGCACGAAGCCGTTGGAGTAGAAGGGATCCTGCTTGAACTTATACGCGCCATGGCCGGCGAACAGAAGGTTCCTGTCGAGGTCGCCGCCATGCACCGCCTGTTGCAGCGACTTCTGGATGCAGAAGCTGCGCGGATCGGCAAGGCGGCCGGTCGAGTTGGTCTCACTGTCCATCCAGCTGGAAAAGGCGCATTGCGACAGGCAGCCCATGCAGTCGGTCTGGTCCTTGCGGATTTCGTCGCGTTCCTCGACCCCGACGAACACCAACGTATTGTCGGGCGTCTTGAGCGCGGAGACGAACCCCTGCCCCACCCATTCACGGGCGCGCTGAAGGTCGCCGCGGGTCACCCAGAAATTCTTGCCCTTCACGCCCGCGTCGAGCTGGTGCGTATGATCGCCCGCCTGTTCGGTGCTGAACGGAATCTGCCGTTCCGACCGCGCTTCCAGTTCGCGCAGGAAGGGGTTGCGGACCGCCGAGCTGTAGAAGCCGGTGGGCGAGAAGCGGTGCAGCAGCACGTCGCCCGGCTCTAGCTGCATCAGCCGCTCCTTCCAGAGCTGCGGGATCGGGCTTTCCTGCGTCAGCAGCGGCCGGGTGCCGAACTGGAACATGATCGCGCCCAGTTCCGGATTGTCGATCCAGTCGTTCCAATCCTTGAGGTGCCAGACGCCGCCCGCCATTACGATCGGCACATCGTCCGAAATGCCGCCCTCGCGCATCGTGGCGCGCAGGTCGCGGACGCGGGGATAGGGGTCTTGCGGCGCGCGCGGGTCTTCCGCGTTGGACAGGCCATTATGCCCGCCCGCGAGCCAGGGGTCTTCATAGACCACCGCTGCGAGCCATTCCGATGCCTTGGAATAGGCCCGCTTCCAGAGCGCGCGAAAAGCGCGCCCCGATGACACGATCGGCAGATAGTTGACGCCGTAGGACGCCGCGATTTCACTGAGCTTATAAGGCATCCCCGCGCCGCAGGTGACACCCGCGACCATGCCGCGCGTCTTTTCGAGGACGCCGTGCAGCACCCGCTGCGCCCCGCCCATTTCCCACAGCACGTTGATGTTGATCGCGCCCTTGCCGCCGGCGATCTCGAAGGCGCGCTTCACCTGCTCGACCGCGCCGTCGATGGCGTAGGCGATCAGTTCCTCATGCCGGTCGCGCCGGGTGCGGCCATGATAGATTTGCGGGATGACGTTGCCGAAACTGTCATAGCTGTCGGCGTTCACCGCCGATACGGTGCCGATGCCGCCAGCGGCCGCCCAGGCGCCCGAACTCGCATGGTTGGAAACCGCGACGCCCTTGCCACCTTCGACCAGCGGCCATACTTCGCGGCCGCCATAGACGATCGGCTTCAACCCCTTGAACAACGACATCTCCACATAGCGACCGGCCAGTGCGACCGTAATAAAAGCGACCCTATAGCAGCATTTGCTGTCTATGACGAACTTCGCGGCCCCTAGCGTAAAATATGGGGACGTGCCAGAGCCTCGCCATAGAGCGCGGCATAGGCATCCACCATCGCATCCTCGGCATAGTCGCGCTGCGCCCGCGCGCGGTTCGCTGCGCCGAGCCGAGCGCGCAGATCGGCGTCGTCGGCCAGAAGCCCAAGCGCCCGTGCCAGCCCCGCCTCGTCCGCGACGACGAAGGGCCGGTTTTCCGGCGCGACCATATTGGCCACGTCCCCCACATCCGTCGATACCGCCGGCACGCCGGCCGCCATCGCCTCCACCAGCGAGATCGGGAATTGCTCGCTGTCCGACGAGAGGGCGAAGATGTCGAACAGGCCGACGAAACGCCAGGGCCGGCCCATGAAGCCGGCCATATGCAGGTCGGTCATGCCCTGCGCGGCGGCTTCGGCGAGAATGGCGCCGCGCTCCGGCCCTTCGCCCACCACGACCAGTTGCAGCCGGTCCTTGTGCGCGGCGACGGCGCGGACGAGGCGGGGGATATTCTTGACCGGCCGCAATCCGGCGAGCGTGCCGACCAGCAGCTTGCCCGGCGACCGGACGAGGTCCGGGATCGCGTCAGGCGCGGGCGGATAGGCATAGCGGGCGACATCGATGCCGTTACGGATCAGATGCACCTTGCCCGCCGGCTGTTTCCAAACGTGGCGCGCTATCCCCTCCAGCCGCACCGAGGGCACCACCAGCGCATGGGCGCTTTGCAAGCCGACGCGGCGGAACAGGTTGCGCTTGGTCTTGAGGCCATCGGTTTCGTCGGCGTTGAAGCCGTCCTCATGATGGATCAGCGGCGGCATCCCTGCGCCCCGGCCCGCCAGCCGATGCGCCATCACGGCGTCCATCGATCCCCAATTATAGGTGAGGACAAGATCGAAGCGTTTGAGGAAAGCGCGAATTTCGCGATAGCGCGCAAGCCCCGGCTTGCCCGCGAAGGAGGGGCCATCGGGGAAATCCACCCTCACCCCCGGATCGATCGCGGCGCGCGCGCCCATCGCTTGGGGATCGGCGCTCATGATGCTGTGCCGCGCCTTGTCGGCCCAGATGTTCATCAGCCGCACGGCGCGTGCTTCCTTGCCGCCGAGCGAGAAGCTGCCATGGACGTGGAGGATATGGGGCGGTTCAGCCATGCAGCACGCGGGCGAGCAGCCGGTCGATCGCGGCGACGCTTTCCGGCTCGTCGAGCGCGGGAGCATGGCCGACATCGGGCACCGTCACCAGTTCCGCGCTCTCGCCGATCTCGCGCGCCATGCGCTCGGCATTGGCCTCGCTCAGAAGGTCGGACCGCGCGCCGCGCAGCAGCAGCGTCGGGATGCCGCGGAAGGCCGGCATGACCGGCCACATATCGACCCCGGTTTCGCTGCCCATGGCACGGATCGGCTCGGCGATCTTCATGTCGTAATCGAGCACGATGCGCCCGCCGCTGTTGAGGCGATAGAGGCGCTTCGCCATCGCCAGCCAGCGTTCCAGATCATAGCCGGGATAAACGTCCGCATTGGCCTCCGCCAGCGCGCGGGCGGCATGGACCCAGGTCGGGTGCGACTGGCCGACGCCGACATAGGTGCGGATGCGGTCGAGGCCCGCCTTGTCCACTTCAGGCCCGACATCGTTCAGTAATGCGCCGGCCAGCCATTCGCGATGGGTGGCGGCGATCAGCATGGTGATGATGCCGCCGAGCGACGTGCCGATCGCGACGAAGCGGCGCGCGCCAAGGTCGGCGAGAAGCCGGCCGATGTCCTGCAAATAGGTGAGCGGGACATAGGTCATCGCGTCCTTGGCATAGGCGCTTTCGGCCCGGCCGCGCAGGTCAGGGCAGATCAGCCGCCATTGCCCCGCCAGCCGCGCGGCGAGCGGCTCGAAATCGCGGGCGTTGCGCGTCAGCCCCGGCAGGCAGAGCAAAGGCGGCCGGCCTTCCTCGCCGCCCGGATAGTCCCGATAATGAAGCCGCAGCCCATCGGGTGACCACCAATATCCGTCCTTATAGCCGCTCAAGCTTGATCCTTCGGCTGCCTCACCCCCATATCGCCGCATGAGCCAGCCCCCGCAAGCCGCCAATTATCGCCCCGCGACCGAAATAGACATGCTGATGCCCGACATCGCCGTTCCAGTCGCGGCGGCGGACTTCCCACAGACAATCCTGCGCTTCCGCAACGATGGCGCGGCGGCATCGGTGGGCCTTGATGGCCTGAGCGACGACGAATGGATCGCCCATTTCGGCCGGTTCGTCCCGCTGGAGGGTAGCCTGCCGCAGCCTCTGGCGCTGCGCTATCACGGCCATCAGTTCCGCCACTATAATCCCGACATCGGCGACGGACGCGGCTTCCTCTTCGCGCAATTGCGCGACGCCGACGAGCGCCTGCTCGACCTTGGCACCAAGGGGTCGGGCCAGACGCCCTATAGCCGCTTCGGCGACGGGCGGCTGACGTTGAAGGGCGGGGTGCGCGAGATATTGGCGACCGAGATGCTCGAAGCGCTCGGCGTCAACACGTCCAAAACCTTCTCCCTTATAGAGACCGGCGAGGCGCTGGAGCGCAATGACGAGCCCTCGCCGACGCGGGGGGCGGTGCTGGTGCGGCTCAGCCATTCGCATATCCGCATCGGCAGCTTCCAGCGCGCCGCCTTCCTTGACGACACGGCGCTGCTGGAGCGGCTGACCGACTATGCCCTGACCCGGCTCTACGGCGAAACAGCCGGCGACAATCCGCCGGCGCAACTGCTCGGCCGCGTGGTCGAGCGCACCGCCGACCTTGCCACCAGCTACATGATCGCGGGCTTCGTCCATGGCGTGCTCAACAGCGACAATATCAACGTCACGGGCGAAAGTTTCGACTATGGCCCGTGGCGCTTCACCCCGCTTTGGGACGCCGGCTTCACCGCCGCCTATTTCGACCATGCCGGCCTCTACGCCTTCGGCCGGCAGGCGGAGGCGATCCATTGGGATGTAGCGCAGCTGGCCGTGTCGCTCCGCGCGCTGACGGACACCGCACCGCTGGTCGAACAACTCGAACGCTTTCCCGCTCTCTATGCCGCGGCGATGCAGCGCCGCTTCTGCTGGCGGCTGGGCGTCGTTGCGGGCACCGATCCTGGCCCGATGATCGAGGCGGCGGTGCGCTGCATGATCGCGACCGCGACGCCGATCGACCGCTTCTTCCATGACTGGCGTGGCGGAAAGGCGCGCGACGAGAGCGGCTATGCCGGGGCAGACTGGGCAACCTTCCGCGAAGCGATCATCGGCTTCGCGGCCGTCGCCGGCGCGCGCGACCATGACTATTGGGCAGATGACGCCCCCTGCTCCATGCACATCGAGGAGGTCGAGGCGATCTGGCGCGCCATCGACCAAGCCGACGACTGGACACCGCTCCACGCCAAGGTCGCCGCGATCCGCCGCATGGGACGGGCACATGGGACGATCGCAGTGGCTTAAGGCAACGCGGTTTAAATCAAGGTGACACCCAATTCCGTTCGGGCTGAGCCTGTCGAAGCCCTGCCTCTTCTTCCGAAGAAACGAAGAGCCCTTCGACAGGCTCAGGGCGAACGGTTCTTTTCAAGGTGTGTCGCTCTGACTCACCGCTCGCTGTCGTCCCCGGTAAAGAAGCGCTCGATCACGTCGCGCGCCAGCCGGGCGGGGCGCAGGGTGCTGGCGTCGATACAGCACCAGCTGGACTTGACCTCTGCCAGCACGTCCTCACCCCGCCGGATGACCGTTTCATAGAAAGCGCGCGCGCCCTGCACCTTTTCGAGCAGGACGGTGGCGATTACTTCATCGTCGAGGAATGTGGGCTTGCGGTAGGTGATCTCATGCTTGAGCGCGACCCAGAGATGCTGCGCGACCGCCTCGGCCGGGGCAAGCGCCCGCCAATGATCGAGCACGGCATTCTGCACCCATTTGAGGTAACTGGCATTGTTGACATGACCCATGAAGTCGATGTCGTCGGGATCGATGCCGATGGCGTAGTTATGGGGAATCGCGTTACTCACAGCAATGTAAATAGCAGTCCTGCGTGCTGGCTGGAAGGGCGGGGCTTAAAGAAAGGCAATTACCGCTAAACCGATAATGGTCCTTGTTCTACGATGGCGCGATCCTCCCCTTGCAGGGGAGGATGTTGGGTAGCGAGCTTGCCAATCCGTAATCATCCAATCGAGGGCCGGATTGCTCCGGCCCTCCCCGCTCATCGCGTCAGAAGCGCCAGCCGACGCTCGCCACCACCTGATGCCGGTCGGTGTCGACGTTGAAGCGCTCGCTGGTCGCCCCGTTGGGGAAATCCAGCTTGCCGTCGGTATAGTTGGAATAGCGATATTCCACCTTGGCGAAGGTGTTGGCGTTGATCGCCCGCTCCACGCCGCCGCCGATGCGCCAGCCGTCCAGCTTGAACGACGTGTCGGTCGTCTCGTTGGTGTTGCCCGCCAGCACGTTGAGCTTGCTGTTGGTATAGCCGCCCTTGACGTAGACGAGCGTCGCCGGGTTGGCGAGGATGCCTGCGCGCGCGCCGACATAGAAATCGCGGCCCTGGCTTACCCGGCCGAAGCCGAACTGGTCGGTGGGATCGAAGCGGTCGCTCTTGGCGGTCGAGTCGGTAAACTCTCCCTCCACGCCGACCACGGCGCTGCCGAGGTTGACGTCATAGCCGACGCCGACGCCATAGAGCAGCCCGTCGATCGACTGGTCGTCGCGGCCATTGTCATTGTCGAAATCGCTGCCGGCGCCGACATGGTCATAACCCAGGATCGCTTCGACGCGCGGGCCGGTGAAAGTGGAATTTACGTCCTGCGCCAAGGCAGGGGCGGCGACGGTGGCGCCAGCCAGAAAAGCTGCGACCATCAACTTACGCATAAGGAATACTCCATCGTCTCTTTCAAACCCCTGTCCGGGGTGAGACGTTGAAGCAGCTGCAAACCCGTTGGTTGCATGAACCTCCGATAAACAATTGATAATGTTGCTATAATGTCACGAAATCGGCTCGACTGGCCGTGCTGCGGTGCAAAATGGACGACGAAGCGATCGAAACATGGATCAACATTCCACGACGTTGACGGCAAGGCCCCCAAGCGAGGTTTCCTTGTAGCGGCTCGCCATGTCCTCGCCCGTCTGGCGCATCGTTTCGATCACCGCGTCGAGGCTGACGATGTGCCGCCCGTCGCCCTGGAGCGCGAGATAGGCGGCGTTGATCGCCTTCACCGCGCCCATCGTGTTGCGCTCGATGCAGGGGATCTGGACCAGCCCGCCAATAGGATCGCAGGTGAGGCCAAGATTATGCTCCATGCCGATTTCGGCCGCATTTTCGACCTGCCCATTGGTGCCGCCCAGCACAGCGGCCAGGCCTGCGGCGGCCATGGAGCAGGCGACACCGACCTCCCCCTGGCAACCCATTTCGGCGGCGGAGATGGAGGCGCGCTTCTTGTAGAGAAAGCCGATCGCAGCGGCGGTGAGCAGGAAGCGCCGCTCGCCGTCCAGATCCGCGCCGGGAACAAAGCGGCGATAATAGTGCAGCACGGCCGGGATGACGCCTGCCGCGCCGTTGGTGGGGGCGGTGACGACGCGGCCGCCCGCTGCATTCTCCTCATTCACCGCCAGCGCGAACAGACTGACCCACTCGAAAATCTGCGCAGGGCCGAGAGCGTCCTGTTGGAGCCGCAGCCGCTGATGGATGGCGCGGGCGCGGCGGCGGACCTTGAGCCCGCCGGGCAGCAATCCCTCCTGCTCCAGCCCCCGGTCGATCGAGGCGGACATGGCATCGATCACCGCGTCGAGGAAGCTCTCCGTCTCCGCCTGCGTGCGCCATGCGCCTTCGTTGCGCAGGACGAGCGTAGCGATGGAAAGGCCGCTTTCCTCCCCCTGCCGCATAAGCTCCGCGCCGGAGGAGAAGGGATAGGGCTGGACGAGATTGTGGCCGAGCGGCGGGTCGTCGGCCGTCGGCACGTCCCCGGCCAGCACCGCGCCGCCGCCGATCGAATAATAATCCCGCATGACCGGCTCGGTGCCACCGTCAAACCAGGCAGTAAAGCGTAACCCGTTGCTATGCGCTTCCAGAAATTCGCCCATCCGGAAGATGAGGTCGCGTTCCTCCACGAACGGCACATGGCCGCCCAGCGTGCTGCCGAAGCGGATGCGGCCTTCCTGTCGGATGGCGGCGAGGATCGCCGGGATCGCGTCAGGATCGACGCCCTCGGGCTTGTAGCCCGACAGGCCGAGCAGGATCGCACTGTCCGTGGCATGGCCCCGCCCGGTCAGCGCCAGCGATCCGAACAGTTCGCATTGCACGCGGGCAGGCTTGGCCGGCAGCGAATCCATGAACATGAGCGCCGCGCGCATCGGCCCCACCGTATGCGAACTGGACGGGCCGATGCCGATGGTGAACAGGTCCGCCACGCTGATCGCGGTCGCGGCATCGATCCGGCTCTTCGCCACGCTCAATAATCCTTCGACACGCGCACGTTCGCGCTCTGCCGCCCCAATGTGGAGATTGCGCCGAGCAGCGAGAGCCAGCGCGTGACCTGATATTCGATCCGCGTGGCGCTGTAGCCCTGCCCATCGGTGATGAGTTCGACATAGGTCTTGCGGGTGAGGTATTTGCCCGCCGCGATCGACGTGCCCTGCCCCTGGGTCGGGTCGGCCGCGATGATGCGCAGACGGTCCAGCCCCGCCGCCTTGCGCACCGCGTTGATCGGGTCGAGCCCGCCATCGCCCTGAAGCGATCCCACGGCCGAGGCGAGTTGCAGCGCTTCGGGCGCCGAGAGATTGGTGATCGACGTGCCGAACAGGATGCGCGAGAGCAGTTCGTCCTGCGGTAGCGCGGGCGTGCTGGTGAAGCTGATGTCGGGCTTCAACCCCGTGCCGCCGACATGGATGACGGCGGAAAGATCGCTGACGTCCGCCTCCGCGCTGATGTCGAGCGTGGGGTTGGTGGGCACCTTGCCATCGAACTGGATATTGCCTTCGCGCAGCTCGAAGCGGCGGCCGGCGAACTCGTAGCCGCCGCGCACCAGTTCGGCCCGCCCGGCAATGGCGGGATTGGTCACGGTGCCGCCGATATCGAGATTGGCGCGCCATTCGCTATCGAGACCGAGGCCGGTGACGATCAGCCGGTTGCGCGCCCGCGCCTTGATCGCCAGCGCCCATGGCACGGTGGTGCGCGGCCGCTCAATCTCCTCGCCCCGACGGTTGATCTCTATCACTTTGAGTTCCGGGATCTGCGCGACGGCCGCGGCCCGGCCAAGAGTGAAGCGGCTGCGGTTGAGGACGAGATCGCCGCCGATCGTGCCGCCGACGCCATCGGACTTGATCGTGATCGGGCCGGTCACAGTCGCGGCAATATCGTCCCGTTCCAGCAGCGCGGCATTCTCCGCCTGGAGCGCCAGGTCCATGCCAACCCCGGCGATGCCGTTGAAGGTGAAGCGGCCCGTGCCCGCGACGCCCCCGCCATTTTGCGCGGTCGCGGCGAAGCTGGAGATAACGAGCTGCGCGCCGGAGAAGCGGCCCCGTGCCTTGACTCCGCGCAGCCGCATACCTGTGACCGGGCTGTTGATCGTGGCGGCATCGCTGACGAAGCTGCCGGTAATCACCGGCTGGCCCAGCGTGCCGCGCATGTCGGCCGACACGCCCACCATGCCGCCGATATCGACGATCTCCACGCCCACCAGCCGCCAGAGCGTATCGGCGGTGCCGTTATAGCGCAGTTGCGCGAAGAAAGGCGCGCGGTTCAACCGCTCGACAAGGCCACCGCCCTGCCCCAGCGGATTGAGCAAAGCCTGCGCCTGGCCGATCGTTCGGCCATCGGCGACGAAGACCATGCGGGTCGCCAGCCGATCCTGCGTCAAGGCCGCGTTGACGCCCACGTCCACCGGGCGGGAACTCAGGGACAGGCCGGAGCGGGAGAGGCCACGGATGCGCAGTTCCGCCTTGCCGGTCGGCATCCCGCCGCCGCGCGGCTGCGCATAGGTGAGCGATCCCGTCGCCATACCGCCAAGGCCCAGATTGTCATAGGCAATGTCCAGCAGCGAGAGCGGTAGCTTCTGCATCCGCGCCTCGATCCGGGTCGTGGCCGCGCCCAGTTCGCCCGCCAGTTGCAGCGATCCGCCGGCATAGCTGATCGTGGCGGGTGACAGCCGCCAGCCATCCTCGGTCCGGGTGAAGAGCGCCGCGCGCGTGAGGCGGATCGCGCGCTTGTCGATCGTGCCGCCGGCCGACAGGCGGATGCGGTTATGCTCCACCTGCGCCTCGCCCTGAATGTCGAACAGCCGGCCACGCTGCCCCGACAGGCTCTCGCGCACCTTGCCCACGCCATCGACCAGATCGGCATTGGCGGCGAAGCGGCCGAGCAGCACGCCGCCCACCCGCAGCCCGCGCGCCTGCGCCGTCATGGTGACGCTGGTGCCCGCCGGATCGAGCAGGATCGTGCCGTCGAGCGTACCGCGCCGCACCGCGATGACGGTCGGCCCGTCGAAGCTGGCGTCGTTGGCGGCAAGCTTCAGCTGCACCTGCTGCACGGCGTTGACAGGCTTGAAATTGATGTAGCCGCTGACCGGGCCGGTAACGCCGAGCTGCCCGTCGAGGCCGCCGGCGATCGGACGGATATCGCCGCTGGCGGTTACGCCGGAGACGGCCAGATTGGCGACGCGCACCACCGCCTGCCCGCCGGGCGGCAGCAGGATGACGCCGCGCCCGGTGAAGGGGCCAAGCGTCGATCCGCCCTCCGCCGTATAGCTATAGCCAGCCGCGTCGGGGACAAGGTGCGCGCGCACATCGCGCAGGCCGAGCGCATCGAGCGGCCGTTGCAGCAGCAGGTGGATTTCCGGCCGCTCGATCATGCCGTCGAGCGTCAGTTGCAGCGGACCGTAGCGCTGATGCCGCCCGCTTGCCTCGATATGGAGCGTCTGGTCGGGATTGCGAATGCCGGTGCCGGCGAGCGTCAGCAGCGGCGAATCCAGCGCGAGATTGGTCAGCGCGATCCGTCCGTCCGGCAGAAGCTCGATCTTGCTCCGCGCGCTCGGCAGGCCGCCGCCCAGGGTCCGCAGAAATTCATTGTCGAGCCGCCGGACCTTCGCCGCGACCGCACCGCTCAGGCCGAAGCCGCCGTCTCGGCGCGGCACGGCCTTGAGCTTCGAGGTCAGATCGACGATGCCGAAGCCCCGGATGAAGAGGCCGTTAATCTGTCCGTCCAGCCCGAAATCATAGCGACCGTTCGCTAGGTCGATGAGCATCACCAGCTTTCCGCGCAGCTTGTCCGATCGGAAGGGCATGGGATTGCTGATGATCTGCTGCCCCTTGAGCTGGAGCACGCCGTCGATCTGGAAATTGCGGACGATCCCCTCGACCAGATCGCCTTGCCCGTCCAGCCGGCGCGCCCGCAGGCTAATAGGGATCAGCGCCGGCCCGCGCTCGGCGATGCGCCCCTTGCCTTGGGCGCGAACGTCGCGGATCACCGTCTTGTCGAACGCGATGTCGCGCGCGGTCAGCAGATAATCATAGCCGAGCGACGCGAAAGCGCCGTCCAGCCGCGCTTTCAGCGCCACATCGGTGCCGCGCATAGTCTTGACCAGCGCCTGCGGCCGGGCGAGCTTCACCGCCAGTTGCACATTGTCGAGCGCATTGTTGCGCAGGTCGATCGCCCCGTCGGCGCTGAGGTCGAACGCAGCCGATTGCAGCGTCACCCGCCCGTCGAGAATACGGTCGATCAGCGTCCCGCTCGCCCGGACCGCAAGGCGCGGATCGGCCATGCGGCGCAGCAGGCCGTTGCCCGCGATCGCCTTCCCCTCGATCGTGCCGCGCGCCGAATAGGCGCCGCTGCGGGCCGCCAGCACGAAATCGGCGACCGGCGCGGCGTCGAGCGTGGCGGCAAGGCGGCCGTCCCACGCCGTCCAGCTCCCCTTGCCGCCGATCCGTAGATTGGCCGCCTGCTTGAGCCCCGCCATCGCCGCCAGGATGCCGCCCTTGGGCGCGTTGACGGCCACGTCGAGCGAAAAACGGTCATTATCCGGCCGGCTGTCGAGCGCGATCGTCAGCGCGTCGCCGCCGCCGAGGGTGCGCGCGGTCAGATCGATAATCGCGCGGCCGCCGCGAATATCGGCGTCGCCCGCCATGGTCGCGATCCGCTCCGGCCCCGCCACCCCGCGCGCGATCGTCAGGCGGCCGACCGAAAACTGCATCAGACGGATATCGAAGCCGGGCAGGATCGGCCCCTGCCGGCGGGTCGGGTTCAGCGCCGGCAATTTGTGCAAGGTAGCGCGCGGAATGACCAGCCGGTCGATGTCGAGCCGGTTGGACAGCCAGGCGAAGGGCCACCAGTCCAGCTCCACGCGCGGCGCGTCGAGGAACAGCCCCTTGGGATCGGACAGCGTCAGATTGTGCAGGACCGCCTTGCGGTAGATGCTGCCTTCGATCCGATCGACATGAATGCGCAGGCCGGAGGATGACTTGATGGTGGCGATGCGCGACGCGAGGAAGCGATGCCCCGGCGCGGTGTCGAGCCAGATCAGCGCGCCCACGACGATCCCCAACAACGCCAGCAGCACGCCCAGCAGCCAGCGCTGCCAGCGCCCGTCCCAGGCGCGGCGCGGTCTTGGCGCAGGTGGGGGAGGTGCGTCCTCCGCCATCAGAAAGCCTGGCCCAACGACACATAGACCGCGATCTTTGGATCGCCCGACTGTGGGTTGAGCGGCGTGCCGACATCGACCCGGATCGGGCCGAAATTGCTATAATATCGCACCCCCATGCCCGCGCCGATCCGCAGGTCGCGGAAGCGCGGCAGGAAAGTGGTGGAGATGTTGCCCGCGTCGACGAACGGCACGACGCCGAAATTGCCGAAGCGGATACGCCCCTCGAGCGAAAATTCGGCGAGACTCTTGCCGCCCACCGGATCATCGTCCGGGCCGTAGCGCGGGCCGATCGCCTGATAGCCATAGCCGCGCACCGACGCGCCGCCGCCGGCATAGAAGCGGCGGGACGGCGCAATGCGGTCCACCGTAGACCCAATTATGGTGCCGAACCGCGCCCGCGCGGCGACGACGACCTTTTCCCCCACCGGCTGGTAGAGGCTGCCGTCGAGCTGCACCCGCGCATAGCCGAAGCTGCTGCCCTGGAACGACAATTCGGGGCTGACCCGCCCGCCGAGGCGAAAGCCCTTGCTGGGGTTAAGCAGGTCGTCGCTGCCATCATAAGTGAGGCTCAGCGGCACCGCGCCGATGAAGAAGGTACGCCGCGCGCCGCCGGAAAACGCATCCGCCTCGTCCGACGCGATGAGTTCGGCGCCGACGCGCCAGACCCAGTTTTTCTGGAACAATATGTTGGTCTGCCGCTCCAGCCCGCCCGCCAGCGTGATGGTCCGGGCGTCATAAGCGTCCCGCCGGATGTTGCTGACCGACACGAGGCCGGTCAGCACATTGTCCCGCCTTTTGAAATTGTTGCGGCGGTACGTGAAGGAGGCGGTCTGCTCCTGCGTGCCAACGACGCCGCGCACCGTCACCGCGCCTTCGGGCGGAAAGAGGTTGCGATGCTGCCAGCTCACCTCTGCGCGGTAGCCCTCGCCCGTGCCATAGCCCAGTTCGCCCGCGATCGTCCTGAGCGGCGCGGGGCGCAGCGCGACGTCGAGATCGACATGCTCGCCGTCGCCCGCATCTTGCGGAGTCAGCGTCACCGACGAAACCAGCCCGGTCGCCACGATCGCGCGGCGCAAATCCTCGACATCCGACGCCATATAGGTGTCGCCCGGATCGAAACGGGCGATATCCTGCACATGATCGGCGTCGAACAAGCGTGTGTCGTCCATGCGGATCGCGCCGAACCGGCGGAAGCCGCCGGGCGCGACGATGAGGTCGAGATCGCCCTTGCGCTCCTCATGGTCGATGCGGACTTCGGGCTCGTCCACGCGGGCGAAGGGGAAACCGCTTTCCGCAAGGCTGGTCGCCAGCGCATCGCGCCCCGCCAATATCGCGTCGGCGTCAACCGGATCGCCGGGCTTGGGCAGGAAGGCCGCGCGCAGCTTCGCCTCCCGCTCGCCCGCCTCCGCCAGCCCCAGCACATCGACCGACGCCAGCAGATATTGCGTGCCGGGCACGATGTCGAACGCCACCAAGAGCCGATCGCTGCCAGCGGGCGGCGCGGTGACGGCGCTGCGGATGCGCGCGGCATAATAGCCCTTGGCGCGCAGCAGCCGGTCGAGCAGCTCGCCATCCTCCTTCATCCGGCGGTTGATCTGAGCGAGGTTGGCGGGCTTGCCGTCGCCCTGTTTCAGCACGGACAACTCGTCGAAGCGCTGCGTGAACTGCGCGTCGGCGATGGCGTCCACGCCGTTCAGCTGGACAGTGTAGCGCCGCTCCTCGCCTGCATCGGCGAAGCTCGCCGCCTCTTCCGCCGGCTCTTGCCCCGATGCGGGGTCGCTAGCGGTCGGCGCCGCGTCGACGGCCTGCGCGGCGGGATCAGCGGGATCGGCGGGCAGCGGGACGACGCTGTCGGGCTGGGCCATATCGGGCCAATCGACGCCGATATCGGGCATGGCATCGAGCGACTGGGCGACATCAGGCACGGGATCGGCGGGCGTGGCCTGCTGCGCGCGCACGGCGACCGGCGCGGTCGCCAGCAGGGACGCGATCAGAAGGCGGGCGGCATCCGGGCAGCCAGAGACGCGGCGTTGGAACCGCAAACCATCGGTCATGGCGTGGGTCTAGACCAACTTCCCGTTATAGCGCCAGCCGGAAACGGGCCGGCTGGCTTGGCGTCAGAACGCCTGGCTCAGCCGGTCGAGCAGCGCGCGGGCGGGGCTTATCTCTTCCACAACGCCCTGCCCCATCATCATGTCCATCCGGTCCTGAAGGCGCGACACGCGGTCATACAGTTCCTGGCTCGCGTCGATCAGCGCGCGCGCGGTGAAGGGGAAACTCGCCGCCAGGTCGCCGTCGCTCGGGCTTGCGCGGCCGAGCCGATATTTTTCGTCAGCCAGATCAGCATCGCCGATTTCGCCGCGCTGCCAGGCGCGCTG
Organism: Sphingobium sp.; assembly: GCF_036170395.1. Lineage (GTDB taxonomy): Bacteria > Pseudomonadota > Alphaproteobacteria > Sphingomonadales > Sphingomonadaceae > Sphingobium. The sequence goes on from NZ_JAVHPD010000009.1 coordinate 73,885, forward strand.
GCTCAGCAGCCAGGCGATGATGTGCATCAGCCGGGTCGTGACCTTCAATGATTCGCAGGCGAAGGCGACGCGGCGCAGCGGATCGGCCATGCCCTCGTCGAGCGACGCGCCGCCGTCGAAATAGGTGCGCGCCTCGTCGGCCATGACCATCGCCTCGACATAGAGGCCGTCGACCAGGCGGCGGTGAAGTCCGCGATCAAGAAGGGCTGCGCTTTGCATTGCGCTTGACTGCCATATTTCGACAATCCTGTCAGTCCCGTTGCAGCGACGATCAGCCGGATGTCCCATTTGGGATCGGTTAGCGCGGCGTTAACCGCGTCGGCGCTCAGGCGATGATGTCCGGGACCAGCGCGTCCTCCAGCATCGCGATTTCGTCGCGCAGGCGCAGCTTGCGTTTCTTGAGCCGCGCGATCTGCATCTGGTCGCCGCCGCCAGCCGCCGCCAGCGCGCCGATCGCGCTGTCCAAATCGCGATGCTCGATACGCAGATGCTCCAACCGGCGCATGATATCTTCCCGGCTCACCGCGCTTTCGATTCCCCGTCACTGACCCTGACTGCTCCTGATAGCGGCGCAGGACGATGCGGGCCATCGCAAATTTCCAAGCGGTCCATCGCAAAGCGAATGAGCGCGCGAGACAAGCCGCGCGAATCATGATCTACTCAAAAATCCATCGCCCCTGTAAGGAGATTGTCATGGAAAACAGCCACATTTCAGCTCTTTCGGCAAAGCATGCCGGTCTGGAAGCGCGAATCAAGGCGGAGACGAGTCGGCCCATGCCCGACGCCATCCTGGTCGCGTCGCTCAAGAAGCAGAAATTGCGGCTCAAGGAGGAGATGGCGCAGCAGCATTGACGCTGCGCCGGGTCGGCCGGGCGGTCATGCAACGACCGCCGCCGGCCTGATGCTTTCTATCCACTATGACGTGAACAGCCCCGATGACCCGATGGTCAGCGGGGCTTTCTCATGACGCTGAAAGAATGGACAGCGCCGCTCAGCGCCGCGGCAGACGGTGCTGGGCCGAGCGCAGATAGTCGGGCATCGCCTGCTGCCCCTTGCCGGTCACCGGCTTGCGGGCGAGTTGCGGGTCGATCGGCTCGTCGAACGCCAGGCCGATCTTGTCCTCGCGCGACCAGGCGATGGTGCCGCTCACCTGACCCACGCCGCGCAGATCGCAAATGATATGCGCGCCGGCAGGGACCGGCCGCTCGCAATCGGCCATCAGGCCAGTTGCAGACAGGTTGCGCACCCGGGCCTTGCCGAGCGGCGCGCCTTCGGGTGTGCTGAGGGTCGTCAGCAGGAACAGGCTGTCACGCGGCGCGGCGCGCGCCGGTCCCCGGTCAGATATGTCCTGATTGTCGTCCATGCACAAACCCGCGTGAAATTGCCGTTCGATGGCGGGCATCCTAAGCGCGGGGTGATGGAAAAAGGGTTAATCGTCGCGCGAAATCTTTTCCTGCCGCTCATGGCGCTCCTGCGCCTCGACGGTCATGGTCGCGATCGGGCGGGCTTCGAGGCGCCCGAGCGAGATCGGTTCGCCGGTGACTTCGCAATAGCCATATTCGCCCTCATCGATGCGGCGCAGCGCGGCGTCGATCTTCGAGATGAGCTTGCGCTGGCGGTCGCGGGTGCGAAGCTCGATCGACCAGTCGGTCTCGCTCGACGCGCGATCGTTGAGATCGGGCTCGCGCAACGGCTCGTTCTGGAGCACGGCCAGCGTGCCTTCCGCCTCGGCCAAAATCTGTTTCTTCCATTCCCAAAGGCGCTGGCGGAAATATTCCAGCTGCATCGGGTTCATGAAGTCTTCGTCGGCCGACGGACGGTAGTCTGCGGGAAGCGTTACAGTCGATTTGGGCGGCTTTTCACCGTCTTTATCGGAATTCAGCACCGATGCCATCTGGCTCTCCGACTCGTAAAGACCCCGGCGCTTTTCTCTTTGTCCGGGCGCCTATGACTTTGATTGCGCGCCTCATAGCCATCGGCGCGACCCGATACAAGCGGACATTCGCTGCGCTCGCGCGCGCCATCGAGTCGCTCCGCGCGCCCGCCGCCCCTGCCCTGGCGCAAGCCGCCTTAACATCGCGCAAGGCCGCCGTGCCAGAGTGGGACGTTAACCATATCCCTTGATCGGACGGCAGCTTTTCCCTCGACTTGGAAGCCAGATTCAGGGTTAACGGCATTGAAGTTAACCCTTTCTTTTGCGTTCTTAGGCACAGGAAGTTCCCGACACCCTCCAGGCGCAAGCCGCGGCGGGTCCAGCGGCAACAAAGATAAGAGTGGATCCTATGTCGGTACGGATGGCTTTGGCTAAATTGTGTGCCTGCACCTGTGGCGGTGCGATCATCGGCGGCGGCGCCGTCCATGTCGCCGAAAGCGCGCGCCCCGCGGTGGTCCACAGCAGCAAGAGCATGAAGGCCGCGCCCAAGAAGCGCTACGCGGTGCGGACGGTCAAGCGCAAGGTCGTGCGGACCGTGACCGCCTGCGCGCCGCAGACCGTCACCGTCACCAGCCAGCAGGCCCCCGTGCCCCTGCCCGCGCCGATCTCGATGGCGCCCGCCGAAATGCCGGTCGTCTCCGGCGGCGGCGGCGCGGTGCCGATCGTCATGGGCGGCGGCGGCGGCTTTGGCGGCGGCGGGTTCATCGGCGGCTTCTTCGGCGGCGGTGGCGGCGGCAGCGGCGGATCGGTCGTGATCTCGTCCACCAGCAGCTCGACCGGCGGTATCAGCAGCTCGACCAGCTCCGGCAATATCTCGACCTCGTCGGGCAACGTGTCGACCTCGTCGGGCGTCAGCTCCAGCTCCTCTTCGTCGTCGAGCAGCAGCTCATCCTCCTCTTCCTCGTCCAGCTCCTCTTCGAGCAGTTCGGGCGGGTCGAGCGGCGGCAAGCCGGGCAAGCCCGACCATCCGCACAAGCCGCCGCATTCCTCCAGCGGCAGCTCGGGATCGAGCGGCAGCTCCGGGTCCAGCGGCAGCTCGGGATCGAGCGGGTCGTCCAGCTCGTCTTCCTCCAGTTCCTCCTCGTCGAGCGGTTCCTCTTCTTCGTCAGGCGGATCGTCGAGCTTCGGCAGCACGGGATCGAGCGGCAGCAGTTCCTCCTCTTCGTCGAGCAGCAGCTCGTCGAGCAGTTCCTCTTCCAGCAGCTCGAGCGGGGGCTCGAGCAGCACCGGCGGCACGGACGTTCCCGCGCCGCCCATGGTGCTCCTGTTCGGCGCGGCGGCGGTCGCGCTGGTCGCCCGCCGGCGCTTCGCCGAGCGGAAGGCGCAAGGCGCGGCCTGACCGGTCAACCGAATGGACAAAGGAAAGGGCGGTCTGCGGTTAGCGGGCCGCCCTTTCCTTTTGCGCCAGTCGGCTCAGCTGGCCGCGATCAGCTTCTCGATCTCGGGCACCGGATGGTTGGTCAGATCCTTCGCGATCTCGCCCACCAGCCGATCCTGCACTTCCTTGTGCAGATGCTTGCGCATTTCGCCGAGCGCCGTTGGCGGTGCGACGATGATGAGCTTCTCATAATCGTTGGCGAAGGCGCGCCGCTTCAACAGTTCGGCGGCCTCTGCGGCGAACCGCTGTTCCTCCAGCTCGTGATAATCATTCTCGCCCATCGTGCCGGACTGGGTGCCGGTGCTGGAGGACTGCCCCGCCTTGTCCGACGCCTGATCGAGGTGAGAGGGATTGTCCTGCTGCTTCACCGCCTCGGCTTGCAAGTTCGGATAGTCGCCGTCGCCTTTGTTGCGGAAGAAGAGCAGCTTGCGCCCGTCCGCCACCAGCACCATCGCGTCATGATCGATCCGCATCTCCGTCTCCTTGGCTTGGCTTGCGTGATGCGGGGTCAACGGACCAGCGGACGCAGGGTTGCGTGGCCGCGCGCGCGGCGGCATAGCGCTGCCCCATGCACGACATCCGCTTCATCCGCGAAAACCCCGCCGCCTTCGACGCCGCCCTCGCTCGCCGGGGGCTGACGCCGCTGTCGGGCGAGATATTGGCGACCGACGAGCGGAGCCGGGCGATCAAGACCGAGTTGCAGCAGGGCCAGGCCCGCCGCAACGAGGCGAGCAAGCTGATCGGCCAGGCCATGGCGGCGAAGGACATTGCCACAGCGGACGCGCTCAAGGCCGAAGTCGCTGCATTGAAAGACCGGCTACCGGCGCTGGAGGCGGAGGATCGCGAAACCGGCGAGGCGCTCAACGCCATGCTGGCCGCCATCCCCAACCTGCCCGCCGACGACGTGCCCGATGGGTCCGACGAAACCGACAATGTCGAACTGAGCCGCTGGGGCAAGCCGCGCGCATTCGACTTTACGCCGCAGGACCATGCCGACTTCGGCCCTGCGCTGGGGCTGGATTTCGAGGGCGGCGCGGCGCTCTCGGGCGCGCGCTTCACAGCGCTGCGCGGCCAGATGGCGCGGCTGCACCGGGCGCTCGCGCAATATATGCTGGACACGCAGACGAGCGCAAACGGCTATGAGGAAACCGCCGTCCCGCTGCTGGTGCGGGACGAGGCTTTGTTCGGCACCGGGCAACTGCCCAAATTCGCCGAGGATTTGTTCAGGACGACGGACGGCCGCTGGCTCATCCCCACCGCCGAAGTCTCGCTCACCAACCTCGTCGCGCAACAGATCGTGCCCGCCGAGAGCCTCCCGGTGCGCCTCACCGCCCTCACCCCCTGCTTCCGCTCGGAAGCCGGTTCGGCCGGGCGCGACACGCGCGGCTTCATCCGCCAACACCAGTTCGAGAAGGTCGAACTGGTCGCGATCTGCGCGCCCGAACACTCCGACGCCGAGCATGAACGCATGTGCGCCGCGGCGGAGGGTATTCTTCAGGCGCTCGCCCTCCCCTATCGCAAGATGCTGCTCTGCGCCGGCGATATGGGCTTTGGCGCGCGCAAGACCTATGATCTCGAAGTCTGGCTGCCGAGCCAGCAGACCTATCGCGAGATCAGCTCCGTCTCCAACTGCGGCGACTTCCAGGCGCGGCGCATGAACGCGCGCTACAAGCCCGAGGGGGAGAAGGCGACGCGTTTCCTCCACACCCTCAACGGCTCGGGCCTTGCCGTGGGCCGAACCTTGGTGGCGGTGCTGGAGAACTACCAGCAGGCCGACGGCAGCGTCACCGTGCCGGAAGCGCTCGCCCCCTATATGGGCGGCATCACCATATTGCGTCCCAGATAAGCCTTCCCGGAGTGACCCATGCGCATATTGCTGACCAATGACGATGGCGTCCACGCCCCCGGCCTTAGGATATTGGAGCAGATTGCGCGGTGCTTTTCGGACGATATCTGGATTGTCGCGCCGAGCGAGGAGCAATCGGGCGCGGGCCATAGCCTGACGCTCACCCGCCCCCTGCGCATCCGCAAGCATGGGGAGAAGCATTACAGCGTCACCGGCACGCCCACCGACGCGGTCATGATGGCGGTCGGGCATCTGATGAAGGAGGCGAAGCCCGACCTCATCCTTTCAGGGGTCAACCGCGGCGCCAATCTGGCCGAGGACGTGACCTATTCGGGCACGGTCGCCGCGATGGAGGGCGCGATCTCGGGCATCAAGTCGATTGCCTTGAGCCAGGTCTATGCCCGTGAAGGGATGGGTGACGCCGTGCCCTTCGCCGCCGCGCTAGCCTGGGGTGAGCGGGTGCTGCGCCCCTTGATCGACATGCCGCCCAGCCCCCGCCTGCTGTTCAACGTCAACTTTCCCGCCATCGAGCCTGAAGCGGTCAAGGGCGTGCGGGTCGTGCGGCAGGGCTTTCATGACGTGGATCGCACCCGCATCGTCGAAAGCACCGATCCGCGCGGCTATCGCTATTACTGGTTCGGCCTCGGCTCCAGCGACGCCGTGCCCGAGGGCAGCGACCTGGGCGCGATCGCGGAGGGCTATGTCACCGTCACTCCGCTCCATTACGACCTGACGCAGGACAGCGCGATGGCGGCGACGGCGGCGGCGTTCGCACCATAGCCATGGTTAAGGGCTAGCAAGCATCGCGCGATGCGATAAACAACCGCGATGCAGCGCCTGCTCCTTCCCATGCTGCCGCTCGGCCCGCTGATGCTGTCCGCCTGCATCCCCGCCGAAGCCGACCGCGGCGCGCCGACGCCCACGCCTCCGCCCCGGCTCGACGCTGACGCCTCGGCGGTCGATCTGGCCGAACCCGAGCCGGTCTGGACCGCGCAGCAAGTCGTGCCCAATGCGCGGCCGGTAACCGCGTCGAGCTATATCGTCCAGCCGGGCGACACGCTGCGCGGGATCGGCAACCGCACCGGCGCGGGATCGGAAGCGATCGCCCGCGCCAACGGCCTCGCCCCGCCCTTCATCATCCGCGCCGGGCAGAAACTGTCCATCCCCGGCGGCCGCTACCATCTGGTGGCGGAGGGCGAGACCGGGATCGCCATCGCCTCGGCCTATGGCGTGGCGTGGAGCCGCATCGTAGCGGCCAACGGCCTTGCCGAACCCTTCGTGCTGCGGCGCGGCCAGCGGCTGCTACTGCCCGACGACACGCCCACCCGGCCGCCCAGCATCGAACAGCGCGCCGCCGCCTTCCGCATCGACATTGACGATGTGCTGACCGGCGGCCAGCCGGCCGCGGCCGATAATGCTCCGACACCTGTCGCGTCCTCGCCGCGCCGCCCGCTGCCCACCAACGTCCCCATCGCGCCGCCCGTGCGCTTCGCCGGCAGCTTCGCCTGGCCGGTCAGGGGCACGATCCTCTCCCGCTTCGGGCCGGGCGAGAGCGGCGCACGCAACAACGGCATCGACATCGCCGTGCCGATCGGCACGCCAATCAGCGCAGCAGCGGACGGCGTCGTCGCCTATGCAGGGGACAAGGTAGCGGTATTCGGCGGGCTGGTGCTGCTCAACCATGGCGGCGGCTGGGTCAGCGCCTATGGCCATGCCAGCCGGGTGGATGTGGTGCGCGGGCAGAAAGTGACCAAGGGCCAGGTCATCGGCCTCACCGGCGACACCGGCTATGCCAGCAAGCCCAAGCTGCATTTCGAACTGCGCAAGGACCGCGCGCCCGTCAACCCGCTGGGTCAGTTGCCGCCCGCATGAGGATCAACGATCCGCAACAGCGCGCCGACAAGGCGGGCTTTCTGCGCCGCCGCTCGGCGCTGCCGCTCTGGGCCGACCTCGCCTGGCGGCTGGCGCTGGTGTTCGGGTTGATCGCGATCGTGCTGGCGCTGCACTGGTTCGGGCGCGATGGGCTCAAGGACAATTACGACAACGCCATCAGCTTCATCGACGTCCTGTATTTCACCACCGTCACGGTGACGACGGTAGGGTATGGCGACATCGTGCCGGTAACGCCCGAAGCGCGGCTGTTCGAATCGATCTTCGTGACGCCGATCCGGCTGTTCGTCTGGCTGATCTTCCTCGGCACGGCCTATAACCTCTTCTTCCGCAACATTATCTACAGGTGGCGCATGGCGCGTATTCAGGCCGATCTGCACAATCATATTGTCGTCACCGGCTTTGGCACCAGCGGGCAAGAGGCGGTCAACGAACTGCTGGCGCGCGGCGCCGACGCGCGCGAGATCGTGGTAATCGACGGCAGCGAGAAAGCGCTCGCGGAAGCCGAGGCGCTGGGCTGCAACATATTGTGCGGCGATTCGACCCGCGACCGGACCTTGAAGGACGTGGCGATTCACCGGGCGCGGAGCATGATCGTGTCGGCGGGGCGGGACGATACGTCGATCCTCATCACGCTTACCGCCCGGCACCTCGCCCCGCGCCTGCCGATCAGCATCGTCGTGCGCAACGAGGATAATGAACTGCCCGCGCGGCAGGCGGGTGCGACCACCGTCATCAACCCGGTCAGCTTCGCCGGCCTGCTGCTTGCCGGGAGCACCAGCGGCAAGCATATCGCCGATTATATGGCGGACCTCGCCGCTTCCGGCGGGCGGGTGAAGCTCAACGAGCGCCCGGTGCTGCCGCAGGAGATTGGCGGGCCGCTTTCCGCCATCCGCACCGGCCTTGGCGTGCGCCTCTATCGCGACGACCGCCCGATCGGCTTCTGGGAGCCGGAGGCGCAGAAGCTCCAGACCGGCGACTGCATCATCGAGATTGTGGAAGGCGCAGCGGCAGGCTGAAACCGCCCCCCGTGACATTCGCGCGCAAAATCCCTATGTGCGCGCCGATCATGGCAACCAAAATCCCCGACGCCCCGAAGGTGGGCATGGTCTCGCTCGGCTGTCCGAAGAATCTTGTCGACTCCGAACGCATCCTGACCAAGCTGCGCTCCGACGGCTATCAGATGTCGGCCGACTATGCCGGGGCGGACGTGGTGCTGGTCAACACCTGCGGCTTTCTCGATTCGGCCAAGGAGGAGTCGCTCGAAGCCATTGGCGAGGCGATCGCGGAAAATGGCCGCGTCATCGTGACCGGCTGCATGGGCGACGAAGCGGACGTGATCCGCGCGAAATTCCCGCAGGTGCTGGCCGTCACCGGCGCGCATCAATATGAGCAGGTCGTCAACGCGGTGCATGACGCTTCGCCGCCCGCGCCCAACGCCTATGTCGATCTGGTGCCCGAAGGCGGCCTCAAGCTGACCCCGCGCCACTACAGCTATTTGAAGATTTCCGAAGGCTGCAACCATCGCTGTTCCTTCTGCATCATCCCTTCGATCCGGGGCGATCTCGTCTCCCGCCGCATCGACGCGGTGCTGCGCGAGGCGGAGAAGCTGGTCGCGGCGGGGACGAAGGAACTGCTGGTCATCAGCCAGGACACGTCGGCCTATGGCGTCGACGTCCGTCACGAACCGCGCCAGTGGAAGGGCCATGAGGTCCGCACCCACATGACCGACCTCGCGCGCGAACTCGGGCAGCTCCGCACGGCGGAAGGCCGCGCCCCCTGGGTTCGGCTGCACTATGTCTATCCCTATCCCCATGTCGATCATGTCGTGCCGTTGATGGCCGAAGGGCTGCTCACCCCCTATCTCGACATCCCGTTCCAGCATGCCGCGCCGAGCGTGCTCAAGGCGATGAAGCGGCCCGCCAACGAAGCCAAGGTGCTCGACCGCATCCGCAAGTGGCGGAGCATCTGCCCCGACATCGCGATCCGCTCCACTTTCGTGGTCGGCTTCCCCGGCGAGACCGAGGCGGATTTCCAATATCTGCTCGACTGGCTGGACGAAGCGCAACTCGACCGCGTCGGCGCGTTCCGCTTCGAGCCGGTCGAGGGCGCGGCTGCCAATGCCCTGCCCGACGCGGTGCCCGAAGAGGTCAAGGAAGAGCGCTACCAGCGCATCATGGAAAAGACCGCTGCGATCAGCGCCGCCAAGCTCGCCGCCAAGGTCGGGCGCGTGCTGCCGGTCATCATCGACAAGGTCGGCGAGCCGGACGAGGAGGACGGCTCGATCGGCGCAACGGCGCGCTCACAGGCCGACGCGCCGGAGATCGACGGCAATGTCTTCCTGCGCGACGTCAGCGCGACGTTGAGGCAGGGCGACATGATCGACGTCCTGATCGAGGACGCCGACGAGCATGACCTTTATGGGGTGCCGGCCTGAATTTTGTTCCTGTTTTGTTCTTTCCTACACCCACTATTTGCTATTAATGAGTCGCCTCCAATCTGAAGGAGGAAGACCCATGGCATTTCCAGACGTTCCCGGTGTCGTTGTTCCGAGCCCGCTCGGCGCGGCCGATGACGCCCCAGTCATCAACGCAGCGCTCGCAAGCGGCGCGAGTGTTGTCCTGCTGCCCGCGATGACCATCAACTGCGGCAGCACCCTCAACATTCCTTATGGCGTCGAACTGCGTGGCGCTGCCTTCAACGCCATCCTGTGGCCCGGCGGGACCACACAATTTCCGACGGCGCTTCGATTTGCCGCAGGCGTGGCGACCTGCATCACAATGGGAACCGGTTCGGACAACATCCCCATGGCGCTCACCAATATCCATGTCACGCGGGCGGGCACGAGCGCACCGCCAGCGGGGTCGATCGGTGTGTCGGTTTATGGCGGCTACAATGTCCGGCTGGAAAATGTGATGGTGAGCCGCCATGCCATCGGCTATTCGTTCAAGGAAAATGTACCGGCGGGGGCCGGAATTTCCGCCAAAGTCAGCGGCTTATATTCGTCGGCCATCTCCGATGTCCATCTTTTGGTCGACAGTTGGCCGGAACTCTACATCAATGGCGGCCGACTGGGGCAGAATGGTACTGAAGACCTCACATGCAACGCCTATATTCGCGTGACCGGTGGGGCGGGGAGCGGCGCGCAGGGGCCTAACAGCCTCATCGTCGAGCAGGTCCAATTCAATCAGGGCAACGTGAATGCAAAGCCCGCCCACTGGATCCAGTTCAGTTCGCTCGTAAACACGGGCTCCAACGCGCTCGAGTATAAGTTCACCGATTGCCACATCGAAGGCGTCGGCACGTCCTTCATCACGTCCAACAGCGCGACGGATTCGATCACACAGCTGAATATCGCCAGTTGCACCTTCAACCAGCCGGAGGTTCCATTCTTTGGTCTTCATGCCAACACGACTTTGAACAACTGCTCGATCACCAGCTGCGATATCTTCACCAGCCTCTTCAGATTGGCGCCGACCAATCAAGTGAACGATCTCGCCGTGTCGAACTGCCGGATTACGCCCGGCGAAACCCAGTTGCTGTTTACCGGCAGCTCAACCGTGTCCTTCTCCGACATGAGCTTCGGCAGCAATGTCAGGGTCGGCGGATCGGGGGTCGTCAACTTCAGCAATCCGACCTTCACGGCGGGCAGCTTCGTCTTCGGCGATCCCGCCTATCCACGGGCCAACAAGATGTCGATCGTCAATTATGGCGCGGAAACATCGAGCATCGGGATTGCCATCAACGGCGTGACCACCGGCATCGCCTATAGCCTTCAGACCGCGTCCTGGCAGTTTAACGGCAACAGGGTCGATATCGCCTTCCGCATCGGCATCACGAATAAGGGTAGCCAAGTGGGGCCGGTCGCGCTCACCAATCTGCCGGTGCCGTTTGACCTCAGCTATGGCGGACAAGGCGCAGGCGGTGGCGTTCTTACGCTTTGGGAGAATATGAGCGGGCTGACCAGTCCGGTCATCCTCTCGACCCAATTGTCATCGGGCGGCGCCGCGACCCAGGCTGGCTTGTGGATGAGTTCGGCGACAGGGCGCACGGCGGTGACGACCAGTAACCTCAATCCGAGCGTCGCCAACCCGACGCGCCTGTTCGGCACACTGAGCTACACTTTCTAAGCTGAAGCAAGGCTGGCTCTGGACGCCGATCCAGAGCCAGCTGTCGCTATGCTCAGACCCCGATCGCGAGGAACTTGTCCGCCCGGTCGGTCCGCAGCGCGTCGGCGTCCATGCCGTCGAGCGCGTCCAGTTCCGCCTCGATCGCCGCGCCCAGGCTGGCGATGGCCTGCACCGGGTCGCGGTGCGCGCCGCCGACCGGCTCGGGCACGATGCGATCGATCACGCCAAGCGCTTGCAGATGCTGCGCTGTCACCTGCATCGCTGTCGCGGCGTCGCTCGCCTTCTCGGCGGTGCGCCAGAGGATCGAGGCGCAGCCTTCGGGCGAGATGACCGAATAGACCGCATGTTCGAACATGAGGACGCGGTTGGCCGCCGCCAGCGCGATCGCGCCGCCCGACCCGCCCTCGCCCACGATCGCCGATACCATCGGCACGCCGAGCTTCAGGCAGGCTTCGGTGGAACGGGCGATGGCTTCGGCCTGACCGCGCTCTTCGGCCTGAACGCCGGGAAACGCGCCGGACGTGTCCACCAAGGTCACCACCGGCAGGCCGAAGCGGTCCGCCAGTTCCATCAGCCGGATCGCCTTGCGATAGCCTTCGGGCTTGGCCATGCCGAAATTATGGCGCACGCGGCTGGCGGTGTCGTCGCCTTTTTCGTGGCCGATGACGACCAGCTTGCGCTCGCCCAGCGTCGCGAAACCGCCGAGGATCGCCTGATCGTCGGCGAAGGCGCGGTCGCCCGCCAGCGGCATGAAATTGTCGAACAGGCCCGCGACATAATCCTTGAAGTGCGGCCGGTCGGGATGGCGGGCGACCTGCGTCTTCTGCCAGGGCGTCAGCTTGGCATAGGTGTCGGACAGCAGCTTGGCCGCGCGCTGCTCCAGCGTCGCGATCTCGCCGTCGATGTTAATGTCGCCGACGCTGGCGGCGGCGCGCAGTTCCACGATGCGCGCTTCCAGCTCGGCGATCGGCTTTTCAAATTCCAGAAAGCTAACCATGGGCGCTGCGTTAGGGTGCTCGCGGCGCGGCGTCAACGCGGTCGCGCGGGGCCATGGTGGCGAGCGGATGGCGCTGGTTGACCAGGTCCACCAGCCGCCGGCTGTCCACATGGGTATAGATTTGCGTCGTGCCGATGTCGGCATGGCCCAGCATCGTCTGGAGCGCGCGCAGGTCCGCGCCGCCCTCCAGCAGATGCGTGGCGAAGGCGTGGCGCAACACGTGCGGGCTGACCCGTTCGGGCGCGATCCCGGCGGCGGCGGCGAGCGCCTTCACCAGCTGGTAGAGGCGGATGCGGCTCAAATGGCTCTTGCCCGACGGGAAAAGCCAGGCGCTGTCACCGGGCACATGCGGCAGCCAGGCAGCGACGGCGTGCCGCGCCCGATCGGATATCGGCACCAGCCGCTCGCGCCCGCCCTTGCCCTTGAGGATCAGAAAGGGCCGGTCCGCCGCCAGCGCCCGGCGCGGTAGCGACACCAGTTCGGTGGCGCGCAGGCCTGAGCCGTAGAGCAGCTCGATAAGCGCGGACAGGCGCAGATCGAGCGGGGCGGGATGCTCGACCGCCAGCCCGTCGGCGATCAGCGCAAAGAGGCTGTCGACCTCGGCCGTCGAGAGAATTTTGGGCAGGGGCCGGCGAGTGACCGGGCGCGGGAGGGCGGACGCGGGATTATCGGCGCGCAGCCCTTCCTCCTCCAGAAAGCCGTAGAAGGCGCGCAGAGCCGAGGTTTTCCGGGCGACCGAGGAAGCGGCGAGCGACGCCCACTCCCCCGCCAACGTGCCGACAGCGTCCTTGCTTGCGCCGGCAAGCCCGCCCATGATCGCACCGGCGCCGGTCAGATCGGTGCGGTAGGCGAGCAGAGTATTGCGCGACGCGCCCCGCTCCGCCGCCATCATTTCGAGGAAGCGGTCGATCAGGGCGGCATCCTCCTGCCCCATCAGACCCGGCTGAGCGCCTCGGCCGCGATCATCCGCGCTTCGGGATCGAGCCCGACACGATGCAGCGCCGCGACAATATGGTAGAGGTGCGCGGCGGGCAGCCTGCTCCAGTCGCTGCCCTGCATCCCGACCGCCGCGAGCAGCGCCACCGTCGCCTTCTCGCCCCGCTGCGCCGCGCCGGCGATGGCGCGCGCCCAGCGGCTGTTGGCGGCAAGAGTGAAGCCATTGTCCTGCGCCAGCGTGGCCGCGTCGCCGGGCGACAGGCGCGCGAGACCGGCAAGCGCGGCGATGAGCATCCGGCCCCTCTCCGCGCCCGCGTCGCCGACATAGGTTGAGACCCGGCCGCTGCTGATCTCCACCGCCGGGGTCGGCGCGCCGACCGCGAGCAAGGCCCAGAATTGCGATGCGCCTGTCCCGCTCAACTGCCCGTAGGCGCGCGCCCAGCGGGCGGCGTTGCGGTCATAGCCGGCGGTCAGCATCGATGCGACGAGGTTGGCGGCGTCCTGCGCGTCCGCCTGCGCCACCGGCAGCGCAGCGGCGGCGCGGGCGGTGGCAATCAGGCCGACATAGTCGGGCGCTGCATTATCCTGCCACCAGCCGCGCATCGCGCCGATGCGGTCGCCTACGGTCGCGCCAGCATAGGCGGTGCGCAGCGTGTCGATCCGGTCGGAGAGGTCGGCCGGAACGTCGCCGTCGCTGCGGATCTGGCCGTATAGTCCCACCAGCGCGGCACTCGACAGCACGCCCAGACGCGCCGCAATGTCCGCTCCCGCCCGCCGGCGCAGCGGCGTCAGCGCCGGCGCGCGCGCTTCCCAGGCGCGGACATGCGGCCCCACCGTAGCATAGAGCGTCTCGGGGATTTCGACATTGAGCGCGGTTGCAAGTCCGAAGCGCCAGGCGGTCAGCCGGTCTACGCCATCCCATTCGATCTTGACCGACCGGCGCGCGTTGAAGCCGGTCCCGACCACCTTTTCCGCCAGCCGATAATCGACGCCGCGCACCACGCCGCGTCGCTGCGCCTGGTTGAGCGCGCCGCTCGCCGTGCCCTGATCGCCTGACAATGCCGGGCAGATGGCGCGCGTCATGTCCCAGCCAGGCGCCTTGCTGGTCCGCAGCGCGCCTTCGGACAGCGGGCACAGCCCGGCCGGATCGGCGGTCGCGAGATAGGTTTCCATCGCCACCGCGTAGAGGCGCGGGCTGAACTGGTCCGAATCGACGCTCTGCACGATCAGGCGCGCGCTGTCCGCCTCGCCCATGCGCAGCAGCAGCCAGGCGCGCTCGGCCGCCCAGTCCGCGCCGTTGATGTCGCGCGGGGTGTCGGTGGCGGACAGCAAGGCGCGGCGGAGAAGGATGGAGGCCCAGCGCGACATGATCGGTGCATGGGTTTCGCGCATCAGCGTGGCGAGGAACTTGCCGGACTGGCTGCCAAAGGCCGTGGGTTCGAAACCGCGCGTTTCAGGCGTCAGTGGCCCGATCCGGTCGAGCGAGCGGCGCGCGCTGTCGGGCAGGTCATATTTGGCCTTTTCCGCCGCCAGCTCCTCGGGCGTCATCTCCTCGGTGGCGTTGCCCGCCTCAGCCAGCGAGAGGTCCGGCGGGGTCGCAGGATCGAGCGGCTGCACCATCGGCGCGTTCACGGCCGGCGCAGGCGTACCGGGGACTGGGCGAGTGGGCGAAGGGGTGGGCGCGGGCGCTTCGGGCGGATCGCCGAAGCCCGGCGGCAGCAGCGATTCCGGCGCTTGCTGCGCGACCACGGGCAGGGTCAGGGCAAGCGCAAAGCTGCCCAGCGCCCATCTGGCGTTCCCCCTCGGCCAGCGCATCCGCGTTACTGGCCCAATTTCTCTTGCGGGATGACCTTCTCGACGCGCTGCTGCGGCTGTTCCCCGCCGCGCGACCAGAAGAAGGCGAGCAGCGCCACGAGCAGCAGCACGAGGATGATGGGGATGATCGGCAGGCGGGTGCCGCGGCGGCGCGCGCCGCCCTCGAAACTGCTGAAGTTGCGATTATTCTTCATAAGTCCTTGGCTTAAACTGATCCGCCCGGAGTAAGGCCGTGCAACAGGGGAAAGATGCGATTTGCCTCTCTGGCGGCTGGCTGTATAGCCCCGCAAGCCATGCAACGAAACAGCAAAATCCCCGATAGTCCGGCGAGGCGCGGCCCGATCGTGCTGGTGGGCATGATGGGCGTGGGCAAATCGACCGTCGGCCGGCGGCTGGCGGCGCGGCTGGGCCTCAGCTTCGTCGATGCCGACGAAGAGATTGAGAAAGCCGCCGGCATGAGCGTGGCGGAGATTTTCGAGCGCTATGGCGAAGCGCATTTTCGCGACGGCGAGCGGCGCGTGATCGCGCGACTGATGGACGGCGCGCCCAAGGTGATCGCGACCGGCGGCGGCGCTTTCATGCAGGAAGAGACGCGGCGGTTGATTCTGGAAAGCGCGACCGCCGTGTGGCTGGACGCGGACATAGACATATTGGTCGATAGGGTCGGCCGGCGCGACAGTCGGCCCCTGCTCAAGGATCGCGATCCGCGCGCGGTGCTCACCGAACTGGCGGCGGTGCGCAATCCCATTTATGCGCTCGCGCCGATCCACGTCAAAAGCATCGCCGCGCCGCACGAGATCGCGGTCGAGAAGATCATGGAGCAACTGACGCAATGGCCCTAGTCCGGGTGGCGCTGGCGGAGCGCAGCTATGACATCGTCATCGAGGAAGGCGCGCTCGACCGGGCAAGCGACTGGCTGGGCGGCAAGGCGCGCAAGGGGCGGTTGGTGGTCGTCACCGACACGCATGTCGCCGCGAGCCAGCTGCCGCGCCTCGACGTCAGCCTGCGCGCCGCCGATGTGACGGTCGAACCGATCATCCTGCCGGCGGGCGAACAGACCAAGAGCTGGCGGCATCTGGAGCAACTGCTCGATGCGCTGCTGGCTTTGGAGATAGAGCGGGGCGATCATATCGTGGCGCTGGGCGGCGGGGTGATCGGCGATCTGGTGGGCTTTGCCGCATCGATCCTGAAGCGCGGCTGCCACTTCATCCAGGTGCCTACGACCCTGCTGGCGCAGGTCGATTCGTCGGTCGGCGGCAAGACCGCGATCAATACGCGCGCGGGCAAGAATCTGGTCGGCGCTTTCTATCAGCCGTCGCTAGTGCTGATCGACCCCTCGACGCTCGACAGCCTGCCGCCGCGCGAGACACGGGCGGGCTATGCCGAGGTGGTCAAATATGGGCTGATCGACGATCCCGATTTCTTCGCCTGGTGCGAGAGCGACGGAAATCGGCTGCTCGCCGGCGATCCGCAGGCACGCGCCTATGCGATCGAAAAGAGCGTCCGCGCCAAGGCAGCGATCGTCGCCGACGACGAGCGCGAGACGAGCGGCCGCCGCGCGCTGCTCAACCTTGGCCACACTTTCGGTCATGCGCTGGAGGCGGATACGGGCTTTTCCGACAGGCTGCTGCATGGCGAAGCGGTGGCGGCCGGCATGGCGCTGGCGTTCCGCTATTCGGCGCGGCTCGGGCTTTGCCCGCAGGCCGATGCCGATCGGGTGACGGCGCATCTGCGCGCGGTCGGCTTGCCGCATGATCTCGCCTCGGCGCAGGTGACGGCAGACGGCGCGGCGCTGGTCGCGCACATGCTCCACGACAAGAAGATGGCGGCGGGCACCCTCCCCTTCCTGCTGGCGCGCGGCATCGGCCAGACCTTCCTGTCAAAGAATGTGGCGTTGGACGATGTGGCGGCGTTTCTGGATGCGGATCGGGCGGCAGGCTGAGCGCGGGCGGCTAAGGCCCCTGCACCCATTTCCGCCCCTCCTGCCGCCAGAAGCGCGGTTCCACGCCTGCCGCCTTGCTCAGCGCCCGCCAGCTGGCCCGCGCGCCCTCGATGGTCGCCGCGTCGAAAAAGTAGAAAGCCCGCTCGAACCCCAGCGCCTCCTCGCGCCACACCCCGTCCGCCAGCGCCACATGAAGCGCGCCATTGGCTGCCGCGCAGCTGTCGCTCAGCAGGATCGGCTGGTGCGCCTCGCCATCCTCCCCGGCTGTCCCATGCGCCAGGAAGCTCTCGGGCGGCCCGGCCCATAATCCTTGCGAAAGGCGCGCGCGCTGCGCATCGTCCTGCGCCACCACCAGCAGCCGCGCGCCCAGGCCCAGCACGCGCGCGGCGATCGCGGGGAGCACCTGCTCTACCGGATCGCGGCTCAGTTGGTAGAAATCGACCTGCATAGCTGCCTTCGCCTCATTATCCCGTCATCCCGCGAAGGCGGGGATCCATCTCCCGCCCTTGCGTCTGGGGATGTCGCCGGAGATGGATTCCCGCCTGCGCGGGAATGACGAAGTTTTTTACTTCTCGAACCGGTCCGCCACCAGCCGGTCGAGCAAGCGCACGCCATAGCCCGTCGCCCCCTTGTCCCATGTGCCGCCAGGCTTGTCGGCCCACACCATGCCGGCAATGTCGAGATGCGCCCATTTGACGCCGTCCTCGATAAAGCGCTTCAGAAACTGCGCCGCCGTGATCGACCCGGCGTAGCGTGGGCCGATATTCTTCATGTCGGCGATCGGGCTGTCGATCAGCTTGTCATAAGCGGCCGAGAGCGGGAAGCGCCACAATTGGTCGCCCACCGCCTGCCCCGCCGCCGTCAGGTCCGCCGCCAGCGCATCGTCGTTCGAGAACAGCCCGCCATATTCGTTGCCAAGCGACACGATCATCGCGCCGGTCAGCGTCGCGAGATCGACGATAACCTCCGGGTTATAGGTTCGTTGCGCCCAGGTGAGCGCATCGCACAGCACCAGGCGGCCTTCCGCGTCGGTGTTCAGCACCTCGATCGTCTGGCCCGACATGGAGGTGACGATGTCGCCGGGGCGCTGCGCGTTGCCGTCGGGCATATTTTCAACGAGGCCGCAAATGCCCACGACCCGCGCCTTCGCCTTGCGACCGGCGATCGCCATCATCGCCCCGGCGACCGCGCCCGCGCCGCCCATGTCCCACTTCATGTCCTCCATGCCGGCGGCGGGTTTGATCGAGATGCCGCCGGTGTCGAACGTCACGCCCTTGCCGACAAAGACGACCGGCTTGTCGGCCAAGCCGCCCGTGCCATCCCACTCCATCGCCAGCAGCCGCGCTTCTCGCGGCGAGCCCTGCGCGACGCCGAGCAGCGCGCCCATGCCGAGCTGCTCCATGGCCGCCTTGTCGAGGACCGTGATCTTCACCCCCATCGCCTCGAGCGGGCGGCATCGCTCCACGAAGCTTTCGGGATAGAGGATGTTCGCCGGCTCCGACACCAGCTCGCGGGTGAAGGCGACCCCGGCGGCGACCGCCGCCTGCCGCTCCCATGCCGCGTCGGCGCCCGCCGCCACCAAAGTCAGCGTCTGGAGCGTCGGCTTGGCCTTCTCGCTTTGGCGCGTGCGATAGGTGTCGATCCGCCAGCCGCGCAGCCGCGCGCCGAAGGCCAGCGCCGCCGCCTGATCGGCGCTCGCCCCGCCGAAAAACTCGACTGCGGCATGGATCGCGCCGCTCGTCGCCAGCTTCGCTGTCAGCGCCGCGCCGGCCTTTTCATAATCCTGGTCCGCCTTCGCGCCCACGCCCAGCAGCAGCACGCGCACCGTCCGCCCGCCTTCCTCGACGAAGCTCTCGAAACTGCTTCCGGTCTCGCCCACGAAGCGCGATGCGCTCGCCCCGGCGGCCAGCACCGGCGCGGCGGCGAGCGGCAGCGTGTCGAAGCCGCCCTTGGGAACCACGAAAACCAATGTGTCGGCGGCGGGACGGGTCGGGCTGAACTGAATCTCCATGGGGGCGGTTTTTCCTCGTATAGGGCCTGCGGCGGACGCCGCGCTCTCCCCTGCCAGATAGTGCGCTTTTGGGCGCGGGCAAAGCGGTTCGACCGATTTTGCGGCGCACCATGCCCCGCGCCCGATTGCGGAGGCGGCATCAGTGCGATAGGCGGAGGCGATCCCGCGCCCGTCGATAAGGCCCAGACCGCTTGCGAAACGCCCTTCTTCCCCTGTCCTTCCGCGCGGCCATGCTGGGGGGCATCGCGTGGTGCGCCGCCGCGCCAGCGCTGGCGCAGCAGCTCAATGAGCCGCAGACGCCGATCAGCGCGCCCGACGCGCCGGTGCCGACCAGCGACGACCAGCTGGGCTTTGCCGCCGACGCGCTGGAATATGACAGCGAGAGCGAGGTCGTGACCGCCAGCGGCAATGTGCAGCTGCTGCGCGAAGGCAACCGCCTGCGCGCTGACAAGGTGGTCTGGAGCCGAACCAGCGGGAAGGTGGAGGCGCTGGGCAATGTCTCCGTTACTGATCCCGACGGCAATATCGCCTATGGCGACCGCTTCGACGTAACCGATACGCTGAAGGACGGGGCGGTCGACAATATGCTGCTGGTGCTCCAGTCGGGCGGGCGGCTGGCAGCGGTCAAGGGCACGCGGGTCAACGGCATCTATACGCTCGATCGCGCCGCCTATACCGGCTGCGCGGTGGAAGACAGCAAGGGCTGTCCCAAGGAACCGACCTGGCAGATCAACGCCGTGCGCGTGATCTACGATCCCACGCGCGAACGGGTTACCTACAAGAACGCCAATATCGAACTGTTCGGGCTGCCGCTCATCCCGCTGCCAGGGCTCAGCCATCCGGTTGGCGACAATGGCGGCCGCGGCCTGCTCGTCCCCAATCTGCGCTATGACCGGAACAACGGGTTCGAGGTCGCGCTGCCCTATTATTTCAGGCTCGCGCCCAACCGCGACATCACCATCACGCCGCATGTCTACACCGACACGCTGCCGATGCTGGAGGGCAATTACCGGCACCTTTATGATCGCGGCGCCTATCAGATCACCGGCTATGTCACCTATGGCCGCCGCGTCGGCATCGGCGACGCGGCGGGAACCGGCCCGGCGGACGCGGAAAAGGATATTCGCGGCTATCTCGATGCCAATGGCGCGATGCAGCTAACGCCTGAGTGGAGCATCGACGGGTCGATCCGCATGGCGACCGACCGCACCTTCCTGCGCCGGTACGACATCAGCCGCGAAGACCGGCTGCGCTCGACCCTTGGCGCGCAACGGATCGGGCAGAACAGCTATTTCTCGATTCGCGGCTGGGCGGTGCAGACGCTGCGCCAGGGCGATTCGCAGGGGCAGACGCCGATCGCGCTGCCGGTGATCGACTATCGGCTGCGGATGAAAGACCCGCTGCTGGGCGGCGTGCTGCAATTGCAGGCGAATACGCTGGCGATCACCCGCACCAGCGGCCAGGATACGCAGCGGGCGTTCGCGGCGGCCGAATGGAATTTGCGGACGCTCACCGGCTTGGGGCAGGAAGTGACCTTCACCGGCTATCTGCGCGGCGACGTTTATCACAGCATGGACAATCTGCTGACATCGGTCGTCAGCTATGCCGGCAGCCCCGGCTGGCAGACGCGCGGCATAGCCGCCGCCGCCGTGGACATGCGCTGGCCCTTCGCTGGCGAAGCGTTCGGCGGCGTGCAGCGGATCGCCCCGCGCATCCAGATCGTCGCCGCGCCGCATCTCGCCAATCTCTCGCTACCCAACGAGGACGCGCGCGCCGTCGACCTGGAGGACAGCAACCTCTTCGCGCTCAACCGCTTTTCGGGCTATGACCGGTTCGAGGACAG
Organism: Sphingobium sp.; assembly: GCF_036170395.1. GTDB lineage: Bacteria > Pseudomonadota > Alphaproteobacteria > Sphingomonadales > Sphingomonadaceae > Sphingobium. Next base: position 94,606 of record NZ_JAVHPD010000009.1, read on the forward strand.
CTCGCGCATTGTCTATGGCCTCGAATATGGGCTGGAACTGCCCAATTTCTCGCTCGATTCCATCGTCGGCCAGAGCTATCGCATCGACCGCCGCGAAAGCATCCTGCCCGACGGCACCGGCCTTAGCGACCGCACCTCCGACATCGTTGGACGGACCACCATCCGCTACAAGGATTTCCTGCGCTTCACCCATCGCTTCCGGCTGGACAAGGACGGCCTGGCCGTGCGCCGCAACGAGGTCGACGCGACGATCGGCAGCAAGAAGACCTATGCCATGGTCAGCTATCTGCGCCTCAATCGCGACGCGAGTTCGGGCCTTGAGGATTTGCAGGACCGGGAGGAATTGCGTCTCGGGGGCCGGGTGCAGTTCGCCCGCTTCTGGTCGGCCTTCGGTTCGACCGTGCTCGACCTCACCGATGCGAAGGAAGACCCGATCAGCATCTCGGACGGCTATCAGCCGGTGCGCCATCGCTTGGGCATCGCCTATGAAGATGACTGTCTGACGCTCGGCCTTACCTGGCGGCGCGACTATCAGACCAATGGCGACGCGCGGAAAGGCAATGGCTTCCAGCTACGGCTAGCTTTCCGCAATATTGGTATATAAGGAACAGGCTCCCGTCACCCCGTCAGGGCCGGTTAAGGCGGACCCGTGCATCAGGCACAGGACCGAGTGGAGATTTTTGCCGACGATGCTGCCTGCCGTTTCCCCGTCCAGCCGCCTGATCCGCGGCGCGCGTGTCAGTCTGCGCGCCCTGTTCCTGACCTCGGCCCTGCTGACCACCGGATTGCAGCCGGTCCTGGCGCAATCGGTCGATGACGAAGGCGGCGTCGCCACGCAGCAGCTCAATATCCCGAGGGACGTCACCGTTTTCGGCAAGAACGACCCCAATGTCCGCAAGGCGACGGCGATCGTCAATGGCCGCATCATCACCGGCACCGACGTCGATCAGCGGCTCGCCCTCATCATCACCGCCAACGGCGGCAAGGTGTCGGACGAGGAGAAGGAGCGGCTGCGCGTGCAGGTGCTGCGCAACCTGATCGACGAGACGCTCCAGATTCAGGAAGCCGCCGCCAACGACATCAAGATCGATCCGGCCGAGGTCAACCAGAGCTATGAGCGCGTCGCGGGCAATTTCCGCCGCTCGCCGGCGCAGTTCGACGCCTATCTGCGCACCCAGGGCAGCTCGGCCGCCAGCATCAAGCGCCAGATCGAGGGCGAACTGGCGTGGAGCCGGCTGCTCCGGCGCAATATTCAGCCCTTCATCAACGTGTCGGAGGAGGAGGTGAAGTCGGTCGTCGATCGGCTCAACGCCGCGAAGGGCAGCGACGAATATCGCATCGGCGAAATCTACCTGTCGGCGACGCCGGAAAATCAGGACCAGATCATCGCCAACGCGCGCAATATCATCGAGCAGATTCAGAAGGGCGGCAGCTTCCAGGCCTATGCCCGGCAATTTTCCGAAGCGTCGACCGCGGCGGTCGGCGGCGACCTTGGCTGGGTCCGCCCGGCGCAGCTCCCGCCCGAACTCGCCCAGGCGGCGACCGAGATGCAGGTCGGGCAGATCGCCGGGCCGATCCCCGTCGCAGGCGGCGTGTCGCTTCTCTACGTCATGGACAAGCGCAAGGTGCTGACCGCCGATCCGCGCGACTCGCTCCTTAGCCTTAAGCAGCTTTCGGTGCTGTTCCCGCAGGGCACCACCCGCGAGCAGGCAAGCGCCAAGGCCGCGACGTTCGCCGCCGCGATCAAGGAGATCAAGGGCTGCGGCCAGGCCAACGAGATCGGGCAGAAGATCGGCGCGGACGTGGTCGACAATGACAATGTCAAGGTGCGCGACCTGCCGCCCCAGTTGCAGGACATCCTGCTCAACCTCCAGGTCGGCGAGACGACCCCGCCCTTCGGCTCGATCACCGAAGGCGTGCGCGTCCTCGTGGTCTGCGGCCGGGACGATCCGCAGTCGGCCAACGCGCCCAATGCGGAGCAGATCCAGGCGCAGTTGGAGGAAGAACGGGTCAACAAGCGCGCCCGCATCTATCTGCGCGATCTTCGCCGTGATGCCGTCATCGAATATAATTGACGCGCCCCTCCCGTCCTTCGCCGTTCCGCTCGGCGATCCGGCGGGGATAGGGCCGGAAATCGTCGCCAAAAGCTGGGTGATGCGCGAAGCGCGCGGCCTGCCGCCCTTCTTCGCGGTGGGCGATCCCGCTTCGCTGCGCGCGGTATGGCTGGGGCCGGTCGCGCCGATCGAATCGCCCTCCGAAGCGGCCGCTTTGTTCGGCTCCGCCCTTCCCTGTCTTCAGGTCGCCGATGCCGGGCCGATCGAGCCGGGAAACCCCAGCATCGACGGCGCGCGCGCGGCGTTCGAGGCGCTGGAGGTCGCGGTCGGTCTCGCCCGGTCGGGATCGGCGGCGGGGATCGTGACCGCCCCGGTGGGCAAGGAACAGCTCTACGGCGTCGGCTTCACCCATCCGGGCCAGACCGAATTCATCGCCGAACGCTGTGGTGTCGCGCCGCACAACGCCGTGATGATGCTCGCCGGCCCATCGCTGAAGGTCGTGCCGATCACCATCCATATCGCGCTCGCCGATGTGTCCGCCGCGCTCACGATCGATCTCATCCGCGCCCGCGCCCTGACGACGGCGAAGGGCTTGCAGCGCAATTTCGGTATTGCTCGTCCCCGCCTTGCCGTCGCTGGCCTCAACCCTCATGCGGGCGAGAATGGCGCTCTCGGCCGCGAGGAGATCGAGGTCATCCGCCCCGCCGTGGAGCAATTGCGCGCCGAGGGGCTGGACATCATCGGGCCGCTCGCCGCCGACGGCATGTTCCACAGCCGCGCGCGGGAGACTTATGACGCGGCGCTCTGCATGTATCATGACCAGGCGCTGATCCCGATCAAGACGCTGAATTTTGACGAAGGCGTCAATATCACGCTCGGCCTGCCGATCGTGCGCACCTCGCCCGACCATGGCACCGCCTTCGGCATCGCAGGCAAGGACAGCGCCAATCCCGGCGCGATGATGGCCGCGCTCAAGATGGCGGCGGAATCGGCGCGCGCCCGCATCGCCCATGGCTGACAGCCATCCGGCGCTCCCGCCGATCCGCGACGTGATCGCCCGCCATGGCCTTGCCGCCAGCAAGGCGCTGGGGCAGAATTTCCTGCTGGACGAACAGTTGCTGGGCCGGATCGCCGTCATTCCGGGGCCGCTTGAAGGCGCTCCCGCCTTCGAGGTCGGCCCCGGCCCCGGCGGCCTCACCCGCGCGATCCTGCGCGCCGGGGCGCGGCTGGTTGCGGTCGAGCGCGACGACCGCTGCCTCCCCGCGCTCGCCGAATTGCAGCAGGCGTTTCCCGGCCAGTTGCGCGTCATCTCCGGCGACGCGATGCAGGTCGATGCGCGCGGGGAGGCGGGGGAAGGCGCGCACATCATCGCCAACCTCCCCTATAATGTCGGCACGCCCCTTCTGGTCGGCTGGCTGTCGGCCGCATGGGAGCCGCTTCCCTGGTGGGCGAGCCTTACCCTCATGTTCCAGATGGAGGTCGCCGAACGCATCGTCGCAAAGCCCGGCACCGATCATTATGGCCGGCTGGCGGTCCTCGCCCAATGGCGCAGCGACGCCCGCATCGCGATGAAGGTGCATCGCAGCGCCTTCACCCCGCCGCCCAAGGTGATGTCGGCGGTGGTGCACATCACCCCCAAGCCCGCTCCGCAAGGCGTGAACCTCAAACATCTCGAACGCCTCACCGCCGCCGCCTTCGGTCAGCGCCGCAAGATGCTGCGCCAGAGTGTCAAGGGCCTCCCCGGCGCGCTTGACGCGCTGGCGGCGCTCGGCATCGACCCTCAACGCCGCGCCGAAACGCTGAGCGTCGAGGTGTTCGTCGATGTAGCGCGGGTGCTGAGCCGTTGAAAACACGGAAAACATCCTCCCCTGCAAGGGGAGGTGGCGGGGCGAAGCCCCGACGGAGGGGTGTCAGCCTCTCGATAGCGGGACACCCCTCCGTCTGGCTGCGCCAGCCACCTCCCCTTCCAGGGGAGGATGATAGTGACGGCACCCCATGCCCCGCCTGATCCTGTTCAACAAACCCTATGACATGCTCTCCCAATTCACAGACCGGGGGAGGGAGACGGCGCGGGCAACCCTGTCCGACTGCATATCCGTCCCCGGCGTCTATCCCGCCGGTCGCCTTGACCGCGATAGTGAAGGACTGCTGCTGCTGACCGATGACGGCCGGCTTCAGGCGCAGATCGCGGACCCAAGGTTCAAGCTCCCCAAAACCTATCTTGTCCAGGTCGAGGGCGAACCGGACGACGCGGCGCTCACCGCGCTGCGTCGCGGCGTCACGCTAAAGGACGGCCCCACCCGCCCGGCCGAGGCCGACCGCATTGCCGATCCGCAGCTCTGGCCGCGCAATCCCCCGATCCGCGTCCGCAAGAGCATCCCCGACAGCTGGCTCCGCCTCACCATCCACGAAGGCCGCAACCGGCAGGTGCGGCGGATGACGGCCGCTGTGGGCCATCCCACGCTGCGGCTGGTGCGCTGGTCGGTCGGTGAGTGGACGCTGGACGGCCTCGCGTCGGGGGAATGGCGGGAGATAATAGTCTAACCTGAATACCCCTCTCCCTCCAGGGAGAGGGCTGCGAAGACTTGGCAGCGTGCTGCCTAGTCGAAGCTGGGTGAGGGTGAAGCGACGCCACGGCAACGTCGCAACGTGCCCCTCATCCAACTCCGCCTAGCCGCTGCGCGGCAAGGCTTCATATCCTTCTCCCCCGCGGGGAGAAGGGAAGTTACGGCGTCTCGGTCGGCGCGACCTTCGGCGCGGGGACCGGGCTCGTCATCGCGACCGCCGGCGGTCCCTTCTGGATCGCCGCCGCCAGCTTTCCCACCGGCGCACAATTCCCCTTGCAGAGCGCCTGCGCCTGCGCGAGCACATCCTTCGCCTTGGCGACGGCGCCCTTCTCCACCATCGCCTCGCCCTGTCCGGCAAGCGCCACGACATCGGTGGGATCGAGCAGCAGCGCTTCCTTGTAAAGCCGGATCGCCTTGCCCTGAAGCCCCTGCGCCCGCGCCACTTCGGCCAGTTCGACATAGGCGGCGCGGTTGCGCGGATCGAGCGCCAAAGCACTCTCCAGGGCATCCGTCGCGCCAGTGAGGTTGCCGGCGCGACGCGCGGCTTCGCCCGCCTTCTGCCATTCGATCGACTGGGGGCTGATCTGGCTGTCGGGCTTCTGGCTGAGGCCGACGCTGGAAACGGTGGTGAGCACAGCGGCAAGGGCGATCGAGGCAGGGGTAAAACGCATCACAAACTCCAGCCATGTTTCAGGCGTTGATTCCCGATCCTCGCCATTTTGCGCGGGCTTGTCCATGCCTGTTTACGGCGCTTTCCGGCGCAATCGCGCGAAGAAGAAACCGTCCGTCCCGTCATGCCCCGGCGTCAGCAGCCATCCCGCCCCATGCGGCCGGCCGATCGGTAGAGCCAGCGCCTCGCTCTCCCAGCCACCATGACGAGTCAGAAACGCCTCCACCTGCTCGCGGCCCTCCCGGTCGGTCAATGCGCAAGTGGCATAGACCAGCGCGCCGCCCGGCGCCAGCAGCGGCGCGGCGAAGTCCAGGATGCGGGCCTGCTCGGCCGCCAGCCGGTCGAGCCGCTCCGGGGTGAGGCGCCAGCGCGCCTCCGGGTTGCGCCGCCAGGTGCCGGTGCCCGAACAGGGCGCATCGACCAGCACCAGATCGGCCTCACCCTTCAGGCTGTCCAGCCCCCGCGCCTCATGGCTCTGATCCAGCAGCAGCGTCTCTATGAAGGTCGCGCCCGCCCGCTCGGCGCGGGGGCCAAGCCGCGCCAGCCGCGCGCGGATCGTATCGGCGGCGATCAGCGTCCCCCGGCCCGCCATCGCCGCCGCCAGCGCCAGCGTCTTGCCCCCGGCGCCCGCGCACAGATCGACGACGGTCATGCCCGGCTGTGCCGCGCACCCCTGCACGATCAGCTGGCTGCCGGCATCCTGCACCTCCACCAGCCCCTGCTTCCACGCGGCATTCTGCTCAATCGGAAAGCCTTCGGGCAGGCGGCGCGCATCGGCCAGGCCGGGGATCGGATCGGCGTCGGGCAGCAGCGCGGCAAGGTCGGCCGGTCTCGCTTTGAGCGCGTTCACCCGCAGGTCCACCGGCGCGCGACCCAGCAGCGCGTCCTGCTCCACCGGCGCGGCGAGCAGCGGCGCGATCCAGCCCGGCACCGCGCCCGGCGCTGCCGCCGGCTCGTCAGGCGCGATCGGCGCGGGGCCGTGCGGCGATCCGTCGAACAGCGCCGCGATTTCGGGCATGTCGCGGGCCAGCCCCACCATCGCCGCCCGGCCGCTGTCGGGCCGTTCCGCCGCGCGGCGGATCGCGCGATAGACATGCTCGCGCACCGCCCGCCGGTCGCGCGACCCGGCATAGCGCCGGTCTTTGAAATAGCGGGCGATCAGCGTGTCGGCCGCGGGGCCGCCGTCACGCGCGGAGAGGATGATAGCGTCGAGCAGTTCGATCGCCGCCTGGATGCGAGCCGATGGTGTCATTATGGTCGGGCACCCTGTTCCGGGCGCGTTACAAACGGGTTAACGGGCGGGTCAACGGGTGGGGTAATTGGGCGCTTCCCTCGTGATCGTCACGTCATGGACATGGCTTTCGGACAGGCCCGCATTGGTGATCTGGACGAAGCGCGCGCGCTCCTGCAAATCCTTGATCGTGCGGCTGCCGGTATAGCCCATCGCCGCCTTCACCCCGCCCACAAGCTGGTGGATCACATCCTTGGCCGGCCCCTTGAAGGGCACCTGCCCCTCGATCCCTTCGGGCACCAGCTTCATCTGGTCCTTGATGTCGGCCTGGAAATAGCGGTCGGCGCTGCCCCGCGCCATCGCGCCGACGCTGCCCATGCCGCGATAGCTCTTGTAGGCGCGGCCCTGATACAGGAACGTCTCGCCCGGCGCTTCGGCCGTGCCGGCAAGGAGCGACCCCACCATCACGCAGCCAGCGCCCGCCGCCAGCGCCTTCGCGACGTCGCCGCTGGTGCGGAGGCCCCCGTCGGCGATCACCGGCACGCCCTGCTTTGCGGCTTCCTCCGCCGAGTCCATGACGGCGGTCAGCTGCGGTACGCCCACGCCCGCGACGACGCGCGTCGTGCAGATGGAGCCCGGCCCGATGCCGACCTTCACGCAATCCGCCCCCGCACCGATCAGCGCCTTGGTCGCCTCGGCCGTAGCGACATTGCCGGCGACGACCTGGACATGGTTGGACAGGCGCTTGACCGCCTCCACCGCGACAGCGACCTGGCGGCTGTGGCCGTGGGCGGTGTCGATCACGATCAAGTCGCACTCGGCGTCGATCAGCGCTTCGCTGCGCTCCAGCCCCTTGTCGCCCACTGTCGTCGCGGCGGCGACGCGCAGCCGCCCGGCCGCGTCCTTGGTCGCCTGCGGATAGGTGACGGCCTTCTCGATATCCTTGACGGTGATGAGGCC
>NZ_JAVHPD010000010.1:0-101701 GCF_036170395.1 Sphingobium sp.
GACCCCCGCTCCGGGGGCGTGGAACGGGGGTCTCGATCGCGCCCTTGAAGCGCTTCGCGGCGGGAGCTGGGGACCGGGTAACAGGGGGGAAATCCCGGTTTGGTCTCGCGCCGTGAGCCTCTGATTAGCGGGGGTCAGATGAGCGCGCGATGAACGGGCCTGACAGATTTTCCGTCCGTCGCGCCAGCCGCTCGATTCAGCCGCTCGCCCGGCCGCGCGGACGCGGATCGGTCCAGCGGAAAGTCGAATCGGGGACAGGCACGCCATAGGCCTGGTTGGTGAGGCGCACGGCAGTGCGGTTGTTCTGCGAATCGAGCGCCACCCAGCCGTACAGCTGCAAGCCCGCCGGGCTGGCGGCGTCGCGCCGGAAGATCATGGTGATCGTCCCGAATTCGGGCCGCTTGGGATCGCGCGCCTGGACGCTCAGGATCGAGGGATCGCCGCTCGGCACCACCTTGCCGAACCTGGAGAGATCCTTGGTAGGGTCGATCAGTGCGCCGAGCGGCGAATTGCCGATGGGCCAGCGCTGCACCTGCCGCACTTCATAATCGATCATGGTCAGCGCCTTGCCGTCGCCCACGATCAGCAGCGGTACGCCCTTTTGATATTGGAAGCGGATCTTGCCCGGCTGCTTGAGAGTCAGCTTGCCGGTCAGCGTCTGGCCGTTGCGGTCGGTCTGGCTGAAGTCGGCGGTCATGGTGGTGACCGCGCGGATATAGGCGCTCACCCGCGAAAGGTCCGACTGGCCCTGCTGCGCGACGGCGGGCAGGGTGAACGGAAGAGCGAGCGCGGCGGGCGCGGCAGCCAGCGCCAGGAACAGGGGCTTCATCAGCGGGGTCTCCGGTTGTTACGGATGCGGTCTAGGATGAGGCGATTGAACGACCTGTGAACCCGGTCGTTCCGTGCCGTTCATCGGCGAGGGGCTCAGAGATTGAAGCGGCCGATGAGCGCCGCGAGCGCCGTCGCCTTCGACACGCCGGTCTTTTGCAGCACGGCGCGCACCTGCGCCCGCACGGTTTCGGTGCTGACGCTGCGGCCGGCGGCGATTTCGTTCGCGGTCATGCCCGACGCGAGATCGAGCGCGACCGCCGCCTCGGCCGGGGACAGGCCGAACGCCTGCGCCAGCAGCTGACGCGGTTCCGCCGCCGGACGCGGCAGCGCGATATGGACGATGCAGGCCGCATCGGACGCCATCATCGGCAGGACCGAGGGCGGCAGCGGCGCGACATCGACGCGGCAGGCGCGGCCTTCCGCGTCGGTAAGGGCGATGCTGGTGTGACGAACGCGCTGGACGGCATCGGCGGGGGGACCGCTCGCCAGCCGCAGCGCCGCCTGCAACGGCCCATCCTGATGATCGGCGGCGGCGCGAAGGGTGCGCATCTGGAGCCGCACGAACCGGCCCGACGCCAGCAGCCGGTCCGCCGCCGCGCTGTGCGCCAGGACATGCCCGCGCCGGTCGCAGACAAAGACCGCCTGGTCGAGCTGGTCGGAGAAATCGACCACCAGGCGCAGGTCGCGCGCGTTGAGCCGCGCCTCGGTCGAGACCGCCGCCTGCACATGGGGCAGCAGCCGGGCCATGGTATCGACATCGGCGCGATCCGCATGGTTCTGACGCCGCGCGCGCAGCACGCCGACGATCCTGCGCACCCCTTCGCCGGGCGGAAGCGTGCCCACCAGCATGAAGCGGGCGTCGAAGCGGTCGAACAGTTCGCGGTAGAAAGGCGAGCTTTCCTGCGCCGCGCGCGGCAACAGATCGTCATCGCAGCGGATGCTGAACGGCGCGGCGAAGAGCGTCACCGCGCGCGGATTGCGATCGGGCAAGGTGCCGCCCTGCCTTTCCCACTCCCTTATGCCGTCGTCCGGCATCCGGGGAATCTGGTTGCGGCGGATAGCGCCGCCATCGTCGACTGCGAGCAGTTGCGCGGTCCAGCCGCCGCAAAGCTGACCCAGCAGGCGCAGCCCTTCGTCCCAGCGATCAGGTTCGAAGGGCGCCGCGTCGAACGCAGCGACCGCCTGCTCGAGTTGATCGGGCGATACCCCCGCCAATATCGCAATCCTTGATGCCCCGTTAAACATAACCTATGTAAATAAACGGAGGCGTGTCTCAAGTCGTTTGCAGCAAAAATTGCGCGCTCGGCGAAATAGTGCCGGCGCGGGACAGTCAGGCGGGGAGGATCATCGGCGAGGACAGGCTGCAGCCCTGCCGGTTGCTATAGCGGATTGCCATTCTCGTCGCGCAGCACTTCGCGGCGGCCGACATGATTGGGCGGGCCGACCAGTCCTTCCTCCTCCATCTTCTCGATCAGGCGCGCGGCGCTGTTATAGCCGACGCGCAGCTGGCGCTGGAGCCAGCTGGTCGAGGCTTTCTGGTTCTCGAAGACGAGCTGGCACGCCTTGCGGAAGAGCTGCGCGTCGGCGCTATCGTCGCCCAGGTCCACGCCTTCAAGCGCGAAGCTGCCTTCTTCCGGCTCCTCGGTGACGGCGGAGATATAGTCTGGCTGGCCCTGCGCGCGCCAGTGATCGGCGACCATCCGCACCTCGTCATCGGACACGAAGGGACCGTGGACGCGCGTCAGCCCCTTGCCGCCATGCATATAGAGCATGTCGCCCTTGCCCAGCAGCTGTTCCGCGCCCTGCTCGCCGAGGATCGTGCGGCTGTCGATCTTGCTGGTCACGAAGAAGCTGATGCGGGTCGGCAGGTTCGCCTTGATGACGCCGGTGATGACGTCGACCGAGGGGCGCTGCGTCGCGAGGATGAGATGGATGCCGGCCGCGCGCGCCTTCTGCGCCAGGCGCTGGATCAGGAATTCGACTTCCTTGCCCGCCGTCATCATGAGGTCGGCAAGCTCGTCCACTACCACCACGATCTGCGGCAGCGGCTGGAAATCGAGCTGCTCCTCCTCATAGATGGGCTTGCCGGTTTCGGGATCGTAGCCGGTCTGGACCCGGCGGCCGAGCGGCTTGCCCTTGGCCTTCGCGGCGCGGACCTTCTCATTATAATTGGCGAGGTTGCGGACCGAGATGGACGCCATCATGCGATAGCGGTCCTCCATCTGCTCGACCGCCCATTTGAGCGCGCGGATCGCCTTTGCCGGTTCGGTGACGACCGGCGAAAGGAGATGCGGAATGTCGTCATAGGTCGACAGTTCCAGCATCTTGGGGTCGATCATGATGAGGCGCAGCTGATCGGGAGTCATGCGGTAAAGCAAGGACAGGATCATCGCATTGAGGCCCACCGACTTGCCCGATCCGGTGGTGCCCGCGATCAGCAGGTGCGGCATGGGCGCAAGATCGGCGATGATCGGTTCGCCCGAGATATTCTTGCCCAGGATGATGGGCAGCGTCGCTTCCTGCGCGAACTGCTCCGAGGTGATGAGTTCGCGGAAGGACACGCCTTCGCGGTGCGCGTTGGGCAGTTCGATGCCGATGACGGTGCGGCCGGGAATGGTCGCGACGCGCGCCGAGAGCGCCGACATGTTGCGCGCAATGTCGTCGGCCAGCGCGATGACGCGGCTCGCCTTGATGCCGGGCGCGGGCTCCAGCTCGTACATGGTGACGACCGGGCCAGGGCGGACCTCGACGATATTGCCTTTCACATGGAAGTCGTCCAGCACCGATTCGAGCAGCCGGGCGTTGCGCTCGAGCGCCGCCTTATCGATCTTGCCGCCCTGGTTGGCGGGGACCGGGTTCAGCAGGTCGGGCGAGGGCAAAGACGAATTGCCGAACAGATCGTCCTGGCTGACCGGGGCCATGGCGCGCTGCACCGGGGCGGGCTTGGGGCTCTGGATGGTGATGGGCGGCTTGGGCTCGTTGGTGACCTGCCTGCGCGGGGCGATGACCCGCTCGGCCATGTCCTCGTCATCCTCATCGTCTTCCGCCGGGGCGCTCCCTGCGAAGGCGAGGCTGGGGCGCGGCAGGCTGAGGCGCGGCAATGTGGGCCGGCGCATCGCGATGAGCGGCTTTTCCAGCGCCAGGCTGCGGTAGCAGGCGAAGAGGCCGGCGATCAGCGCGACCACGACCAGCGCGCCCCTGATCCACGGCGCGGCGGCCGGCGCCTGCGCAATCAGGCTGGCGACGCCCTTGGCGGTGACGAGGCCGATCACCCCGCCCCATCCGGCGGGCAGGCCGACGAGCGGTTCGGTCTGGAACAAAGCCAGCGCGATACCGACGAGGATGATGCCCAGCAGGCATTTGCCGAACTGCCCCTTCCAGCCCGCCATGTCCTGATCGCCCCAGAGCCGGCGCGCCGTCACCGCCATCAGCGGCAGGATCAGCGCCACCGGCACGCCGAGCAGCCAAAGCAGGAAATCGGCCGCCCATGCGCCGGGCGGACCCATGATATTGGCCACCTGATCGCCCGCGACCGTGTTCATCGACGGATCGCTTGGCGCGTAGCTCAGCAGCGCCAGCGCGAGGAACAGGGTGGCGGCGATCAGCGCCAGCGCGCTGATGAGCGCGCCGCTGCGAATGAGGCTGCGCTTCAGCATCTCGCGCCATTCCGGCGATCGCTTGACGGTGCGGCCGACGGCCATAACTACCCCATTTCCCCCAAATGTTCCGTTTCGGTACAATGCGCCGAGCGGGGAGTCCGCGTCAAGTGCGGGGCGTTTCAGGTCATCGCGCGGCGGCGAGCGCGTGGAGCGCGTCGCCATCGACCCGCTGCACCGTCCATTCGTCCATCGGCCTGGCGCCGAGCGCCCTGTAGAAGGCGATCGAGGGTTCGTTCCAGTCGAGCACCCACCATTCCAGACGCGCGCAATCGCGCTCGATCGCGATTTGCGCCAGCCGCGCGAGCAGCGCCTTGCCTGCGCCGAGTCCGCGCGCCTGCGGCACGACGAACAGATCCTCCAGATAAACGCCGGGCCGCCCCTCGAAGGTCGAGAAATTGTGGAAGAAGAGCGCGAAGCCGATCGCCGCGCCGTCATGCTCCGCGATCAGCACTTCGGCCATCGGGCGCGGGCCGAACAGATAGCGGGCAAGCGTGGCGCGATCGGCCTTTACCTCATGCGCCAGCCGCTCATAGTCGGCGAGCGCCAGGATGAAGCCATGGATCGTGTCGATGTCGCCGGCCTCCGCCGGACGGATGCGAATGTCGGTCATGCGGCTCCTGCTTCGACATGGGCGAGGTCGGGGCGCTTGGCCCGTGCGGCGATCAGGCAGCCCGCGACAATCAGCACCGCGCCGGCGATGGTGGTCAGCGTCACCCGTTCGCCGAACGCGAGCCAGCCGACGATCGAAGCCCAGAGGAAGGCGCTATATTCGACCGGGATGAGCCGCTGCGCCTCTGCCCGCGCATAGGCCCAGGCGAGGGTGGCGAGCGAGGTGAAGGCGAGGGTCGCGGCAAGGACGACGAGCGGAACAGCCGTGACTGGCGGCACTGTGAGCAGAAATGGCGCGCCGAGCGCAAAGACGCCGAGCATTACCAGATGCTGGAAGAAGGCGACCTCGACCGGGGAAGCGAGTTGCGCCTGTTGGCGCTGGATCACGAGGTTCCAGGCGAACAGCACCGCCGAGGCGAGCGTCGCCAGCGCGCCGAGCAGCGCGTCGGCCTCATAGCGCCCCTGAAGCCGCCCCGACAGGATGATCGCCACCCCAACCAGCCCCAGGAGGGACGCGCCGATCGCCTGCCGCCCGACCCGCTCCTTGAGCAGCAGCGCGGCGAGATAGAGGGCAATGAGCGGCGCGATGAAGGAGAGCGCGATCGCTTCGGCGATCGGCAGGCGCATGAGCGCCCAGAAGAAAAGCGCCGCCATCAGCGCGACCACGACGCCGCGCAGCAGGTGGATGCGCATCACCGGCGGCGCGGGCCAGCCCCGCCGCGTCGCCCGCATCAGCACCGCGCCCAGCAGCGTCCCCGTCAGCGCGCGCCAGAACAGCGCATTGTAAAGGCCGATCGACAGGCTCAGCCCCTTCATCACCGCATCCATGACGGAGAAGAGCGCAACGCCGAGGCAGCACACGGCGAAGGGGATGGCGAAGGGGCGGGCGTCCGGCATGGCGACTTAGCGGACGAGGCGGATATCGACGCCGACGTCGAGATCGGCCCATAGGCGATCGGCGGTGAGGACCGGCAGACCGTTGATGCGCGCGGTCGCAAGACAGGCACGATCGCCCAGCGACAGACCCAGATGTCGGGTCAGGGGCCGCAATGCCGCCGCTTCGAGCGCATGGGCTTCGCGAAAGGATCGAACGCGCAAGCCGACATGCCTCACCTCCGCCTCCGCATCCTCCTTCGACACCCCTGCCTCGATCAGCTTGGCGTAGGTTTCACAAAGATTGACGATGGAGATTTGCGCGGTCCCCATATGCGGCCGCACCATGTCGGCGCCGGGTTCATCCAACAGCTGAATCAACAATGCCGACGTGTCGAGGATGACGGTCATTCGCCGTCCGCTTCGGCGCGTCGCTCCGCAAGGAATTCGTCGACGGTGAAGGGATGCTTAATCAGCGCCTTGAGATTGGACTGCACCTCGCGCAGCACCTGATCATAGCTTTTGACCAATATGCCCTCGCCATGGCGCTCGAAGATAATCCGGTCGCCATCACGCAGGCCGAACTCGCGGCGCAACTCCGCCGGCAAAACAGCCTTGCCGCCCGCGATCATCTTGCCACTATAGGTCATGTCGAGCCTCCAAGACCTGAATAGCCGATCGGTCCTGCTTCGCCAAGGCTACTCCGCCGCTTGCGCCTTGCCCGCGTCGGTGGCTTCAGCCTCCAGCTTGGCCGCCTCGATCTCCGCCGCCTTGGCTTCCACAAGGCTCACAATATGGTCGATCATCCCTTCGTCCTGGATCGTATGGTCGGTGAGGCCCGACAAATAGACCATATGCTTGCCCGCGCCGCCGCCGGTGAGGCCGATGTCGGTTTCGCGCGCTTCGCCGGGGCCGTTGACGACGCAGCCGAGGACCGAAAGCGACAAGGGCGTGTGGATATGCTGGAGCCGTTCCTCCAGCGCCTGAACGGTGCGGATGACGTCGAAGCCCTGCCGCGCGCAGGACGGGCAGGAGATGACCTTCACCCCGCGCGTGCGGATGCCGAGCGACTTCAATATTTCGTAGCCGACGCGCACTTCCTCTTCCGGTTCGGCGGAGAGGGAGACGCGGATCGTGTCGCCGATCCCGGCCCAGAGCAGGTTGCCGATGCCGATCGCGCTCTTGACCGTGCCGCCGATCAACCCGCCCGCCTCGGTGATGCCAAGGTGCAGCGGGCAATCCACCGCGTCGGCCAGCTGCATATAGGCAGCGACGGCGAGGAACACGTCGCTCGCCTTCACCGCGACCTTATACTCATGGAAATCCTGATCCTGGAGCAGCTTGATATGGTCGAGCGCGCTTTCGACCAGCGCTTCGGGACAGGGCTCGCCATATTTTTCGAGCAGGTCTTTTTCGAGGCTGCCGGCATTGACGCCGATGCGGATCGAGCAGCCGTTCGCCTTGGCCGCGTCCACCACTTCCTTGACCCGCGCCTCGCTGCCGATATTGCCGGGGTTGATGCGCAGGCAGGCCGCGCCCGCGTCGGCGGCTTCCAGCGCGCGCTTATAGTGGAAATGAATGTCGGCGACGATCGGCACGCGCGCGGCGCGCACGATCTGCTTCAGGGCGGCGGTCGAGTCCTCGTCGGGGCAGGAGACGCGGATGATGTCGACGCCCACCTCCTCGCAGCGGCGAATCTGGTCGACCGTAGCCCGCACGTCATGGGTCGGGGTGTTGGTCATGGTCTGGACGGTGACCGGCGCGCCGCCGCCGACGGGGACGTTGCCGACCATGATCTGGCGGCTCTGGCGGCGGGCGATGTCGCGCCAGGGGCGAAGGCCGGGATTATGGTCGGACATGAAAAAGGGGCTCCGTAAGCTACGCAGCCCCTATAGTCATTCGTGGCGGCGATTAGAAGCGGAGCGTCACCGACGCCGCGACCTGATCGGCATTGCCCGTCGTATCCGTGATCGTCGTCGCAGTGACGGTCGCAGGCGCGGGATAATAGCTGTCGGGCCGCACGATCCGCGCCTTGTCGACGAAGGTGTGGGCATAGCCGATATTGAGCGCGGCGGCGGGCGAGATATTGTAGGTCGCGCCGGCCGACAGCCAGACGCGGTCGCCATCGGGCACGCGCGTCGTCAGATGCTGCGGGTTGGTGGGGGTGCGGTCGAACATCGTGCCCGCGCGCAGCGTCAGCCGCGGGCTGACATCATATTCGCCGCCGGCGCTGAACGAGTAACTGTCGCGATAGTCCAGTTCCTTGTTGCTGGTGCCGGCTGCGGTGGTGACGGCGATGCCCTTGAACTTCGACCAATTATACCATTTGGCGGTCAGCATCGCGCGCAGATTGGGGGTCAGCCGGTGCATCATGCTGACGGTCACGATGTCGGGCAGGGCGAGCGACGCGGTCGCGGCGAAATCGCCATTGCCCGTGGCGATCGGGCCAAGCAGACCCGACACGCTCTGCGTGCCGGCGAGCTTGTGCGTAATGCCCGAGCGATAATGGACGCCCCAATTGGTGTCGCCGCTGGTGTAGAACAGGCCGGCGTTCCAGCCGATCGACCAATCGTCGCCCTTCAATCGGGCGAAACCGTCCGAGGTGGCGAGCGGCGAGAGTTGCGGCAGGGCGTTGGTCAGTTCCGCCTTCACATATTGCACGTCCACGCCGCCGCCGATCGACAGGCGGTCGGTCAGCTTATAGGCGGCGGACGGCTGAATATTGTAGGTCTTGAGGTCGGTGTAGAGCGAGTCGTAGCGGCCGAAGAAATCATCGTCATATTCGAGCTTCAGCCCGAACGGCGCATTGACGCCGAGGCCGAGCCACAGCCGGTCGGTCAGCTGCGCGCTGGCATAGAAGCTGGGCACCGGCGTCACGCTGTCGAACGGATTGCCGCCGTCGCCGCCGGTGACCGGCAGGCGCAGCGGCGTGCCGGGCACGGTGCGCACCGTGCCGCGATTGCTCTGGTGCGCAAAGGGCATCAGCGCCGATGCGCCGGCCGAAACCTGGATGCCGGGAAGCGCCGTCATCGCGGCGGGGTTGAAATAGATGGTGGACGGATCGTCCCCCGCCGCCGCGCCGCCGGACAGAGCGCGGCCGATCTCTAACGGCGACTGTTCCTGAAGATAGAAGCCGCCCGCGAGCGCGGGCAGAGGCGCGATCATGCCGCCAGCAGCGAGCAGAAACGGAATGAAGGGGCGGCGAAGGGACATGGCAAACCTCTGTTTATAGCGACTCTGTCTGGTGCCCGCAGGCGGCGCAGCAACGCGCGACCCTGGCTTTATGAGCCAGGGCGCTTAGCAAAGACGTGGTTAATTTCCAGTATGTGCGGGCGCGTCCGGACCGCTCGCGCGCCACCGACGCTACGGCGCGCCGGGAAAAGACGGGCAAAAAAAAAAGCCGCCCGAAGGCGGCCTTGAAGTTTTAGGAGAGGATGCCTGAAAGGCCCGTTCCATTTGCGGGTCAGCGGCAATTGTTGCAAATGCGAAATGTGCGGGGGCGGTTGCATGTCTTGCAATCGTAGCATTTCGCTACCCTTTCCGTAGCGGAAAACAGGGTGACGACAGGCGCGAAGTTTCGCGATCCGAAAGTCCGCCCCGCGCTTGAGAGCGTCAGGCCAAGCGCGTTACCCCGGACGAAGCGAGTTGCGAATCGAGATCGGCCAGCAGCCGCGCCAGCCCCGATTCGTGCGCCGCCTCCGCCCGGGCGACGAGCGCCGCCTCGGTGTTCGATGCGCGCAGCAGCCACCAGCCCTCGCTCCGACGCACGCGAACGCCGTCGATCAGGCACATATCCGCGCCCGCGTCGCGCAGCCGCGCCTGCACCTCCTCGATGACCGCGAACTTGCGCGCTTCCGCAACGGGAAAGCGCAATTCCGGCGTGATGACGCTGCGCGGCAGGGCATCGACCATCTCGGTTACGCTGCGGCCCAGCGCCCCTACCAGCCGGATCAGCCGCACCGCGGCGTAGAGCGCGTCGTCATAGCCGGGATGATCGTCGGCGAAGAAGAGATGGCCGGTGGTCTCGCCGCCCAGCGGACTGCCGATCTGCTTCATTCTGGACTTGATGTGGCTGTGCCCGGTTTTCCACATATCGGGCCGGCCGCCGAGTGCGGCGATGCGATCGAACAGCGTCTGGCTCGCCTTCACATCGGCGACGATCGGCGCTCCGGGGCGGTTTTTCAGCACATCCTCAGCAAACAGGCCCAGCAGCTGGTCGCCCGCGATCGCCCGACCCTGCCCGTCGACCACGCCGATCCGGTCGCCGTCGCCGTCGAAAGCCACACCGAAATCGAGGCTTTTGGCGCGGACAAGCGTGCGCAGGTCGGCCAGATTCCGGTCGAGCGAAGGATCTGGATGATGGTTGGGGAAATGTCCGTCTATCTGGGTGAAGAGCAGATGATGCTCACCGGGCAGCAGCTTGACGAGCTGCTCGACCGCCTGCCCGGCCGCGCCATTGCCCGCGTCCCAGCCGATCCGGCAAGCCGGGCCGTCGAAACCCTCCACCAGGCGCGCGACATAGGCGTCCAATATGGCGACGGTCTCGATCTGCCCCGCCCCGTCAATCCAGTCTCCCGTCGCCGCCATGACGCCCAGCCGCTGGATGTCCGCGCCGAAGAAGGGGGCATGGGCGTGCACCAGCTTGAAGCCATTCTGGTCGCCGGGATTATGGCTGCCGGTTATCTGAACGCCGCCATCCACATCGCCCGTCATTTCGGCATGATATAGCATCGGCGTCGGCCCAAGACCGATCCGCAGCACGTCGATGCCGGTGGCGACCAGCCCCTCCACCAGCGCCGCCTCCAGCATCGGCGAACTCAGCCGCCCGTCATAGCCGACCGCGATGCGGCGTCCGCCCGCGCGGCGGACGACCGTGCCGAAACTGCGCCCCAGCGCCCAGGCGTCGGCGGCATGGAGCGTCTTTCCCACCGTGCCGCGCAGATCATAGTCGCGCAGCAGCGTGGGATCGAAGCGGTGGCTCACCGCTCCCGGCGCGCGGCGAGCAGCAGGTCGCGGGCGGCGTTGATCTGCGCGGCGAGCGCCTCCGTCCCGCCCTTGTCGGGATGGACCGACGCGATCAGCCGGCGGTGCGCGGCGCGGATCGTAGCGGGATCGGCATCAGGCGCGACACCCAGCAGCGCGCGCGCCTGCGCCAGATCGTCGGGCGTGGGGGCCTGCCGGCGCAGTTTCGCACGCGCATTGCCCTGCTTGGCGAAGAACAAGGCCGCGCCGATCAGCAACGGCGCGCCGATCACCGGCTTGCCCTTCGCCGCCAGCACCGCGCCCACCAGCGCCGCGCCGAGCACCATGCCGTCCTTTGCGGTCATCCGTTGCAATCTCCCCGTCCAGATCAGCCAGACGGCCAGACCGCCAAGCAGCAGCGCCAGCAGCCCCATCAGGCGGCGCCGAGCAGGTCCATCGCGCCGACCCCCTCGCGCGTCGGCAGCGCAAGGCTCGCCACCATCTCGCGCAATTCCTGCCGCGCGGCGATGTGGCTGACGCCGAGGTCGCCCAGATGCCCCTTGTCGAGCAGCGTCAGGCCCGAGGGGAAGAGTTCGCGGAAGATCACCCGCTCCGACAGGCCGGGGATGACGCGGAAGCCGACGCGGCGGGAGAGTTCCATCAAGGCGTCGCCCACCCGTTTCTTGTTGCGCGCGTCCTGATGCTGGAGCCGGTTGCGCAGCACCACCCAGTCGATCGACACGCCATCGACCTTCGCCCGGGTCTTGCGCGTCTCGAAGATCAGTTCGGAATAGAAGGACAGGCGGCGCACCTTGAAGGTTTCGGGATCGACCTGGCCGATAAGGTCGAAATCGACGAAACTGTCGTTCATCGGCGTGACCAGCGTATTGGCATGGGGCGCGATGTGCCGGGCGAATATGTCATCGCGCCCCGGCGTATCCACCACCAGAAAGTCGCGACCTACCGCCAGTTCGACCACCAGATCGTCCAGGGCGGCGATGCTGTCCCCGGTGAACACCGCGAAATCGGGCGTTGGCAGATCGATGCCGCGCCGGCGCGCGGTTTCGCGGCGATTCTCCATGTAGCGGGTGACGGTGCGCTGACGCGGGTCGAGATCGATCATGCCGACATTGTGACCCAACGCCGACAGGGCGATCGCGGTATGGACTGCCGTGGTCGACTTGCCCGTGCCGCCCTTTTCATTGGCGAAGACGATGAGATGCGGCTGCGAAATGCCCATTGGTCGCGTGTGATCCCTGTTATCACAATCTGTGTGTTGACGCTCCCGCCGGGTCATGCCTTTAGCGGAATGTCCCCTCGCCTTATCGGAGCCCATTGCCCCGTGCAAATATTGCGTGACCTGCCGTCTCTCCGCGCCGCCGTGGCGGCGTTGAAAGCCGATGGCAAGCCGGTGGTTCTCGTGCCTACCATGGGCGCTTTGCATGACGGGCATATGGCGCTGGTCGAGGAAGCGCGGCGGCATGGGCGGCATGTCGTCGTCTCGATCTTCGTCAACCCGAGGCAATTCGGGCCGAACGAGGATCTCGACGCCTATCCTAGGCGGGAGGCGAAGGACGCGCAGATGCTTGCCACAGCCAGTGTGGACATTCTCTGGGCGCCGACCGTCGACGTCATGTATCCCGCCGGCTTCGCCACCACTATCAGCGTGTCGGGCGTGAGCGAGGGACTCGACGGCGCGGCGCGGCCGGGGCATTTCGACGGGGTCGCCACGGTCGTCACCAAGCTGCTCAACCAGGTGCGGCCCGACGTCGCGATCTTTGGGCAGAAGGATTATCAGCAGCTCGCCGTCATCCGCCGCATGGTCGCGGACCTCGATATAGGGGTAGAGATCGTCGGGATGCCGACCCAGCGGGCGGAGGATGGCCTCGCTTTGTCCTCGCGCAACGCCTATCTGAGCGACGAGGAGCGCAAGGCGGCACTGGCGCTGCCCCGCGCGCTCGGCGAGGCCAAGCGCCAGATCGAGAAGGGCGAGCCGGTGGATGCGGCGCTTGCCAAGGCAATCGCGACGCTGAGCCAGCATGGCTTCGACCCCATCGACTATGTGACGCTGTGCGATGCGGCGACGCTGGAGCCGATCCACACCGCCGACCGCCCCGCCCGGCTGCTGGGCGCGGCGAAGCTCGGCAAGACGCGCCTCATCGACAATATCGCGGTCGATCCGGCCTGAAGGACCGTCAGAAGGGTTTCACGATCACCGCGATCACGATCACTGCGGCGGCGACGCCGGGGATTTCGTTCATCAGGCGCAGCTGCCGGTCGGTGAGCGTCCGCTGCCCCTTCGCGAGCTTCTTGGCATAAGCCGCGATCCAGCCATGATAGGCGGAAAGGCCGAGGACGAAGAGCAGCTTCAGGTGGAACCAGCCGAAGCTCCACGCGCCGATCTCCACCATCAGCATCAGGCCGAACAGCCAGACGAGGATCAGCGAGGGATTGAGGATGATCTTGAGCAGCCGCGCCTCGCGCTCGATCCATTTGCGGTCCTCGGGCGATCCGGGCGCGGTTTCCTGATGATAGACGAAGAAGCGCGGCATCATGAACAGCCCCGCCATCAGGAAGATGACGAAAATGACATGGGCGGCCTTCACCCAGAGATAGGCGGCGCCGAGATAGGCCATGGTCACTGCTCCTTATCGCCGCACATAGCTAATGAGCGCTTCGACATGCGCAATGGGCGTATCGGGCAATATGCCATGGCCCAGGTTCAATATGTGCGGCCGACCGGCGAAGGCGGCGCGGATATCGTCCACCGCCTGCTCGACCGCCGCGCCGCCGGCGATCAGCGCGAGCGGATCGAGATTGCCCTGCACCGGCATGCCCTTGGGAAGCGCCTCATTCGCCCAGTGCGGATCGATCGTCTCGTCGATGCCCACCGCATCGACCCCGGTCTGCCGCGCATAATCGGCGAGCTTCGCGCCCGCGCCCTTCGGGAAGCCGATGATGGGAATATCGGGGTGGATGGCTTTGAGCTTATCCACGATCCGCCGATTGGGTTTGATGACCCAGCGGGCGAATTGCGCGGGCGCTAAGCTCCCGGCCCAGCTGTCGAATAGCTGCACCGCTTCCACCCCGGCTTCGATCTGTCCCGAGAGGTAAGTGACGGTCGCGTCGATGATCGCGTCGATCAGCGCGGCGAAACGGTCGGGTTGGCTGTAGGCCATGCGCCGCGCGAGCCCATGATCCTTGCTGCCCTGCCCCGCGACCATATAGGTGGCGACGGTCCAGGGGCTGCCGGCAAAGCCCAGGAAAGTGACGGCCGGGTCCAGCGCCGCCTTCACCCGCCGCACCGTTTCGTAGACCGCTTCAAAGCGCGAAAAATCGGGGGTGAGCGCCGTAAGATCGGTCTCGGCGAGGATCGGCGCGAGCCGCGGGCCTTCGCCGGCTTCGAACCAGAGATGCTGCCCCATGGCATAGGGCACGATCAAGATATCGGAAAAGAGGATCGCGCCGTCGAAGCCGAAGCGGCGCAGGGGCTGGAGCGTCACTTCGGCCGCCGCTTCGCTGTCATAGACGAGTTCGAGGAAGCCGCCCTTCTGTGCCCGCAGCGCGCGATATTCGGGCAGGTAGCGGCCCGCCTGGCGCATCAGCCACATCGGCGGGACTGCAGGCACGTCGCCCCGCAGGACGCCGAGCAGGGGCTTTTCGATCAGGGTGTCATTGATCGGATTGGCCATGGCGTCCACGGGCATCTCATTCTCTCTTAATATTAGATTCAAAGGTTGATGGAGATAGATACTCCGTTGGCAGCGGGGTTTATGCGCTGTGCCCGGATTTGCCAACAGCTTGACTCCCCGGGGTCACGCTATCGCGTCCGAGTCAGCCAGCTTGTCCCCGTTACCCACAGGCTGTGGAGGAAATTGCGGGCCTGTTGGAGGGGTGTGGATAAGAGTCCAGCCTGTGGGGACGGACGTTCAGGTGGATTCCATCCCCGATTTCATCCCTTGCTTTATCCACAGCCTGCCCACAGACATGCCCCATGGCGCGCATCCACCTGCACCTCCTCTCCGACTCCACCGGCGAGACGCTGGAGAATATCGCCAAGGCGGCGATCGGTCTGTTCGAGAATGTCGAGGCGATCCGCCATTTCTGGCCGATGGTGCGGTCCGAGGTCCATCTCGACCGGATCATGGAGGAGATCGCCGCCAATCCCGGCCTCGTCCTCTTCACCCTGACCAACCATTTGTTGCGCAAGCGGCTGGAGACGCGGTGCCGGGCGCTCGGCCTGCCCCATGTCGCGGCGCTCGACAGCGTGGCCGACGCGCTCTCCAACATATTGGGGCAGGAAACCCGGACCCGGCCGGGGCGCAAGCATATCCTGGACGAAGCCTATTTCGCGCGGATCGAGGCGATCCAGTTCACCATCGCCCATGACGATGGCGTGGGGCATGAAAATTGGGAGGAGGCCGATATCGTGCTCGCCGGCGTGTCGCGCGCGTCCAAGACGCCGACCTCCATCTATCTCGCCAATCGCGGCTACAAGACCGCGAACATCCCGCTGGTGCCGGAATCGCCGCCGCCGCGCAGCCTCTTTTCGCTGAAGCATCCGATGGTCGTGGGCCTGACCGTCAGCCCTGAGCGGCTGATCCAGATCCGCCGCAACCGGCTGCTCTCCTTAAACCAGGCGCCTGAAACCGCCTATGTCGACAGCGACAAGGTGCAGGCGGAACTCGCCTTCGCCCGGCGCATGTTCGCCGACAATGGCTGGCCGGTGATCGACATGACTCGCCGGTCGATCGAGGAAGCGGCGGCGGCGATCATCAACCTGTTCAACGACCGCGAACTGGCGGAGGCGGAAGCATGATCGTCCTCGCCTCGCAGAGCGCGAGCCGGCGGGCGATGCTGAGCGCGGCGGGGGTGCCGTTCGAGCCGCTTTCGCCCGGTGTGGATGAGGAAGCGGCGAAGGCGGCGCTGCGCGGCGACGGGCTCGACGCGCGGGCGCTGGCCGACGCGCTGGCGGAGCTGAAGGCGCTCAAGGTGTCGCGCCGCGCGCCGGGGACTTTGGTTCTGGGTTGCGACCAGACGCTGTCGCTCGACGACGGCAGCATGATCGACAAGGCGGTCGATCGGGCGGACGCCGCGCGCATCCTGCGGCTGCTGTCGGGGCGAGCGCATCATCTCCACAGCGCGGCGGTGATCGCGCTCAACGGCGAACCGATCTGGCGGCATATCGAGCGGGTGCGGATGACTGTGCGGCCGCTCTCAGATGCCTTCATCGACGCCTATCTCGACGCCGATTGGGAGCAATTGCGCTGGTGCGTCGGCTGCTACCGGATCGAGGGGCCGGGCGCGCAGCTCTTCAGCAAGGTCGAGGGCAGCCAGTTCGCGATCCAGGGCTTGCCGCTGCTGCCTTTGCTTGACTTTCTGCGCGTGCGCGGCGTTCTGGCAAGCTAGCGATAGGTAGGGTCTAAACGATCCTCGAATTTTAGATGGGTCAAGGGCACCCAAATTCTTATCTCAGCGATAACGCTGCCACGGCTGGTCGCCGTGAAGATCATGCCGTCACGCCTGCCACTCCCTTCATCCACTAACTGACCGAACCAGCGCTGATGACCTTCCCAAATTTCCGCGATCATGGCTATACCCCTACAGGTTGTAGGTCGTAAGATATCGCGACACCATAGGTGGTGAAAAGTTCAAAGCTGCAGTTATAGGTCGAAATATTTTGAGTATTGCGTTATACTTGTAATATGGAAGGGGAATATTCTGCTCTCGAGCTATCTTGGTTGGCTGGGTTCAAAACCACAGTCATGCTAAATTATCTCGAAAGGTCGGGTATATTTCAGCCCGAATCAGAGCGGCAGCCGCATCACGGCAAGAAGCGTCAGTATAGCTATCGCGACTTAGTGATATTGAGATCGATTAAGCGCTTATTGGACATGGGCGTTCGTCCAAAGCGGATTGAAAAGGCGATACGGACGTTTCACCGGGTAGAAAATTTACCAGATAATATTGATGCTTTGATGGCGTTTAGTCAAAAATCTTCAATGTTCATAGTCAACGGATCAGATGTTCTATACTGTGAGGATCGCAATAACATTGTTGATTTAACTAGAGACGGACAGCTTGAGATGGCGTTCATCCTCGATATCCCCGGTACACTCAGCGGAGTTGCGCTCGCTGCCAAAGAATATAGAAGCTCGCTTGATGCAAATCCCGCTGCCCAAAAGGTGTCAGTTTTGCAGAAGGTGGCCAAGGCGCACGGATTATAGATGTCTGAACTCCCTTACGCCGAAGTGATCGGCGATCCGATCGCGCACAGCAAATCGCCGCTGATCCACAATTTTTGGCTCGATGCGCTGAATATCGAGGCGGAGTATCGCAAGACCCATGTGGCGGCGGAGGGCCTCTCCGCCTATTTCCTCGCGCGGCGCGCCGATCCCGACTGGCTCGGCTGCAACGTCACCATTCCCCACAAGATCGCGGTGATGGACTATGTCGATGATCCGGGCGGGGTGCGGGAGCGGATCGGCGCGGTCAACACCATCGCCAGCGAGACCGGCGGGCCATTGATCGGCACCAATACCGATGCCGGCGGTTTCCTCCAGCCGTTGCTGCGCGACAGATGGAAGGGCAAGAGCGCGCTCATCGTCGGCGCGGGCGGGGCGGCGCGCGCGATCCTGTTCGCGCTCGCGACGCTGGGCGTGCCGGAGATCGCCATCATGGCGCGCGACGCGGCCAAGGGGCAGGCTTTGCTCGACCGGGCGGGGGTGAAGGGCCGGGTCATCGGCATGAGCGATGCGCTGCCGCCGGTCGATCTGCTGGTCAATTCAACCTCGCTCGGCATGGTGGGCCAGCCTGTGTTCGAGCCTGACCTGTCGCCGCTGCCCGCCGCCGCCACCGTCTATGACATCGTCTATGCGCCGCTCGAAACCGGGCTGCTCAAAGCGGCGCGCGCGCGGGGGCTCAAGACGCTCGACGGCCTCGAAATGCTGATCGGGCAGGCGGCGCTGGCGTTCGACATCTTCTTCGACGCTGCCGCGCCTCGCGAACTGGATGCGGAGTTGCGGGCGTTGCTGACGGCTGCGGACTAGATGAAGATCTACGGCCTGACCGGATCGATCGGCATGGGCAAGTCGGCGGTCGCGGCGATGTTCGCGCGCGAAGGCGTGCCGCTGTTCGACGCCGACGCTGAGGTTCATCGCCTGCAAGGGCCGGGTGGCGCGCTTCTGCCCGCGATCGAGGCGCGCTTCCCCGGCACCACCGGGCCGGCGGGAGTCGATCGGGCGAAGCTCGGCGCGGCGGTGTTCGGCCATCCGCACGAGCGCCGCGCATTGGAAGCGATCGTCCATCCGGCGGTGCAGGCCAGCCGCCGCGCCTTCCTGCGCCGTCATCGCAGCCGCGCATTCGTGATTCTCGACATTCCCCTGCTGTTCGAGACCCATGGGCAGAAGCGACTCAACGGCGTGATCGTCGTCACCGCCCCGGCGTGGAAACAGCGCAAGCGGGTGCTGGCGCGGCCGGGCATGACGCCGGCCAAATTCTGCCAGATCGTCCGCCTCCAGACCCCTGACGCCGAGAAACGCCGGCGCGCCGACCATATCATCCATACCGGCGCGACTTTTGCCGACACGCGCGCGCAGGTGCGGCGTCTCGTCGCTTGCCTTGGCGCCAAGACAGGCCGATAAGATGACAGACAAGAGTCGTTGAAGAGGCCATGCGCGAAGTCATTTTCGATACCGAAACGACAGGATTTGATCCGGCATCGGGCGACCGGATGGTCGAGATCGGCTGTATCGAACTGGTGAATCGGGTGCCGACCGGCCGCACCTTCCACGCTTATTATCATCCCGAGCGCGACATGCCCGCCGCCGCCTTCGCGGTGCATGGCCTGTCCGCCGATTTCCTCGCCAAGCATCCGGTGTTCGCGCGCGGCGCGCTGGAGCTGCTGGAGTTTCTGGAGGACAGCCCGCTGGTCGCGCACAATGCGCGCTTCGACTTCGGCTTCCTCAACCATGAACTGCGGCTGTGCGGCCATCCCGAAGTGTCGATGGACCGGATGATCGACACCGTCGCGATCGCGCGCCAGCTGCATCCCGGCGCCAAGCACAGTCTCGACGCGCTCTGCACCCGTTACGGCATCGACCGCAGCCATCGCATCAAGCATGGCGCGCTGCTCGACGCCGAATTGCTGGCGCAGCTCTATATCGAACTGACCGGCGGCCGGCAGATCGGCCTTGGTCTGGCACAGGAGGAAGAAAGCGAGATCGTCAGGGTGGAACTGACGGCATCCGCCGTGGTTCGCCCTGTTCGTCCCGCGCGGGTCTTTGCGGCCAGCGCGGCCGAGCTGGAACGGCACGCGGCGTTCATCGCGACGCTGAAAGAGCCGCTCTGGCTGCAGGAGGCATAGACGCGATCCAAGCGGCCTATGCCCTCCGCACCCAACCGGACCGCTTCCCTGGCGGCCCGGCAAGAATAAGGAGAAGGCATATGGATATTCGTGTTTCCGGGCATCAGGTCGAAACGGGTGAGGCGCTGAAAAGCCATGTCACCGATCGTTTGCAGGCGGTGGCCGAGAAATATTTTTCCCGCGCGCTTTCCGCCCAGGTCACTTTCCGCAAGGCGCCCCATGGCGCATTCCATTGCGACATCGTCTGCCATGTGATGACCGGGCTGATCCTGAAGGGCGCAGGCGAGGCGCAGGAGGCGCATCCCTCCTTCGACCAGGCGGCCGACAAGATCGAAAAGCAGCTTCGCCGCTACATGCGCCGCCTCAAGGACCGCAGCGCTCAGACGGCGGCGGCCGAGGCGCAGCGCGCCAACGGATATAGCGTCGATGATATTGACGGCGCGGGCTATACCATCTTCGCCGGTGGCGCCGAGGAGGAGGAGCCGGCGGACGCGCCGCTGATCGTCGCGGAAACCCGCGTCGACATCCCCGAAGCGAGCGTGTCCGACGCGGTGATGATGCTCGACCTGCGCAACACCAACGCGCTGCTGTTCGTCAACGCCGGCACATCGGCCTACAACATGGTCTATCGCCGCCACGATGGCACGATCGGATGGGTAGAACCCCGTGGCTGAAGCCACGGGCGGTGGTTGGGTAGAGCCGCGCGGCTGACCCTCCTCGCCCGGCCCCGGCCGCCTGTTGACCATCGGGTGCAGGCGGCTTATGGGGCCGGGCTTTCACAGTCCGGGGATCGCGCGAGGAAAAGACGCTGCGCGGCCCGGCCGTTTCGGATTGGCCATGGTTCACTTCACCGATATCGTTTCGCCCGAGGCGCTCGCCACGGGCGTCGCCGCCAATGGCAAGAAGTCGCTCTTTCAGAAGATCGCCACGCTCGCGTCCTGCGCCTATGGGCTGGAGGCGGACGAGGTCGCCGATGCGCTGTTCGAGCGCGAGCGGCTGGGCTCGACCGGCTTCGGCGGCGGCGTCGCCATTCCCCATGCCAAGTTGCCCGGCCTTACCCGCATGTGCGGCGTGGTCGTGCTGCTCGATCCGGCGGTGCCGTTCGACGCGGTCGACGACGCGCCGGTCGATATTCTCTTCGCCTTGCTCTCGCCGGTCGACAGCGGCGCGGAGCATCTGAAGACCCTCGCCCGCGTATCGCGCTATCTGCGCGACGAGTCGGTCGTGGCGCGGCTGCGCGGCGCGAAATCGACCGAGGCGCTGCACGCGCTGCTCGCCGGCGGCGGGGCGCGTGACGCAGCCTGACGGCCCAAGCGGCGAGGCGGCGCATTTCCGCGCGCTCGAGTCGCTCTATCGCTCCGCGCCGATCAACCGGCTGTTCCGCTCGGAACTCAAAATCCCCGAGGCCGGGCGCTCGATCATCGACTTCGAGGTGGACGAAAGCCAGTTCCACGCGGCCGGCGCGATCCACGGCACCGTCTATTTCAAGATGCTGGACGATGCGGCCTTCTACGCCGCCAACAGCCTCGTCAGCGATCGCTTCCTGCTGACCACCGCGTTCAACCTGCTCTTCACCCGCCCGATCGGTCCGGGCCGGATACGCGCCGAGGGCCGCTGGATCAGCGGCAAGCGCCGCGTCTATGTCGCCGAAGCCAGCCTGATCGACGCCGATGGCGAGGAAGTGGGGCGCGGCACCGGCACCTTCATGCGATCGCAATTCGCCCTGTCGTCGCTGCCCGGCTATGGCGGCTGACGCGCGGCTGACCAGCGCCACGCTGGTCGCTGCGCTCCGCCGCCGCGTGACCGCCGAGGGGGGCTTCGCGACGGTCGTCGTGCGGGGCGACGACATCAGCGGCGTCATATTGGTGCAGGCGCTGGAGCGCGGGCGCTTTACCGGCCTGTTCGAGCGCGTGCCGAACCTCGACGGGAATTATGCGTTGATGCCCTGCGGACCTGCGCCCGAAGACGGCGCGGAGGCGCTGGATCAGTATATAGCGCGTCGCCGCAGGTCGGACCCCGACCTGTGGATAATCGAGCTTGATATCCCGAACGCAGAACGGTTCGCCGCTGAAACGATCTGCTGATCGTTGACTCTCCGATATGGTTTGGGCAGAGGCGCGCGCACGCCAACGCGCAGGTTGCCGCTTTCGCCCATGGGGGGCGGGCGCGGTAAACACGCAGACGGGGGGCGGCCGGTCGTCGACAAGAATATCGGGTTAAAAGACGACGCCCCGGCCAAGAACCGCCTAATTTTGAGCCACAATGAGTTTTCGTCTGAAAGCTGCCATCACGGCGGCGCTTTCCCTGTCCGCAACCGCTGCGGTCATGGCCTCCGACATGTCGATCGCGGGTGAAGCCATCCCCTCGGCAGTCTCTCTTTCCGGCGCCCTTCCGGTCGCGCCTTCGGCCGGCAGCCAGCCCGCCGTCATCTTCTCAGCGCCGCGCGAAGTCGCGCAGCCGCTGACCCCCGCCCCGAAGGGCGACACCATGATCTCCCCCGACACCCCGGTTCAGGCAAGCAGCCTCGCTGCTCTGGTCGACGCCCATGGCGCGCCCGAGGAGCTGGACGGCGACATGAAATGCCTCGCCGGCGCGGTCTATTTCGAGGCCAAGGGCGAAAGCCTGGAGGGCCAGCTGGCCGTCGCGCGCGTGATCATCAACCGCGCCAAGTCCGGCCGCTTTGCCGACAGCCTGTGCGGCGTCGTCTATCAGCCGAGCCAGTTCAGCTTCGTGCGCGGCCGCGCCATGCCGCCGATCCGCACCGACAGCCGCGACTGGCGCGAAGCCGTCGCCGTGGCGCAGATCGCGGCCGAAGGCGGCTGGGACAGCCGGGCCGAAGGTGCGCTCTTCTTTCACGCCCGCCGCGTCTCGCCCGGCTGGGGCAAGGCGAAGCTGGCGTCGATCGACAACCACGTCTTCTATCGCTGAGATCGGTGCGACCTGACCAAACCAAGAGCTTGCTGTTCCCCGGCGCAGGCCGGGGTCCAGTCCCACGCTTTGAACTGGACCCCGGCCTGTGCCAGGGAACGTAATGCGATTGCTTCAAAAGGCCGGTTCGGTTCGCCGAATCGGCCTTTTCATTTGTTCTCGACCTGTTCTAAGGTCGGCGCATGGACGCCGCGACGAAAGACAGCTGCTCACCCCTGACCGACGGTACCGCGCTCGCCGTCGCGCGCGGCACGCTGCGCCTTTTCTTCCGGCACGACATGAGCGGCATATTGGAAGTGCCGCTGCCAAATGGCCGCCGCGCCGACATCATGGCGATCGACGGCGCGGGGCGGCTGACCATCGTGGAGATCAAGTGCAGCCGCGCCGACCTCATGGGCGACATGAAGTGGCCCGACTATTTCGACTATTGCGACCGCTTCTTCTGGGCGGTGCCGGCGGGGTTCGACCTTGCCCTGTTCGACAGCGAAGCGCTCTGGCCCGCGCGCACCGGCCTCATCGTCGCGGATCAATATGACGCCGAACTGGTCCGCCCCGCGCCGGTGGAGCCGCTCGCGGCGGCGCGGCGCAAGGCCGAAACCCTCCGCTTCGCCCGCCGCGCCGCCCGCCGCCTGACCGCGCTCGGCGATCCCGATCACGCTGCGGAACTGGGGTGGTGATGCGATCGCACGTTGAATTCCGGTCAGCCGAACTGAACGAGCGCGATGGCGCCCATCCCGTCAAAGGACGGGCGGTTGCCGAACTCTTGGCTCAGTCGCTGCCTCTTTATGGAAGCGCGGCCGAATCTATCGCCGCAGAGGATTGGGGCTGGCGTATCATCATCGCCAATGACCCCTTCCCTCTGTGGATCGGGTGCGGGCAGTATCTGGAATTCGACGATGGCTTCCTGTGCTTCATAGAGCCATCGAGACCCTATGTGCGGCGATGGTTTAGAAAGATTTTCGTGTTTGACGCCGTTGAACGGCTGGCGAGCGCGATGGACCAATGTTTGCGGCGCAGCAGTGCGATAACCGATATACGTTGGTGGGACGATGAAGAAGTCAGTGCGAACTGACGATCATCTGCCCGTTGGCCACAATCAGAAAACCGGCCCCTGCACTGGCCCTGTCGGCTTTGCCGCGCTGCTCTTCGCCGCATCCAGCGCCTCGACAAGCCCTGGCGTCCGCGTATCGCGCTGCGCATAATCCTTCGCCGACATGCCGGCGATACTGTCGCGCTTGTCGGGATTGGCCCCCTGCGCCACCAGCAGGCGGACGAGCGCCACGTCGCGCAACTGCACCGCGCGGATCAGCGGGGTTTCGCCATTGTCGTTCACCTTGTCGACCTGCGCCTTGTAGGTCAGCAAAGTCCGCACCCCTTCCTCGAACCGGCTCTGCACCGCGTCCATCAGCGGCGTGTTGCCATCATTGTCGGTGAGGTTGGGGTTGGCGCCCTTCGCCAGCAGGAAAGTGAGCCAGGTCGCGTCGCGCCGCGCGACCACGATATGCAGCGCATTTTCGCCGCTGGTGACGTCGCGGCTGTTGATGACGGTGGAGCCGGGCTTCTGGATGAGGTCGGTGACCTTCTGCCCGTCCTTGTCCTTGACCGCTTTGAGGAAATTATAATTGTCCGAAAACTGCGCCTGCGCTGCGCCGGGCGTCATCAGCCCCAGCGCCAGCGATCCCAGAAGTGCGGTCAGGCGTTTCGTCGTCATGGTCAGGCCCCGTTGATTGCAAATCGCGTGCTAGCAGGGCATGGCTGGCCCCGCCATGAACAAAGACGCCGCCGCCTTCATCCTGCCCGTGCTCGCCCTGCTCTCCGCCTGCAATATGGGGGATGGCGGCAACGCATCAAGCGCGCAGGGCGACCTTGTCGGCGCGCGGATCGGCGCGCCCTTCACCCTCATCGACCAGAATGGCAAGCCGGCCCGCTGGAGCGACTATCAGGGCCAATATCGCCTCGTCTATTTCGGCTACACCTATTGCCCGGATGTCTGCCCGATCGACCTGCAACGCATCATGCAGGGCTTTTCGGCGTTCGAGAAGGAAAAGCCGGCGCTCGGCGCCAAGGTGCAGCCCATCCTCATCAGCGTCGATCCGGGCCGTGACACGCCCGAGGTGCTGAAAAACTACGTCGCTGCTTTCCATCCCCGCCTGATCGGCCTCACCGGCAGCCAGGAGCAGATCGCGAAAGTCACAAAGGATTTCGTGGTCGTCTATCATGCCGAGGAGAGCAAGGGCGCGAGCGACTATCTCGTCAGCCACAGCCGCACGCCCTATCTGTTCGATCCCGACGGCAAGCCGGTCGCGCTGGTGCCGGTGGACGACCCCGCCACCCCCGACAAGGACGAAGGCGCGCCCGGCAATGTCACCGCCTTCCTCGACCGATGGATCAAGTGATCCCCTTCTGGGAAAAGCCCTTGGGTCAGCTCGACCGCGCCGAGTGGGAGGCGCTGTGCGACGGCTGCGGCAAATGCTGCCTCCACAAATGCCAGGATGAGGACACGGGCAACATCTATCCCACCAACGTCGCCTGCCGCTTGCTGGATCGCCAGAGCGGCCAGTGCAGCAACTACAAGAATCGCCGCACCTTCGTGCCCGACTGCGTGCGGCTGACCCCGACGAAGGTGCGCCAGATCGGATGGCTGCCACGCACCTGCGCCTATCGGTTGCGCGGCGAGGGGCTGCCGCTGCCGGCATGGCATTATCTCATCTCCGGCGACCGGGAGGCGGTGCACCGCGCCGGCGAGTCGGTGCGCGGCTGGACCGTGGCGGAGGCGGACGCCGGCGACTGGGAACATCATCTTGTCGACCGGGAACTCTGACGCCGCGATCCTGGTCGACGGCGTGGCGATGCCGGTGCGCGTGCGCCGCTCCGCGCGCGCGCGCGCCTATAGGCTGACGATCGACGCCACGCGTGGCGAACTGCGCCTTTCGCTCCCGGCGCGCGCCAATCTCGGCAAGGCGCTGGGCTGGGCGCAGGATCATGAGGGCTGGGTCCGCGCGCAGATGGCGAAGCAGCCGGCGATCACCCGGCTGGAGCATGGCGCGGCCTTTCCGCTGGAGGGGCGCACGGTGCGCATTTGCTGGGTCGAGGGCGCGACGCGCACGATCCGGCTGGAGGAGGACCGGCTGTTGCTCGGCGGCGCGGCGGAATCGGTCGGCGCGCGGGTCGAGCGCTGGCTCGTCGCGCGGGCGCGGGCGGTGCTGGAGGCGGAAACCCGCGCCATGGCGGCGGACCATGGCCTTGCCGTCGCCTCTGTCGGCATCGGCGATCCGCGCAGCCGCTGGGGCAGCTGCGCGTCGGACGGGGCGATCCGCTACAGCTGGCGGCTGATCCTCTGCCCGCCCGATGTCCGCCGCGCGACCGTAGCGCATGAACTGGCGCACCTGCTCCACATGGACCACAGCCCCGCCTTCCACGCCGCCCACCGCCGCATCTATGGTGCCGACCCGAAGCCGGCGCGTGCGTGGCTCCGCGCGCATGGCGCGGGTTTGCATAGTTATCGGGCGTAAGCTCTCCTTCTCCCTCGGAGGGAGAAGGATACGAAGCCTCGCCGCGCAGCGGCTAGGCGAAGTTGGATGAGGGGGATGGCAGGCGTTGGGTCAGTTGCGCGACATCGCTTCACCCTCGCCCAGCTTCGACTAGGCAGCACGCTGCCAAGTCTTCGCATCCCTCTCCCATCAAGGGAGAGGGGATTTGACATCGGCGTCCCTACCCCCGATGCGGCCACGCCCCCGACCCGTCGCCCGCGCAATCATGCGCCGCATCGCGCCGGTGCGGCAGGCCGCAGGCGCGGCAGGTGACATAGTCGCCGGGTTTCAGGCCATGGCCCACCGCCACCCGCTCGTCGAACACATAGCAGTCGCCCCGCCAGCGGCTCTGCGCTTCGGGCACCTCCTCCAGATAGCGCAATATCCCGCCTTTGAGGTGATAGACCTCCTCGAAGCCCCGCGCCTTCACCAGTGCGGTCGATTTCTCGCAGCGTATCCCGCCGGTGCAGAACATTGCGATCTTGGGCGCGCGGCTTTCCGCCTTCAGCGTCGCGGCAAAGCCGTCGAACCAGGCGGGAAAGTCGCGGAACGCGCGCGTCTCAGGGTCGATCGCGCCCTCGAAACTTCCCACCGCGACCTCATAGGCGTTGCGCGTGTCGATGACGACCGTGTCGGGATCGGCGATCAGCGCATTCCATTCGGCGGGGTCGAGATGCGCGCCGGCTTGGGTAACCGGATCAAGGTCGCCCGCGCCCAGCGTCACGATCTCCGCCTTCACCTTCACCTTCATCCGGGCGAAGGGCGCGGCGTCAGCCTCGGCATATTTGATGTCGGTGTCGGCGCAGCCGGGCAGCGCGCGGACATGCGCAACCAACGTCGCGATTGCCTCGGCCGATCCTGCCACGGTGCCGTTGACCCCCTCGCCCGCGACGATCAGCGTGCCGCAGGTGCCCAGTTCCGCGCACAGGGTGCGCAGATCGGCGGCTATGGCGTCCGGCTCCTCGAAACGGGCGAAACGATACAGGGCGGCGACGGTGAAGGGGGGCATGGCCGCGCCTATAGGGGTTCGCGCGCCCACTTGAAAGCCGGCGCAGGGAGGCGCATAGGCGGGGCATGGTTCCCCTTTCGTTCGCAGGCCATGCCTTTCTGGCGCTCCCCGAAGCCGCGCTCTTCTGGCCCGCCCAGGGCGCGCTGCTGGTCGCCGACCTGCATTTTGAAAAGGCGAGCTGGTATGCGCGCTTCGGCCAGTTCCTGCCCCCGCATGACAGCCATGCGACGCTGGACCTTATAGAAATGCTGGTGGCGCGCACGGGCGCGCGGGCGGTCTGGTCGCTGGGCGACAGTTTCCACGATCGCGACGGTGCGGCGCGGCTGGCGCCCGATGTCCGGGAAAAGCTGATTTCCCTTACGGAAAGGCTGGACTGGACCTGGATTACCGGCAATCATGACGTCGGGGTCGCGACCATGCCGGGGGGGCGGCGCGTGGCGGAGGCGGAACTGGGGGGGATATGGCTGCGGCATGAGGCGCAGGCCGATGATCCCCGACCCGAGATTTCGGGCCATTTCCATCCCAAGCTACGCCTGTCGCTGCGCGGCCGGCATGTGTCGCGGCGGTGCTTCGTGGGATCGGCGACCAAGCTGATCCTGCCGGCGCTCGGCACGCTGACCGGAGGGCTGGATGCAGGACATGGCGAGATTCGGCGCGCGGTGGGGCCGGGGGCAGCGGCGCTGGTGCCGGTCGCCGATCGGCTGCTGCGCTTTCCGTTATCGTAAAGCGACGTTACGGAAAGCGAATTTTAAGCCGTTGCCATTAGGCAACAGCGCATGAGTATGCGCGCGCTGCACCGCGAAAAAACCGCGCAAAAGCTAGGGTCTATTGCCATCGGGTGGCTGTGGCCGCATAATCATGCCCACGCTGACGCGGCAGAAAGCCGCGCGCGCCAGGAGAGGATGAAAAGCATCATGACAGACAAGAGTCTCTGGCTGACGACCGTTGGCGCGATAGCGCTCGGCATGGGCGCGCCCGCCATGGCGCAGGACAATGCTGCGCCGCAAGCCGCCGCCGAAGAACCGGGCGCTGACATCATCGTCACCGCGACCCGCCGCGCCAGCCCCTTGTCGGACGTGCCGATCGCCGTTTCGGCCGTTGGCGCGGCGGCGATGCAGAATAGCGGCGCGAGCGACATCCGCACGTTGAACCAACTCGCCCCCTCGCTGCTCGTCTCCTCGACCGGCTCCGAAGCCAATGCCTCGGCGCGCATCCGCGGCATCGGCACGGTCGGCGACAATCCGGGCCTCGAAAGCTCGGTCGCGGTGTTCATCGACGGCGTCTATCGCTCGCGCACCGGCGCGGGCCTCAACGAACTGGGCGAGATCGAGCGGGTCGAGGTGCTGCGCGGGCCGCAGGGCACGCTGTTCGGCCGCAATGCCTCGGCCGGCCTCATCAACATCATCAGCAAGGCCCCGGAGCGCGAATTCCACGCCAAGGGCGAGATCACCTACGGCAATTACGATTATTGGCGGCTGTCGGGCCGCGTCACCGGGCCGGTCGGCGATAACATCGCGCTGGCGCTCGACGGCGTCTGGAGCAAGCGCGACGGCTTCTACGATCTGGTCGACGGCGCGGGCAACACGATCGGCGACACCAATGATCGCGACCGCTATTTCCTGCGCGGCCAGGCGCTGATCGAGCCCAACGACGCGCTCTCGATCCGGCTGATCGGCGACTATACCAATCGCGACGAAAGCTGTTGCGGCGCGGCCTATATCGAGGCGCGCGAGCGGCGGCCGGTCGGCAACGGCCCCTCCTACACCGACGCGCCCTTCAACCGCATCGCTGCGATCCTTGCGGGCCAGGGCAGCGTCATCCCCGCCGATCCCTATGACCGCGACCTCGCCATCACGCCCGGCCGCGATTATGTGTCCAAGCTGCGCGACTGGGGCGTATCGGGCGAGATCAACTATGATTTCGGCAATGCCAAGCTCACCAGCATCACCGCCTATCGCGACTATAAGTCGCGCGACTATGGCGACTATGACTATAATCGCGCCGACCTGCTCTATCGCGATCCCAACACCTATCGCCAGTTCAAGACCTTCACGCAGGAATTGCGCTTGCAAGGGTCGGCGTTCAGCGATGCGCTCGACTGGCTGGTCGGCGGCTATTACGCCAATGAGCGGCTGACCTTGCAGGACAATATCCGCTTCGGGGCAGATTATGGCCGCTTCGCCGCCTGCCGTCTGATGGCGGGGGCGAGCGCGAACAGCAATTTCACCGCGCAGCAGCTCGCCGCCTGCGGCAGCGGCCTTGCGACTTCAGCGCTTATCACCGGCACCCAGGCTAACCTCAACGCCGGCCTGATCGCCGCGCTGACCGGCCGGGGCGTGCCGCTGCCGATCGCCACCGCGCAGGCGGGCGCGATCTCCACCGGCCTCGGCAACGGGTTGCGCGCGCTGGCGGCGATCCCGTCGGGCACCGGCGACGTCGCCTCCATCTATCGACAGAAGAGCGAGAATTGGGCGCTGTTCACGCACAACATCGTTCACCTGACCAACCGGCTCGATGTGACGCTGGGCTTGCGCTACACCCGCGAGCGCAAGCGTTTTTCGGCCGATCTTAACAACAACAACGCGACCTGCGCCGCGCTCCAGTCCTCGTCGCTGCCGGGGCTGGCGGTCAATCCGGCGCTCGGCAGCGCGGCGACACTCGCCGGCGGCATCCTCACCCTCGGCTGCCTCGGCAACGGCTCGACCACGCTCAACGCGCTCGATCTCAACGACCGGATCAGCGACGGCGAATTCAGCGGCACGGCGGTCGTCTCGTGGAAGCCGATCGACGACCTGCTCCTCTACGGCAGCTATTCCAAGGGCTATAAGGCCGGCGGCTTCAACCTTGACCGGTTCCAGCTCGGATCGACCGGGCTGAACGCAGTGCCGGCGGTCTATGCCCCCCGCACCAACGCCGACGTCACCAGCCTGCGCTTCGCCGCCGAAAAGGTCGACGCTTTCGAGGTCGGCCTGAAATACAGCCAGCCCAAATGGAGCGCGAACATCGCCGCCTTCCGGCAGGAGTTCAAGAATTTCCAGCTGAACACTTTCAACGGCACCAGCTTCGTCGTGCAGAATATCAATGGCTGCGACAGCGCGCTGACCGCCGCGCGCACCTGCGACAGCGGCGATGTCGCGCCCGGCCTCATCAGCCAGGGCGTCGAGCTGGAAGCGTCGGTCTCGCCCGTGCGCAACCTGCGTGTATCGGGCGGCTTCACCTGGTCGCGCGCGAAGTTCGCCAATCGTCTGGTCGGCAGCAGCGACGGTCGCGTGCCGCTCGACCCGGCCCTGTTCCTGCTACCGGGATCGATCAACAGCAATGCGCCGCAATCGGTCACCACCGCCAGCATCGCCTGGACCCCGGCGATCGGATCGAGCGGGCTGTCCGCCCTCTTCTACGTCGATGGGCGCATGAACAGCGGCTTCAACACCGGGTCCGACCTGTTCCCGGAAAAATATCAGGATGGCTTCTCCGTCTTCAACGCCCGCGTCGGCATACGCGGCAAGGACCAGCGCTGGGCGATCGAATTCTGGGGCCAGAATATCTTCAATACCGATTACACCCAGGTCGCCTTCTCCAGCCCGCTCCAGTCGAGCAGCCCGGCGACATCGACGACCGGCCAGTTCGCGCAAGGGGCGCCGATGGCGAACCAGCTCATCTCCGCCTATCTCGCCGAACCGCGCACCTACGGCATCACCCTCCGCGGGAGTTTTTGAGGAGCACCATCCTCCCCTGCAAGGGGAGGTGGCAGGGCGCAGCCCTGACGGAGGGGTGTCACCCTATCGATAGCGGGACACCCCTCCACCACTCGCTTCGCGAGCGGTCCCCCTCCCCTTACAGGGGAGGATCGATATCACACCCCCGAGTTCCTCACCATCCCCCGCCCGCTCCCCGGTATCGGGCGGGCCGGGGCGGGCCTTTCGCCGAACAAGGCCGTGCCCACGCGAACATCGGTCGCGCCCAGCATGATCGCGGTCTCATAATCGCCCGACATGCCCATGGAGAGCCGCTCCAGCCCCTCCTCGCGCGCCATTTTCGCCAGCAGCGCGAAGAAGGGCGCTGGCTCGATCCCGGCGGGCGGCACGCACATCAGCCCCAGTATCGGAATGTCCGCTTCCCGCGCCGCCGCGATCAGCGCGGGCGTGTCGGCAATGGCGCAGCCGCCCTTCTGCGCCTCC
Organism: Sphingobium sp.; assembly: GCF_036170395.1. Classification (GTDB taxonomy): domain Bacteria; phylum Pseudomonadota; class Alphaproteobacteria; order Sphingomonadales; family Sphingomonadaceae; genus Sphingobium. The sequence continues at coordinate 30,945 of NZ_JAVHPD010000010.1, forward strand.
GCGCCGATATTCACCTGGATGAAGCAGGGCAGCCGCCTGCCCGCAGCGTCCATCGCCTTTGCCAGCGCACTCAACAGCGAAGGCCGGTCGAGGCCGTGGATCACATCGAACAAAGCCACCGCCTCGGCCGCCTTGTTCGACTGGAGTTGGCCGACCAGATGCAGTTCCACATCAGGCCATTCCGCCCGCAATGCCGGCCATTTCTCCTGGCTTTCCTGCACGCGATTTTCGCCGAACACGCGCTGCCCCGCCGCCAGCAGCGGGCGGACGGCATCAGCGTCATGCGTCTTGGACACGGCGATCAGGCGGATGGCGTCGCCGGCGCGGCCGGTCAGCCGCGCCGCGCGGTCCATGCCTTCGCGCACGTCCGCGAGGCGCGCGGCGGCTTCGATACTGTCGTTGCTCATCGGCGCTGCTATAGGATGGGCCATGCGCCCTCGCCACCGCAAATCCGTGCCCACGCTCTGGCTGATGACCGACGAGCGGGTGCCTGACGCGGCGCTGCTGGCGGCGGCGGCGCGACTGCCCAAGGGCCGCGCAGGGATCATCCTGCGCCATTATCGCACCGCGCCGGTGGAGCGTCGCGCCTTGTTCGAGACGCTGCGGCAGATCGCGCGGCGGCGGCGGCTGACGCTGCTGCTGGCCGGATCGGTGCGCGAAGCGGCGGCCTGGCGCGCGGACGGCGCGCATGGCCGTGACCGGCGGCGCGCTGCCCGGCCGCTGTTGCGCAGCGCCCCGGTTCACACCCCGCGCGAGGCGCTGGCGGCCCGGTCCGCGGACCTCTGCTTCGTCTCCCCGCTCTTCCCGACCCGATCGCACCCCGGCGCGCCGACGCTTGGCCGCGCGCGCTTTGCCGCAATCGCGCGCCTGATCGACGCCCCGGTCATGGCATTGGGTGGCGTGCGACCGGCGCACAGGCATATGCTTAGCGGAATCGGCGCGGCGGGATGGGGCGCGATCGACGGCCTAAGCGCCTGACTTCCGTTCGGTTCGAGCCTGTCGAGAACTCCGGCGCAACGGTTCTCGACAGGCTCGAACCGAACGGGTGGGAAGTTACGCCCAATCCACCCGCGCCCATCCGCGCTCCGCCGCCAGCCTCGCCAGCGGCTTGTGGGGATTGGCCGCGAACGCCACATCGGCGAATTCCAGCATCGGCGCGTCCGACACATGGTCGGAATAGGCGCGGATATGCGCGCTCGCCCGGTCGATCGCCTCGGCCGCCATCCACGCCTTTATCATCCGCAGCTTGCCGGTGTCGTAGCAATTTTCGCCGGCGATCTTCGCGCGGACATAGCGCAGATCCTGGCTCAGATGGTCGGTCGCGATTACCGCGTCGAAGCCCAGCCGGCGGGCGATCGGCTCGACATAGAGGCGGTAGGATGCGGTGGCGAGCACCAGCCGGCACCCGTCCGCCCGATCCTGCGCGATCTGCGCCACAGCCCCCTGTCGCAAATTGGTCGCGATCACCGTGTCGGCATAGCTTTCGATATGGGGCATGAGCTTCGCGCGCTCGACGTTCCAGCCGACCATCAGCGCCTGATTGACCTCCTTCAGCCGCTGCCGCGTGATGAGCTTCAGCACATAGGCCAGCATCGCCAGGATGACGCAGGGGAACAACAGCAATCGCCACGGCGCCATGCGCCGCGCGACATGCAGCAGGAAGCCGGTATAGGTGCCATGCACCGTCACCGTGCGGTCCATGTCGTAGATCGCCAGCCTGTACATTATGCCGTTTCCGAAACTTTTGCGCCCACCCTTCGTTCGGACTTGCGGATGGGCCGTTTCGGCTTGCCGCGCAACCGATAATGGACCACACATCCCCCATAATGCACACAGCCGCTGATCTTGCCGAGGACACACGCGACGGCGGCACGGTGATCCGGCTTTCCGGCTCGCTCGCCATAGCGTGCCTGCGCGACCTGCCCAACCGGCTCGACGCCGTGCAAGGGCCGGTGCAGGCGATCGACCTGTCGGAGGTCGGCCATATGGACACGATCGGCGCCTGGACCGTCCACCGGACGGCGCGGCGGCTGGGCTGCGACATCAGCGGCGGCAGCGAGGATGCGCGGCGGCTGATCGAGGCGGTCGGCGAGCTGGACGAGCCAGTCCCCATCCGCCCGGACAAGGTGCATCCCGTGTCCCGCGTCGTCGGTCAGATCGGCGAGGCCGTGACGACGGCGGGCTCGACGCTCGTCGGCCTGGTCGGCTTTTTCGGCAGCACGCTGGTCGCGAGCTGGAACATCATCCGCCACCCGCGCCGCTTCCGCCTCAACGCGGTGGTGCAGCGGTTCGAGGTTGTCGGCGTGTCCGCGCTCGGCATCATCGGCCTCATGAGCTTCCTCATCGGCATCGTCATCGCCCAGCAGGGGTCGGTGCAGTTGCGCCAGTTCGGCATGGAGATGCTGACCATCAACCTGGTCGGGCGCCTCACCTTCCGTGAGCTTGGCGTGCTCATGACCGCGATCATGGTTGCGGGCCGGTCCGGCTCCGCTTTCGCAGCGCAACTCGGCACGATGAAGCTGACCGAAGAAGTCGACGCGATGCGGACCATCGGCGTCTCGCCGATGGAAGCGCTGGTGCTGCCGCGCACCCTGGCGGTCGTCGTCATGATGCCGCTGCTCGGCTTCTACAGCTCGATCGTCGCGGTCATCGGCGGCGGCTTCCTCTGCGCGGTGGCACTCGACATCCCGCCGATCACGTTCGTCCAGAGGTTGCGGGAGGTGGTGCCGATCACGGACCTGTGGGTCGGCCTCATCAAGGCGCCGGTATTCGGCATCATCATCGCGCTGTCCGGCTGCTTTCAGGGGATGCAGGTCAAGGCCAATGCGGAGGAAGTCGGCCTGCGCACGACTGCCGCGGTGGTGCAGGCGATCTTCCTCGTCATCGTCATCGACGCCTTCTTCGCCGTCTTCTTCACTTGGGTAGGGTGGACCTGATGCGCGAGGAAGACATGATCGCTGCTGAGGAGCAGCGCGTCGAGGAAGCGTTCGAGCATAATGACGTCGCCATCAAGGTGCGCGGCCTCAAGAACAGCTTCGGCGACCAGACCGTGCATGACAATCTCGACCTCGACGTGCGCAAGGGCGAGATATTGGGCGTGGTCGGCGGATCGGGCACGGGCAAGTCGGTGCTGATGCGCTCGATCATCGGCCTCCAGACGCCCGACGAGGGCGAAATCTGCGTCTTTGGCGAATCGATGATCGGCCGGCTGGACGATGAGGCGCTGGCGATCCGCAAGCGCTGGGGCGTGCTGTTTCAGGGCGGCGCGCTGTTTTCGACCCTTACCGTCGCCGAAAATGTCGAAGTGCCGATCCGCGAATATTATCCCAATATCGGGCCGCAGCTGCGCGACGAGATCGCCGCCTACAAGATTCGCATGACCGGCCTTCCCACCGAAGCCGGCCCCAAATATCCCGCCGAGCTGTCGGGCGGCATGAAGAAGCGCGCTGGCCTCGCCCGCGCATTGGCGCTCGATCCCGACCTGCTCTTCCTCGACGAGCCGACCGCCGGGCTCGATCCGATCGGCGCGGCGGCATTCGACGAGCAGACGCGCCAGTTGCAGCAGACGCTGGGCCTCACTGTCTTTCTCATTACCCATGATCTCGATACGCTCTATTCGATCTGCGATCGGGTGGCGGTGCTGGCCGACAAGCGCGTGATCGCGGTCGGCACGATCGACGAATTGCTGGCGACCGATCATCCGTGGATCCAGGAATATTTCAACGGCCCGCGCGGCCGCGCCGCGACCGCGGCGGTGACACGCGAAAAGAACAGGGCGGCGGACGGCCCGCCGGACGGAAGGCGATAGGATATGGAAACCCGCTCCAATCATGTGCTGGTCGGCACGGTCACGCTGTTGCTGCTGGCCGCGATCATGGCTGCCGCCTTCTGGTTCTCGCGCCTGTCGCAGGGCGACAATCAGGAATATGACATCTTCTTCAAGCAGTCGGTGAACGGCCTCGCCAAGGGGTCGGCGGTCAATTATGCAGGCGTCCCTTCAGGGCAGGTCGAGACGATAGAGCTGTGGAAGCGCGATCCCAGCTTCGTGAAGGTCCGTATTTCGGTGCGCGAGGGCACCCCCGTCTTGCAGGGCACCACCGCCACCATCTCGGGCGTCGGCTTCACCGGGGTCAGCGAAATCGTGCTCGACGGCGCGGTCAAGGGGGCGCCGCCGATCCTCTGCCCGCCTGAAAATGTCACCGCCGCCTGCCCCGATGGTGTGCCGGTCATTCCGACCAAGCCCGGCGCGCTCGGCGAACTGCTGAACAATGCGCCGCAGCTGCTGGAGCGTCTCTCGACGCTCACCGAGCGGCTGACCGAGCTGCTGAACGACAAGAATCAGCAGTCGATCGCCGGCATCCTCGCCAATGTCGAGCGCGTGTCGGGCGCGCTCGCCGATCGCAGCCCGGAGATCGCGGCGACTCTCGCCGAAGCGCGCGTTGCGGTGCAGCGCACTGGTGTCGCCGTGGAACAGATCGGCAAGCTCGCCGCCACCACCGACTCGCTGCTCAACGATCAGGGCAAGCCGCTGATGGCCGACCTTCGCAAGACGGTGCAGGCCGCGAGCCGCAGCATCGACACGCTCGACAAGACGATCGGCGAAGCGCAGCCGGGCGTCCGCGCCTTCAGCAGCCAGACCATGCCGGAGGTCAATCAGCTGGTCCGCGACCTGCGCGAAATGTCGCGCGCCTTCCGCGGCGTCGCCGAAAAGCTCGACCAGCAGGGCGCAAGCTCGCTGGTCGGATCGCCCAAGCTGCCGGATTACAAGCCATGATGATGAAAGAGATGCGGACGATGATCCACGCGAAACCCCTTGGCGCGATGACCGCGCTGGCCGCTGCCATCCTTCTGTCCGGCTGCGTCTCGATCGGCGGCAAACCGCCTGCCCAGCTGCTGACTCTCGACGCTGTGCAGAAGGTGCCGGCGGGCGCAGCGCGGGTCTCGGGCGACGGGCGCACGCTGATCGTCGCCGATCCCGAAGCGCCCAAGATGCTCGACACGATCCGCGTGCCGGTGCAGACCTCGCCGACGTCGGTCGCCTATGTGGTGAAGGTGCAATGGGCCGACACGCCGCGCCATTTGTTCCGCCGCCTGCTCGCCGAAACCATTTCCGCCACCACCGACCGGGTCGTGCTCGACAGCGGGCAGTTTTCGGGTGACGGCGGGCAGCGCCTGTCAGGCGAGCTGGTCGCCTTCCAAATCGACGAACCCAGCAACAGCGCCATCGTCACCTATGACGCGGTGCTGACCACCCCCGCGGGCGTCGCCCTCGCCCGCCAGCGCTTCACCGCGAGCGCGCCGGTGGGCGCCAAGATCGACGCCACGACCGTCGGTGTCCCCCTCAACAGCGCCGCAAACAAGGTGGCCACCGACGTCGCCGCCTGGGTCGCGGCTGTGAAAGATTAATTTCGTGCTCCGGCGAAAGCCGGAGCCCAGGGTTAACCGGCAGTCCGTAGCCGCCCTGGGCTCCTGCTTTCGCAGGAGCACGGAACTTACTCCAGACTCTTCCCTGCCTGCTCCGTAACATCCTTCGACAGCCCCGGCTGCGCCAGGATCCGCTGCAATTCCCCCCGCATCAGCGCCGCCCGCGCCTCATCGAAGCGCCGCCAGCGTCCCAGCGGCGGCACGAGCCGCGCGGCGGTCTGCGGATTGAGCCGATCGAGCGCGATGATGCAGTCCGCCACCAGCGCATATCCTTTCCCCGATGCGTGGTGGAACGCCCACTGGTTTGCCGCAAACGCTCCATAAAGCGACCGCACCCGATTGGGATTGGCGAGGGTGAAATCCTTGTGCCGCCCCAGTTCCTCGACCTGCGCCACCGTATCGGGATGCAGCGCGAAAGCCTGCGTCTGGAACCATTTGTCGAGCGTCAGCGCATCGTCGGCATAGCGGTTGTAGAAAATGTCGAGTGCCGCCTCGCGCTCGGGACTTGTGCCGTTCGCCAGCGTGCCGAGCGCCGCCTGCCGCTCGGTCATATTGTCTGCCTCGCTGAACTGGGCGAAAGCGATCGCGGGACCGTCCGCTGCGCCCGACGCAACCAGATAATGGAGCGCCGCGTTGCGCAGCTTGCGCGCGCCTTTGGCGGCCGACGACAGCGAAAAGCCGTTCGCCTTGGTGCGCGCATGAATGTCGCGCCATAGCGGCTCCAGCGCCGCGCCGATCTTCTGCTGGAGCGCGTCGCGCGCCGCGTGGATGGCATCGGGGTCCACCCGCGCCATCTGATCGCCGAGATAGGCTTCGCTCGGCAGCCGGATCGTTTCGGCAATGAAGGCCGGGTCGAGCAGCGGGTTGGTCAGCGTGTTGCGGATCGCCTCGACCACTGCCTGATCGTCCGCCGCCTGGCCTGCGACCCGGCCGACGAGCACATTGACCATCAGTTGCTGCATCGCCTCATAGCGGGCGAAGGGATCGTCGTCATGCGCCGATAGGAAGGCGAGATCGGCCTGGCTGCGGTTGGTTTCGACGATCACCGGCGCGGAAAAGCCGCGGTTGATCGAGAGGATCGGCGGCGCGGCGAAGCCCTCGAAGCGGAAGCTCTGCTTCGCCTCCGTCAGCATCAGCAGTTCATCGCCATGATGCTGCCCCGTGGCGGGATCGAACAAAGCGGTGCGCAGCGGAACCGCCATCGGCTGCTTGTCCGGCTGGCCGGGGGTCGGCGGCAGCGTCTGCTCCAGCGCCAGTTCGACCGTCTGCGTTGCTGGATCATGCGACAGCAGCGCGCGGACATGGGGCGTCCCCGCCTGCTCGTACCAGAGGCGGAACTGGCCAAGGTCGATGCCGCCGCCCTCCTCCATCGCCAGTACGAAGTCCTCGCAGGTCGCGGCCTGCCCGTCATGCCGGTCGAAATAGAGGTCGGTGCCCATCCGAAACCGTTCCGGCCCAAGCATCAACGCCATCATGCGGATCAGCTCCGCGCCCTTGTTGTAGATGGTCGATGTGTAGAAGTTGCTGATTTCCATATAGGATTCTGGCCGGACCGGATGGGCGAGCGGGCCATTATCCTCCTGGAACTGCCCCGCGCGCAGGATGCGGACATCCTCGATCCGCTTGACCGCATGGCTGCCCATATCGGCCGAGAAATTCTGGTCGCGAAAGACGGTGAAGCCTTCCTTGAGGCTCAGCTGGAACCAGTCGCGGCAGGTGACTCGGTTGCCCGACCAGTTGTGGAAATATTCATGCGCCACGACCCCCTCGACGCCGTCATAGTCGATGTCGGTCGCGGTCTCCGGGTCGGCGAGAATATAGCGCGAGTTGAAGATGTTGAGGCCTTTATTCTCCATCGCCCCGAAATTGAAGTCGGCAACGGCGACGATGTTGAACACGTCCAGATCATATTCGCGGCCATAGACGCGCTCGTCCCACGCCATGCTGTTTTTGAGCGCCTGCATCGCATGAGCGGTGCGCGGCAGGTCGGTCTCCTTGACCCAGATGCCGAGCCGCACTTCGCGCCCGCTCATCGTCACGAACTGGTCGACGTTGCACGCAAGGTCGCCCGCTACCAGCGCGAACAGATAGCAGGGCTTGGGATAGGGATCGTCCCACTGCGCCCAGTGCCGCCCGTCCGCCAGCACGCCCTGCGCGATCGGATCGCCATTGGCGAGCAGCACCGGGAAACGCGCCTTGTCGGCCGTCATCCGCACGCTGTAGCGGGACAGCACATCGGGCCGGTCGGGGAAGAAGGTGATCCGCCGGAACCCCTCCGCCTCGCATTGGGTGCAGAGCAGCCCGCCGCTTGCATAAAGCCCCATCAGCTTGCTGTTGCTCGCCGGAGCCAGTTCGACAAGCGTTTCTACGCTGTGCGCCTCACCCGGCAGCGCAATGATGAGCGCGCCCGCGTCCAGATGCCATTCGGCATCCGTCAGCAGCCGCCCGTCTATCTTCACCTCCAGCGGGATCAGCCCGTCGCCGTCGAGCCGCAGCGGCCGGTCATGCTCGCCATTGCGGACCACCGACAGCACCGCGCGGACGCGGGTAAGCGCGGGGTCGAGATCGAAGTCGAGCGCGACCTCCGGCACCAGCCAGTCGGGAACGCGATAGTCGGCGCGGCGGATGACCGCGGGCGCGGCGGCGGTGGAAAGCATATCGGCCATGCCGCCAACCTAGGAGCCGCCCCGCCAAAAGACTAGGGCTAGTGGTCCTATTCTGACATTCGGTGCCGTTTGAAGCGAAGGCGCGCTCGAATGTCAGAATCTTCTCGGACCACTAGAAATATATGTTCTAGTGGATTTTACGATTTTGACATTTGCAGACCCATCCCAGCCTCCAGGGGATGCAAATGTCAAAATCAATCCACTAGATGCGCTCGCCCGAAAGCCGCTGGCAGAGCATATCGAGCTGGTCGAGATTGGAGTAGCGCAGCGCGAGCATCCCGCCCGCCGCGCCGCCATCATGGGCGATCCCGACCTTGAGGCCCAATATGTCGGACAGATGCTGCTCCAGCGCGGCAATATCCGGGTCTTTGCCAGAGCTGCCGCCGCCGCCGCTCTTCCGTCCGGTCGGCGCATCGTCCCCGGTCTTCGTCCGCCGTACCAGCTGTTCGGTGTCGCGGACCGACAGCTTCTTCTGCTCCACCTGCCCTGCCAGCCGCTCGCAATCGGGCGCGCCGATCAGCGCGCGGGCATGGCCCATGGAGATGCGGCCCTGCATCACCTGGTCCTGCACGCTCGCCGGCAGCTCCAGCAGGCGCATCAGATTGGCGACATGGCTGCGCGATTTGCCGACGATCCGCCCCAGCGCTTCCTGGCTATGATGGAATTCGGCGATCAGCTTGCGATAGGCCTCGGCCTCCTCGATCGGGTTGAGATCCTCGCGCTGGATATTTTCGATCAGCGCGATTTCGAGCGTTTCCTGCTCGTTAAAGTCGCGAACGATGGCGGGAATGCGATGAAGCTGCACCCGCTGTGCCGCGCGCCAGCGACGCTCGCCGGCGATGATCTGGAACCCGCCGCCATGCGGCCGCACGATGATCGGCTGGATGACGCCGCGCTTGGCGATGCTGTCGGCCAGCTCCTGCAAGGCGGCCTCATCGAAATGGCGGCGCGGCTGTTCCGGGTGCGGATGGATCAGCGCCACCTCGATGCTCTGCACCGCCTTGCCATTGGCCTGCGGCGCGGCGGCGGCGGCCGGCTCCTCGCGCGTCACATCGCCCAGCAGCGCGGACAAGCCCCGCCCCAGTCCCTGCGGACGCTTCGCCGCCTTGGGCTTCTCGGTCGTGTCGTCGCTCAAGCCGCAACCTCCTGGCGGGGCAGGCGCGCGATCAATTCGCGCGCGAGCCGCATATAGGCTTCCGATCCTGAGCATCGAAAGTCGTAGATCAGCGCCGGCACGCCATGGCTCGGCGCTTCGGACAGGCGGACGTTGCGCGGGATGACCGTGGAAAAGACGAGATCGCCGAGACACGCGCGCACATCGTCCGCCACCTGATCAGTCAGCCGGTTGCGCCGGTCATACATGGTGAGCGCTACGCCCATGATCGACAGGCCGGGGTTGAACCGCCCGCGAATCCGCTCGACCGTCGTGAGCAATTGCGAGAGCCCCTCCAGCGCGAAAAACTCGCATTGCAGCGGCACCAGCAACGATTGCGCCGCGACCATCGCGTTGATCGTCAGCAGGCCGAGCGAAGGCGGACAATCGATCAGGCAGATGTCCCACCTGCCCGGCTGCGCCTCGTCCAGCACCCGCGCCAGCCGATGCGTACGCTCTTCATAGTCGATCAGTTCGATCTCCGCGCCCGACAAGTCCTGCGTCGCGGGGACAAGGTCGAGCTTGGGCACGCGGGTAGTGACGATCGTATCGTCCAGCGCGCAATTACCGACCAACAGGTCATAGCTCGACTGCGCGCGATCCGCCTGCCCGATGCCGAGGCCGGTAGAGGCGTTGCCCTGCGGATCGAGATCGACCAGCAGCACCCGCAGGCCCGTCGCCGCAAGCCCCGTCGCGAGGTTGATCGCGGTCGTGGTCTTGCCGACCCCGCCTTTCTGATTGGCGATGGCGATGCGGATCATGGGCGATGCTTCCTCTTGCCGGCGGGTCGGACCCCTCGAGCGATAATGATGGCGCTTTCGCGATCGGTCACGCTGGGTTCCACGTGGAACACACCCTGCCATGCCGGACGCGCCGCCTCCAGTTCATTTTCCGCATTTCGCCCCTTGGGCAGCACCCACAGCGTATTTTTATCGGACAGGTGCAGCGCGGACTGGAGCAGCTTGCGCAGAGGAGCATAAGCCCGCGCGCTGATGACCGCCGCTGGGGTAGCGGGAACCTGTTCAACTCGTCCGCCATGGACGCGGGCATTGGATAAACCCAGTGCGGAGATCACCTGCTCCAGAAACGCGACCCGCTTGCGGCGCGATTCGACCATGACCAAGGGGTCCGGTCGCAGACAGGCAACCACTATTCCCGGCAGCCCCGCTCCCGACCCCAGATCCATCCACTCGCCATCGACCCACGCCGCGTGGGTCAGCAACTGGGCTGAATCGACGATATGTCGCGCCCATATATGCGCCTTGGTCGATTCGGCGATCAGATTCTGCTCGTCCGCCTCGGCCAGCAGCATGGCGACATAGGCTTCAAGCCTCTCCCATGTTTCACGTGAAACATCGAACTGCGCGTCCATCCATGCGCGCGCCTCCTGCTCGGTCACGCCGCCTCGCGTCGGATATGGACGAGGATTGCAGCCAGCGCGGCGGGCGTGATGCCCCGGATGCGCGCAGCGGCGGCTAACGTGTCCGGCCGCGCCGATTCGAGTCGCTCGATCATCTCGTTGGAAAGTCCGCCGATATGGCGATAGTCGAATCCCGTCGGAATATGCACCCGTTCGTTGCGCCGAAGCTCGGCAATCTCGGCGTCCTGCCGCTGGAGATAGGGCGCATAATGCGCGTCCTCCAACATTTCGGCGCGCAGCTCGGCAGGCGCTTCCCGCAGCGCTGGTGCAAGATCCAGCAGCAGCGTCGCATCGACTTCCGGGAAGCGTGCCCATTCGAACAGGCTGCGCCTTGCGCCATCCTGCCGCACCGGCACGCCTGCTTTCGCCAGCGCGCTCGCCGTCATCATCTGCCCCAACGCAGCTTCGACCCTGGTGCGCAGCCTCGCCCGCTCCGCCAGTCGTGCCGAGCGCGCCGGCCCGATCAAGCCATGGCGCAGACCGATTTCGCCGAGCCGCGTCTCTGCATTGTCCGCCCGCAGCCGGAGCCGATACTCTGCCCGGGCCGTCAGCATCCGATAAGGCTCAGTCACGCCCTGCAACACCAGATCGTCGATCATCACGCCGATATAGGATGTCGCGCGATCCAGGATCATGGTGTCGCCGCCGCCCGCCCACGCAGCAGCATTGGCGCCCGCCACAAGCCCCTGCGCCGCCGCCTCCTCATAGCCGGTCGTGCCGTTGATCTGACCCGCGCAGAACAGCCCCGGCACGTCCCGCACCGCCAGTGATGCGTCGAGTGCGCGCGGGTCGATATGGTCATATTCGACCGCATAGCCGGGCACGACGATCTCCGCCTGCTCCAGCCCCGCCATCGACCGCAGCATCGCCACCTGCACGTCGGTCGGCAGCGACGTGCTGATCCCGTTGGGATAGACGAGCGGATCGTCCAGCCCTTCGGGCTCCAGAAATATCTGATGCTCGTCGCGGTCGCCGAAGCGCAGCACCTTGTCCTCGATCGACGGGCAGTAACGTGGCCCCTGCCCCTCTATAGCCCCGCTGAACAAAGGCGACCGGCCCAGCCCTTCGCGGATGATCCGGTGAGTCTCGTTATTGGTGCGGGTGATGGCGCAGGAAAGCTGCGGCAGGACGCGGGCCGGGGTCAGCGGCGACATGGTCCAGTCCTGTCCGTCCGACGGTTGCGTCTCCAGCCGCGCCCAGTTGATCGTCCGCCCGTCGAGCCGGGGCGGCGTCCCGGTCTTGAGCCGCGCAATCGGCAGGCCCAGCGCGCGGAGCTGCATGCCCAATATCGTCGCAGCCTGCTCGCCGATCCGGCCGCCTTCCTCCCGTTCATCGCCGCGAAAAAGCCGTCCGCCCAGGAAGGTGCCCGTGGCAAGAACAACAGCCGATGCGCCCAGCGCCTGCCCACCGGCCAGCCCCACACCGGCAACTTTGCCGTCGGACAGCAGCAGCGAGTCGGCCTCACCCTCAACGACCGTCAATCCATTCTGGGCGTCGAGCAGCCGATGGATCGCCGCCCGATAGCGCTTGCGATCCGCCTGCACGCGCGGCCCCTGCACCGCAGCGCCCTTGCTGCTGTTGAGCATCCGATAGTGGATTGCAGCTTCGTCGGCGGCGCGCGCGATCAGCCCGTCCAGCGCATCGACTTCCCGCACCAGATGACCCTTGCCCAGCCCGCCAATCGCCGGATTGCACGACATTGCGCCGACCGTCGCCCGCGCAAAGGTGAGCAACGCCACGCGCGCCCCCTTGCGCGCTGCCGCTGCGGCGGCTTCGCAGCCGGCATGGCCGCCGCCGACCACGATCACGTCATAGCTTGTCTGCATGGCCGCCCCTTATCAGATCGGGGCGGCATCGGTCAAAAACGTTCCACGTGGAACAGGTTCATTTGCCGATACAGAAGCCTGAAAAAAGCCGGTCGAGCATATCCTCGGTCCCCGCGCGCCCCGTCAGCGCGTCGATCGCCCCCCGCGCCAGCCGCAATTCCTCCGCCGCGACCAGCAGATCGCTTGTCGCGACCGCGCCCTGCAAATGGGCAAACAGCTGTCCCACTCGCTGTCTCTGTCGCGCGTGCAGGGCATGGTCGCTGTCCCCCGGGAGCAGCGCCGAAGCGCGCCGATGCAACATCGCCCGCAGCGCGTCCATCCCCTCGCCGGTCAGCGCTGATAGGCGTAGGCCGGGGCGAGCCGCGCCTGCCCGGTCGCTTTGCGCTGCGACCAGGATCGCGTCGGGTCGCGGCAGATCATCCGTCTTGCCCAGCCACAGGATGATATCGGCCGCGTCCAACGCGGCGCGCGCCCGGTCGATCCCGATCGCTTCGACCGCGTCACCGCTGTCCGCCCGCAGCCCTGCCGTGTCGGTGAAGAGATAGGCGACCCCGTCGATCGCCACCGGCACCTCGATCCGGTCGCGCGTCGTTCCGGCGATGTCGGAAACGATGGCTGCGTCGCGCCCGACCAGCGCGTTGAGCAAGGTGGACTTGCCGGCGTTGGGCGGTCCTGCCAGCACGACCCGCACTCCGTCCCGCAATCGCTCGGCCGGCGGCGCAGCAAGCACAGCGCCAACCTCCCGCATCATGGCCGCGATCTCACCGCTGACCCGCCCCTCAATCGCGTCATCGGGCACATCATCTTCGTCGGAAAAGTCGAGCGCCGCCTCCGCCATGGCCGACAGGTCCAGCAACCGCTGCCGCCAGTCCTCGACCCGGCGCGAGAAATGCCCCTCCGCCATCGCCAGCGCAGCGCGACGCTGCGACTGGGTTTCGGCGGCGAGCAGGTCGGAAAGCCCCTCGACCGCATTCAGGTCCATCCGGCCATTTTCGAACGCGCGGCGCGTGAACTCGCCCGGCTCGGCCCGCCGCAGTCCGGGCAGGGCGGCCAGCGCGCTCTCCACGGCCGCCACTACTGCGCGGCCGCCATGGCAGTGCAATTCGGCCATATCCTCGCCCGTCACCGTCGCCGGGCCGGGCAGCCACAACAGCAAAGCGCGATCGAGCGCGCCGCCATCCATCGGGTCTTTCAGCAGCGCAAGGCTCGCCTGACGCGCCGGCGGCACGCGCCGCGCCAGCGCCGCCAGTGCGGTCCGCGCGCCCGTTCCACTTATCCGAATGACGGCTATCCCCGCCGGCGGCGCGCCGCTCGACAGGGCGAAGATCGTGCCGCCCCTGCCCTGCGTCATGGGACCTATTTCTTGTCGTCCTTGCCGCCGCCCATCCCGGCCAGTCCGACATTCATCATCTGCTGGAACAGCCGCATCCCCGCGTCGCCGAGCGGCGAGAAGCTCTTGAACAGAGTCTCCATCTGCTCGACGCTGCCCACGCCGTCGAAGCTGTCGAGCATGGTCTTGATATATTTGTCGTGGATGGGCGTCACGTCGGGGAGGCCCAGAAAGGACCGCGCTTCGGCCGGGGTGCAATCCACGTCGACGGTAACCTTCATTCTGCTGCCCTTCCCTGTCGCGGCGCGCCTGCACGCCGTCATGCCGCAGTTCGCGTCCAAAAGGCAAATTGTTAAGGGAGAAGGAGGTTGCGCCGCGTCCTTTAGCGCTCAATATGGCCCCACCATCATCGGCTGAGAGGAATCGAAATGGGCGAGTTCACCCCTGTCACTACGCTGGAAGGCGGCGCGCAGTTCGACGCCTATGTCGCGACGCCGGAGGGCGAGGCATCGGCCGCGATCATCGTCATCCAGGAAATTTTCGGCGTGAACGAGGGTATACGCCGCAAATGCGACAATTGGGCAAAGGCGGGCTATCTCGCCATCGCGCCCGATCTGTTCTGGCGGATCGAACCGCATATCGAACTCGACGCCGACGTGTCCGAAGAGATGCAGCAGGCATTGGCATATATCCCCAAATTCAACCAGGATCAGGGCATCCGCGACCTGGAAGCGACGATCAAGGCGGCGCGCGCGAAGCTCGGCGGGTCAGGCAAGGTCGGGCTGGTCGGCTATTGCCTGGGCGGCCGGCTGGCCTTCATGGCCGCGTGCCGGACCGATGGCGATGCGTTCGTCGGCTATTATGGCGTCGGCATCGATGGGCTGCTGGGCGAGCAGCACGCGATCGGCAAGCCGCTGATGCTGCACATCCCGACCAATGACGGCTTCGTGCCCGCCGACACGCAGAAGGCGATGCACGAAGGATTGAAGGACAATCGCCATGTCACCCTTTATGACTATGAAGGGCTCGACCATGGCTTCGCCACGGAAATGGGCGATCGCCGGGTGGACGAAGCGGCGGAACTGGCCGACCGCCGCACCGCCGATTTCTTCGCCGAGCATCTGGCATGAGCGCAGCGCCCTGGCGGATCGTCGTCAAGGCGCATGGCGGGCCGGAGGTGCTTGTTGCCGAACCCTTCGATCCGGGCCAGCCGGGTGAAGGCGAGGTGCTGGTGGCGGTTGAGGCGGTCGGCCTCAACTATATCGACACCTATTTCCGCACCGGCCTCTATCCTGCCGATCTCCCGCTGACTCCCGGTTTCGAAGGCGCGGGCCGCGTCATGGCGGTCGGCCCCGGCGTTGCCGACTTCAAACCCGGCGACCGGGTGGCGAGCGGCACGGGAAAGGGCAGCTATTGCACCCACTGGCGTGTCGCGGCGGCGCATCTCGTCCACCTGCCCGACGCCCGCGCCTCTGAAGATGCCGCCGCGATGATGCTCAAGGGCATGACCGCCTGCTTCCTGGCGGAGGATGTCGCAGCTCTGGAGCCGGGGCAGATCGCGCTGGTCCATGCCGCCGCCGGCGGGGTCGGCTCGGTGCTGGTGCCATGGTTGCGCGCGAAGGGCGTAACCGTGATCGCCCATAGCGGATCGCCCGAGAAGGCGGCGCGAGTTTCGGCGGACCACAGCCTCCATGGGCCTTTGGACAGGCTCGCGGACGAGGTGCGGGCGCTGACGGGCGGCAACGGCGTCGATATCGTCTATGATGGCGTGGGCAAGGACAGCTGGACTGCCTCGCTCGCCAGCCTCAAGCGGCGCGGCCTGATGGTGAGCTACGGCAATGCGTCAGGCGCGGTGCCGCCGATCAGCCTGCTGGAGCTGAGCCGGGGCGGGTCGCTCTACGTTACGCGCCCTACGCTGTTCGACTATGTCGCGTCTCGCGCCGAACTGGACCACACCGCCGCGCGCCTGTTCGATCGCATGGCGGATGGCACGATCCGGCCGGTGATCGGCCAGCGTTTCGCGCTCAAGGACGCAGCCGAAGCACATCGCGCCCTGGAATCCCGCCAGACCACCGGCGCGACCATATTGATCCCCTGACCGGGCTTTGCCACGAAAAAGGGGACAGCGTCTTCCGAAGCCGTCCCCTTCTTTGCAAGTTACCCCGTCGTCAGGCGAACAGCGTCAATATCCCGACCTGATGATCGACAAAGCCGTCATAGATCATCTTCACCGCCACATAGATGATGACCGCAAGGCCCAGATAGGCGATCCAGCGGAAGCGCTCGATATAATGGGCGATGACATTGGCGGCGATGCCCATCAGTGCGACCGACAGCACCAGTCCGATCATCAAAATGCCCGGATGCTCGCGCGCCGCGCCGGCAACCGCCAGCACATTGTCGAGGCTCATCGACACGTCGGCGACCGCGACCGCCCAGGCCGCGCCGGCGAAGCTCTTGGCCGGGCGCACGCCGGACACGTCATCGTCGCTCGGATCGGTCGGCGTCTCTGCCCCACGCTTGGGATGCAGCTCGCGCCACATCTTCCAGCTCACCCAGAGCAGCAGCAGCCCGCCCGCCAGGATGAGGCCGACGATCTGCATGAGCTGGCTCACCACCAGCGCGAAGGCGATGCGAAGGACCAGAGCGGCAAGAATGCCGATCAGGATCACCTTCTTGCGCTGATCGGTCGGCAGCCCCGCCGCCAGCGCGCCGACGACGATCGCATTGTCGCCTGCCAGCAGCACGTCGATCATCAGCACCTGCACGAAGGCGGACAGCGCTGATGGCGAGGTTATATTGCTGAAATCATTGACGATATGCTGCCAGATATCAGCCGGCGAACCCAGCCCCTGGGCAGCGGCGGCAGCCGTGGCGAGAAGGTCGAACATCGCGGTCTAACGTCCCTTCCGCTTACTGGTTCATCGTCGCGAAGAAATCCTCGTTGGTCTTGGAATCCTTCATCTTGTCGAGCAGGAATTCCATCGCGTCGATCGTGCCCATCTGCATCAGGATGCGGCGGAGCACCCACATCTTGCTGAGCGTCGGCTTGTCGACCAGCAGCTCTTCCTTGCGGGTGCCGGACTTGCCGACATCGAGCGCCGGGAAGATGCGCTTGTCCGCCACCTTGCGGTCCAGCACGATTTCCGAGTTGCCGGTGCCCTTGAATTCTTCGAAGATGACCTCGTCCATGCGGCTGCCGGTGTCGATCAGCGCGGTGGCGATGATCGAGAGCGACCCGCCTTCCTCGATATTGCGCGCCGCGCCGAAGAAGCGCTTGGGCCGCTGGAGCGCATTGGCGTCGACACCGCCCGTCAGCACCTTGCCCGAGGACGGCACGACGGTGTTGTAGGCGCGGCCGAGGCGCGTGATCGAATCGAGCAGGATGACCACGTCCTTCTTGTGTTCCACCAAGCGCTTGGCCTTCTCGATCACCATTTCGGCGACTTGGACGTGGCGGGTGGCCGGCTCGTCGAAGGTGGAGGACACGACCTCGCCCTTCACGCTGCGCTGCATGTCGGTGACTTCTTCCGGCCGTTCGTCGATCAGCAGCACGATTAGGAAGACTTCGGGATGATTGTCGGTGATCGCCTTGGCGATATTCTGGAGCATCACCGTCTTGCCGACGCGCGGCGGCGCGACGATCAGCGTGCGCTGGCCCTTGCCCTGCGGCGACACGATATCGATGACGCGGGCCGACTTGTCCTTGATCGTCGGATCAAGCGTGTCGAGCCGCAGCTTCTGCTCGGGATAGAGCGGCGTCAGGTTATCGAAATTGACGCGGTGGCGGACCGCGTCGGGATCGTCGAAATTGACGGTGTTGAGCTTGGTCAGCGCGAAATAGCGCTCGCCATCCTTGGGCGCGCGGATTTCGCCTTCCACCGTATCGCCCGTGCGCAGGCCGAACTTGCGCACCTGGTTGGGCGAGACATAGATGTCGTCGGGACCGGCCAGGAAGTTCGCTTCGGGGCTGCGCAGGAAGCCGAAGCCGTCGGGCAGCACCTCGATCGTGCCCTCGCCCATGATCTGCTCGCCATTCTCCGCCTCGGCCTTCAGGATCGCGAACATCAGATCCTGCTTGCGCAGCGTCGATGCGCCTTCGACGCCCAGTTCCTCGGCCATGGTGACGAGGTCGGCGGGCGCTTGTTTCTTGAGATCCTTGAGATGCATATGCGGGTCGGTCCGATGGAGAGGATGGAGATGGGCGTAGAGGGGATGAGGAGAGAAGCGGGCAGGACGCCTGCCGGTTCCCGCGCCGGACGGGCGGGTGGATATTCTGGCGTTTACCGGGCCGCTCCCCCGCAAGTCAAGGCGGGACCGGTCGGAAAATCAAGCAGAAGGTGCCGCTGGCGCGACTGACCGTACCCATGATATAAGCACCCTCAACAAAAAGGGAAGGATGAGGATATGGCACGGATCGCCGTCTGGCCGGGCGTCCTGCTGGCGCTTGGCGCTACCCCTCTGCCCGCGCAGGATGCGCCCGCGCTCGATCCTGCCCAGCCGCCGGCGGTGGTCCGCACCGCCACCGATCCCGACGATCGCGTCACCATCCCCATTTCGATCGACGGCAAGGGGCCGTGGAACTTCATTATCGACACCGGATCGCAGCGCACCGTCATCGCCCGCGATCTGGCGCAGCAACTTGCCCTGCCGCCCAAGGAAAATGTGACGATCATCAGCATGACCGGCCGCGCCGAAGCCGGCACGGTCGCAGTGCCGAACCTGACCTTCGGCGGTGGCAAGGTGGACGACATCGTCGCCCCGGTGCTGGAGGGCGAGCATCTCGGCGCACCGGGGCTGTTGGGTCTCGACAGCCTGCACGCCAAAAGGGTGACGCTCAATTTCCGCACCGGCCGCATGGAGATCGCCAGCAGCAACGCCCGCCGTGCCGCGCGGGTCGATCCCGACACGATCGTCGTGGAGGCGCGGCGCAGGCGCGGCCAGCTCATCCTGCTCGATTCCGAAGTGAATGGGATGCGGGTCAACATCATGCTCGACACCGGCACCAATTACAGCATCGGCAATCTGGCGCTGCGCGACAAGCTGCTGGCCAAGAAGCGCGCGCCCGCCATGCTCAGCACGACCCTTACCAGCGTCACTGGCGGCACCATGAGCGCCGAGGTCGGCCGCATCAAATCGGTGCGGATGGGGCGCGTCAATCTTATCGAGCTGCCGGTCCTCTTCGCCGACGCCAGCCCGTTTGCCGAACTCGGAATGCAGGAGAAGCCGGCGCTGCTGCTGGGCATCAGCGCGTTGCGGATCTTCGACCGGGTTGCGATCGATTTCGGCAGGGGCAAGGTCGACTTCCTGCTCCCCGACGCCAGCGCCGCCGACAAGATGCGCTTCGCCGGCGCGGACCAAGGGGCGGGTTAAGGCCCGCCTCAGGGGTTGGGCGCTGGCCTTGGCTGCTGCTGCCGCTGGCGACCCAGCACATTGTCGATCCATTGCTGGTCGAGCTTGGGCGGCTGCGGCCGGTCCTCGGGATCGACCTCCAATTGCTGGTCGTCCTCCGGATCCGATCCCTCGGGGCGGCCGCGCTCGATCGGCAGGCCGTTCTCGTCCACCATCATGCCGGGATCGGCGCCATTGTCGGGCGCGCCATAATAGGCTTCCTCGTCGGGCTCCAGCTGCCATTCGGGCAGCGTGACCTCGGTCTCGAACTGCTCGACCGGGCGCTTCGCCGTCGCGACCTTCATATAGGCGGCGAAAGCGCGGGCCGGCGCGCGGCCGCCCTGGAGCACGCCCACCGCGCGCGCGTCGTCGCGGCCCATCCAGACACCGGTGGTGATGCCGCTGGAAAAGCCCAGGAACCAGCCGTCCTTGTTGCTGCTGGTGGTGCCGGTCTTGCCCGCCACCGGCCGCCCGATCTGCGCCGCGCGCCCGGTGCCGGTGCTGACCGCCGTCTGCATGAGGTCGGTCATGCCCGCCGCCACCCAGGGCGCGACCAGCACGCGGCTGGTATCATCCTCATGGGCATAGAGCAGCCGGCCGTCGGCGGTCGTCACCTTGGTGATGCCATAGGGCGTCACCGCGATCCCCTTGCGCGCGATCGAGGCGAAAGCGCGGGTCATGTCGATCAGGCGCACGTCCGATGTGCCGAGCACCATGGAAGGGTGGGTGTTGATCGGCGTCGTCACCCCGAACCGCCGCGCCATGTCGGCAACGGTCGGGAACCCGACCTCTACGCCCAGCTTCGCCGCGACGGTGTTGATCGAATAGGCAAAGGCGGTCCGCACGTCGATCGCGCCCGAAAAGCGCCCATTGCTGTTGCGCGGGCTCCAGCCGTTGATCGTCACCGGCTCGTCGGTCACGCTGGTGTCGGGGGTATAGCCCGCCTCCAGCGCCGCCATATAGACGAAGATCTTCCAGGCCGATCCCGGCTGCCGCGTCGCGGTCGTGGCGCGGTTATAGTTGGAGGTCACATAGTCCAGCCCGCCCACCATCGCCCGCACCGCGCCGTCGCGGTCCAGGCTCACCAGAGCGCCCTGCGTGCCGGCGGGCACATTGGCCTTGATCGCGGCGGTCGCGGCATTCTGCATGCCAAGATCGATGGTGGTATAGACCTCCAGCGGCTCATTGGGCTCGTCGATCAGCACGTCGAGCTGCGGCAGCGCCCAGTCGGTGAAATAGCGCACGCTGTTCTGCGGCGGCTCGGGCGCCATTTTGACGCCGGCAAGGTCGGCGCTCGCCCGCTCCGACGCGGAAATCTTGTCATTCTCCTCCATCAGGTCCAGCACCACGCCCGCGCGGCCGATCGCCGCATCGGCGTCGGCGGTGGGCGAGTAGCTCGACGGCGCTTTCACCAGCCCGGCGATGATCGCCGCTTCGGGGAGGTCCAGCCGGGTCGCGGGATGGCCGAAGAATTTGCGGCTGGCGGCATCGATGCCGTAAGCGCCGCCGCCAAAATAGACCTTGTTGAGGTAAAGCTCCAAAATCTGCCGCTTGGAGAATTTGCGCTCCATGGCGAGCGCCAGCACCATCTCGCGCACCTTGCGGCCGAAACTATAGCTGTTGTTGAGGAAGATGTTGCGCGTCACCTGCTGGGTGATGGTCGATGCGCCCTGCCAGCGCCGGCCCGATCCGCGCCGCTCCACCGCAACCCACGCCGCGCGCGCCATGCCTACAGGGTCGATGCCAGGGTGCAGGTAGAAGCGCTTGTCCTCGGTCGCGATCATGGCGTCGACCATGACCTGCGGGATCTGCTCGTAAGGGAGCCATTGGCCAAAGCTCGGCCCCAGCGACACGATCACGCTGCCATCGGCGGCATGGACGCGGATCATCTGGCCGTTGGGCGAGGATTTCAGGCTGTCATAGCTCGGCAGCGACTGCATCGCGATCACCACCGCAATCACCACCGCCAGCAGGCCAGCGACCGCCGCCGCCAGGCCGATCTTGACCCCGCGCACCAGCCATTTCCTGACGCCCGTGCGCGCCGCCTTGCTCTTGCCTGATCCTGCCATCTGTGCCGCCCCGAATAGGGCCTAATCCCCGCGCTCGCCAGCGCAAATGCTGGCGCGATGCGCCTTCATCACGATCGGCGCTTTATGGAGGATGAATGGAGGCTGGTTACTCGGCTGTGTCGCGCGGCTTGAAGTCCAGGCTGGCGCTGTTCATGCAGTAGCGCAGGCCATTGACGCCCGGCCCGTCGGGAAAGACATGGCCCAGATGCCCCTCGCAGGTGGCGCAGCGCACTTCGGTGCGGATCATGCCGTGGCTGGCGTCGCGGATTTCCTCGACCGCATCGATATCGACCGGCGCGGTGAAGCTCGGCCAGCCCGATCCGCTGTCATATTTCTCTTCGGCATCGAACAGTTCCGCGCCGCAGCCGGCGCAATAATAGACGCCGTCCGCCTTGTTGGCGTTATATTTGCCGGTGAAGGCGCGCTCGGTGCCCGCTTCGCGCAGTATATGATATTGTTCGGGCGACAGGCGCTGCCGCCATTCGGCTTCGGAAAGAGTGAGCTTGTCCATGGCGGCAATATGGTCGTGCCGAGGGGCGCGATCAAGCCCGCTCCCGCGCCGCCTGCCGCGCGATCGTCAGCAATTCCTGCCGCACCATCAGGTCGCCGGTGCCCCGTCCCGACCGGGTCGCGCGCTCGGCATCCAGCAGCCGCTGGACCACACGGGCGATGCCGGGCGAATCCCACTGGCGCACCTGCCGCGTGACCGCCACCTTCTCCTTCCAGAACACCGCCTTGCCCGCCGCTTCCACCGCCGCCTCTGCGCGGCCGCCATCGCCGGCCTCGGCGCGGATCGTGGCGATCAGCATTGCGCGGTTGAGCAGCGGCCGGATGACCGACGCCATCGCCGCGCCGGTCTCCGTGAGGCGCAGCAACTCCTTGTGCATGGCTTTGAGGTCGCCGCCCAGCACCGCATTCACCAGCGGCCCGGTCTCGGTATCGGGATTGTCGGCGGCCAGCGCATCGAGCGCCTCGGCGCTCGCCTCGCGCGGCCGCTCGGGCGCGGCGTCGAGGTAGAGGATCAGCTTCTCGACCTCGCCCGCCATCAACGCGCGGTCGCCATTGGCGAGATCGACGATCCGCCGCGCCAGTTCGGTAGGGAGGCGCAAGCCCCCTCCGCGGGCGATGCCGATGGCGATCTGCTCCGCCTCCCGCGCGTCGGGCTGGTAGGATATGAGCGCGAGCGCCGCCTTGTGGTCCAGTGCCAGCTTCAGCAGCTTCGACGTGGGCTTGAGCGCGCCCGCGACCGCAATCACCGGATTGCCCGCCGCCTCCGCCTCCAGCAGCGCGGCGAGCGCCGGGGCGGCCTCGTCCCCCATCCCGCTCACCCGCACCCAGCGCTTGTCGCCGAACATGGAAAAGGACGCCGCCTCGTCCGCCAGCCGCGCGGGATCGTCCTTCAGCGTCGCATTGTCGAGGTCGATCCGCTCCGCCTCCGGCCCCATCGCTCGCTCCAGCCGCCGGGCCAGCGCGGTGCTGCCTGCCTCGTCGGGGCCGTAGAGCAGGAAGAAGCGGACCTCGGCGGGCGGCGCATCCAGCGCCTTTTCCATCTGGCTGCGGCTGGCCTTCAAGGATTGGCCGCCTTGCGCGAATGGAGGGCGAGGCGGGTGACGATCTGGTCGGCGACCCGCTGCGACAGCCGTTCGAGCGCGGTGTCCTCGGCCGCGATCGTCGCATATTCGCTGGAGGTGACGTCGATGCCCGCGTCCGACCCGGCGGTGTCGTCCAGTATCTGCGCGCCGGTCGCGGCATCGACCAGCTGGTATCGCGCGCGCAGCGTCCGCCGCTCGCGGGTGATGGCGGCGTCGGAGCGGAGGCCGAAGCCGGCGATGTCATCGTCCAGCTTCACCACCAGCCGGTAGCGGGGCGCATCGCCCTGCCCCATCGCCGCCAGCCGGTCATTGAGCGCATTGCGCACCAGCCAGCCCGCCTTGCCCTCGATCGGCGCGACCTCGACATTGCCGAGCGCGCTGGCCACCGCGCCATGGCTCCCCCCGCCATAGACCGGCCGCAGCCCGCAGGCGGTGAGGGTGGCGAGAGCGATGAGGGGGAGTGCGCGCTTCATGGACCCTCCTTAGCATTGTCCACGCCGATTTAAACCGTGCTCCGGCGAAAGCCGGAGCCCAGGATGGAGCGCAGGCCGGTCGACCCTGGGCTCCGGCTTTCACAGGAGCACGGCAGCCGGTTCAGATGACGAGATTGACCAGCCGATCCGGCACCACGATCACCTTCTTGGGGCTCGCCCCGTCCAGGACGCGCGCGACATTGGGCGCCGCCATGGCGAGCCGTTCCAGCTCCTCCTTCGGCGTCCCCTTCGCCACTATGATGGTGTCGCGCAGCTTGCCCATCACCTGGCAGGCGATGGTAACCTCATCCTCGACCAGCAGTGCCGGATCGACCGCCGGCCAGGCCGCGTCAGCGATCAATCCCTCTCCGCCCATCTCCGCCCAGCCCTCTTCGGCCAGATGCGGCGTCATCGGCGCGACCAGCAGCGCGAGCGCGCGGATCGCGGTGGTGCGCGACGTCGAAGGCTTCGCCTTCTCGATCGCGTTCACCAGTTCGTAAATCTTGGCGACGGCCTTGTTGAAGCCCAGCGCCTCGATGTCCTTGGCCACCCCGTCGATGGTCTGGTGCAGCTTGCGGTCGAGCGCCTTGTCCTGCCCCTCGGCGCCCGCGTCAGCTTCGCCGAACAACCGCCAGACGCGATTGACGAAGCGCCAAGACCCCTCGATCCCGGCTTCCGTCCAGGGCAGGTCGCGCTCGGGCGGGCTGTCGGACAGCATGAACCAGCGCACCGCGTCCGCGCCATATTGGGCGATGATGTCGTCGGGATCGACGACATTCTTCTTGGACTTGGACATTTTCTCGACGCGGCCGACCGTCACCGGCGCGCCGCTTTCGATGTGGGTATAGTCGTCGCCGTTCTTCTTGACCTCACCCGGCGACAGCCAGCTTCCGTCGCCCGCCTTGTAGGTCTCGTGCGTCACCATCCCCTGCGTGAACAGGCCGGTGAACGGCTCGGCAAAGCCCAATTGCCCCATATGCTGGAGCGCGCGGGTCCAGAAGCGGGCGTAGAGCAGGTGCAGGATTGCGTGTTCCACCCCGCCGATATATTGGCCGACCGGCAGCCATTGCTCGACCGTCGCCCGGTCGAACGGCTTGTCGGCGGGCTGGCTGGCGAAGCGGATGAAATACCAGCTCGAATCGGCGAAGGTGTCGAGCGTATCGGTCTCGCGCACCGCCGGCTTGCCGCAAGTGGGGCAGTCGACATGCTTCCAGGTCGGATGGCGATCGAGCGGATTGCCGGGAATGTCGAAGCTCACATCCTCAGGCAGCACCACCGGCAGCTGCGCCTTGGGCACCGGCACCACGCCGCAGCCCTCACAATGGATCACCGGGATCGGCGTGCCCCAGTAACGCTGGCGCGAAACGCCCCAGTCGCGCAGGCGGAACACGGTCTTGCCCTCGCCCCAGCCTTCGCTCTCCGCCCGGGCGATGACGGCGGCCTTTGCCTCCTCGACGCTCATCCCATCGAGGAAGCGCGAGTTTACGAGGCGACCCGGGCCGGTATAGGCTTCGTCGTGAATCGGCTTGTCCGCCTCGCCCTCCGCAGCGACGACGCGCTCGACAGGCAGCATATATTTGCGCGCGAAATCAAGGTCGCGCTGGTCATGCGCCGGCACACCCATCACCGCGCCGGTACCATAGTCCATCAGCACGAAGTTGGCGATGAAGACGGGCAGTTGCCATTCGGGATCGAACGGGTGCGTCACCGACAGGCCGGTGTCGAAGCCCAGCTTCTCCGCCGTCTCCAGCTCGGCCGCGGTGGTGCCGCCTTCCTTGCACTTTTCGATGAAGGCGGCGGCGTCCGCATCATTCGCCGCCACCGCTTGCGCCACCGGATGGTCCGCCGCGATCGCGACGAAACTCGCGCCGAAGATGGTGTCGGGCCGGGTCGAATAGACCGCAATCCCCGCGCCCGCGTCCAGTCCCTCCAGCGCCTCGCGCTCCGGGAAAGGCGCAAAGTCGAACCGGAATTGCAGGCCGACCGACTTGCCGATCCAGTTTTCCTGCATCGTCCGCACCTTGTCGGGCCACTGGTCGAGGCTTTTCAACCCCTCCAGGAGGTCATCGGCGAAGGCGGTGATCTTGAGGAACCATTGGCTGAGCTTGCGCTTCTCCACCAGCGCGCCCGACCGCCAGCCGCGCCCGTCGATCACCTGCTCGTTCGCCAGCACGGTCATGTCGACCGGATCCCAGTTGACCGCGCTCTCCTTGCGATAGACGAGGCCGGCCTCCAGCATGTCCAGGAACAGCGCCTGCTCATGCCCATAATAGTCCGGCTCGCAGGTCGCGAGTTCTCTGGACCAGTCGATCGCGAAACCCAGCTTTTTCAATTGCGCGCGCATGTTGGCGATGTTGGCGCGCGTCCATGTCCCCGGATGGACCTTCTTCTCCATCGCGGCATTTTCCGCCGGCATCCCGAAGGCGTCCCAGCCCATCGGGTGCAGCACCTCATGCCCGGTCATCCGGCGGAAGCGCGCCAGCACGTCGCCCATCGAATAGTTGCGGACATGGCCGATATGGATGCGCCCCGACGGATAGGGGAACATCTCCAGCACATAGCTGCGTGGCTTGGCCGATGCGTCGTCGGCCTTGAAGCTCTGCTTCTCGTCCCAGGTCGCCTGCCATCGGGCGTCGGCCTCAAGCGGGTTGAAGCGCCTTTGCATGATGTGTCTATTCCCTCCAGCTCCGTTCGCCCTGAGCGAAGTCGAAGGGCCAGACCGACCGCAGGGAGGTCACTTCGCTGCGCTCAGTGATAGGCTTCGACTTCGCTCTCCTGAGCCTGTCGAAGGGCCGAACGGAGAAATGCGTGTTTACAGTCTCAGCCCGCAATCGCCATGCGGCGCAGGTCGCGGGCCTTGGTGAGGATGATCTCCTCCAGCTTCTGCACCGTCGCAGCGGCGACCGGCGCATCGACCCACTGGCCGTTCTGGCTGACCTGCCGGCTCGCCGCGACGCGCAGCGCGTCGGCGCGCAGATCCTGGTCCAGGATCGACACCGTCACCTTCATCCGTTCGCCCGGCGTATTGGGATTGGCGTACCAGTCGGTCACGATCACCCCGCCGTTCGAATCGGTCTGCACCATCGGCATGAAGGACAAAGTGTCGAGGCTCGCCCGCCACAGATAGGCGTTCACCCCGATCGTCGTCACTTTCGACGCGGCGAGGTCCGCCTTGGGCCGGTCCTTCGACCCGCCCCCGCAGGCGGCGAGCGGCAGGAGCGCGGCCAGCATCAGGCCGGCGGTTGCAGAAGCGGGAAGGCGGCGGACCATCAGGCATGTCCTAGCTTGAAAAAGACGAAAAACTGCCCGCTTCTATAGTGGCCGTGCGGCGCGGGGCAAGGGGGCGCTGTGCCATGCGCCCATCGGCACGCCGCGAGCGCGTAGCGGGCCTGTGTATTCGATGCAACAGCCGGCACAAAAAGGCGTTCTGCCACTAGCCAGTAGCGGCTTTATGGGTGTAGTGCGTCATGAAACATAGAGTGACGGGGGCAGATTCGGGTCATGCGCGTGAATAGGGGATATTTGGCAGTAGCAGGGGCGGCGGCAGCCGTGACCGGCTTCATGCTGTCCCCGGCATTCGGCGCAGCCAGCGATCTGGCGCGCGCGCACAGCGGCACGCTCGTGTCGCTCGACGCGCTTGGCAGCATTTCCTCTTTCACCCCGACCATCCGCGATCCCAAGCTCGCCGCCGCTTATGCGAAGATCGCGGCGAAGGCGAGCGGGCAGGGTTTCCGCTTCACGCCCACCAGTGGGTCGCTGAGCGGCCGCCGATCGGTGACCGTGATGGTCCGCGCCGCCGACGACGGCGTGACGATCAACCGCACTGTGGCCCCGGTCGATATCACCCCGGTCGCATTCAGCCTGAACGGCGGACATAATTGGCGCAAATTCGCTCTGCCCGAATCGGTTGGCCGCAAGGCGCTCGATCCGGTGGCGCTCGAAACCATGGTCGACGCGAAGAATTTCTCGCTGGATGACGGCAAGAAGGATCGCTTCAGCACCAAGGTGCTGCTCGAAACCCGCCGCGAGCCCGTCGCCAGCGTGAAGAACCCGTCCGCGGACAAGGATTATTCGCTGGATCTCGCCAGCTCCTACTCGCTGACGCGCAACCTGAACGTCACCGCCGGCGTCCGCTACAACAACAGCGTCGCCGGCCGCCTCGCCCCCATGACCGACGAGCGCCAGGACAGCCAGGCCGTCTATCTGGGCACGGTGTTCAAGTTCTGATCCGCTTGTCCTTCTCCCCCAGGGGGAGAAGGATATGAAGCCTTGCCGCGCAGCGGCTAGGCGAAGTTGGATGAGGGGGACTGCCCCTCACCCCAACACCGGCGCCGGCAACGCCTCCCCCGCGAAATGCGCGGCCAGATTGCCCATCAGCGTCGCCGCCATCTGCGCCACCGCCTCATGCGTCGCCCCGCCGGTATGCGGCGTTAGTACGACATTGGGCACGTCCGCCCATTTGGCTGGATCGGTCGGCTCGGGGTCGAACACGTCGACCGCCGCGCCCCCAAGCCGCCCATCCTTCAACGCCACGATCAGCGCGGGTTCGTTCACCAACTGCCCCCGCCCGACATTGACCAGCAGCCCCTGCGGCCCCAGCGCGTCCAGCACCGCTGCGTCGATCATCCCGCGATTGCGCTCGTCGGCCTTCGCCGCCACGACGAGAATGTCGCTCTCCCGCGCGAGCGCCAGCAGCGACTCCGCCCTCGGCCAGGCAAGCGCCGGCTTGTCGCGCGGCCCCCACCAGCCGATCGCCATCTTCATCGCCGCCGCCCGCTCGGCAACGGCGATGCCGATCGCGCCCATGCCGACGATCCCGAGCCGCGCGCTGCGCATCGAGTGCGTCCGCGTCTTGGCCTCGATCGTCCACCCGCCACTACGCAGATGGCGGTCGCCCGCCACGATCCAGCGCCGGTGCGCGATCATGAGGCCGATGGCATGGTCGGCGACATCCTCCGCATTAGCCGCACCGCCATGCGCGACGGCAATGCCCCGCTCCCGCGCCAACGCCAGGTCCACGCCGTCATAGCCCACGGTGAAGCAGGCGATCAGCGACAGGCGCGGCATCGCGTCCACAAGGTCACGGGCCAGCGGAAACTCCCCCGCCCACACCAAAGCCTCCACTGCCGCCAGCCGCTCCGCCGGCGGCGCGTCCCACAGCGCGATGACGTCATACTGCGCCTGCAACATCGGCAGCAGGGGGGCCAGCAAAGGCTGCCCCACCATCAGCAACGGCCGCCCCATCGCTCAGCCCACCTGCCGCAGCGCCTGGGCGAAATCCGCGATCAGATCGTCCGCATCCTCGCAGCCTATAGAGATGCGCACCATATTGTCGCCGATGCCGAGCGCCCTCTTCCGCTCCGCCGGCACCGACAGATGGGTCATCGCGGCGGGATGGCTCGCCAGCGTCTCGGTGCCGCCCAGGCTGACCGCCAGCTTGGCGATCTTGAGCGCGTCGAGGAAAGCGAACGCCTCCGCCTCCCCGCCTTTCAAGTAGAGCGAGAAGGTTGATCCCGCGCCGGTGCAATGGCGGCGATAAATGTCCGCCTGCCGCTCGGTCTCCGGGAAGCCGAGATAGACGACCTTCTCCACCTGCGGCTGATCGCGCAGCCAGGCGCAGACCTTCGCCGCATTCTCGCCCGCCCGGCTCATCCGCAATTCCAGCGTCTCCAGGCTCCGCAGCAGCATCCAGGCGCTGTGCGGATCGAGGATCGTGCCGATCGTGTTCCGCATCAGGCGGATGGCGTTGATGAGCGCATTGCTGCCCAGCACCCCGCCCGCCACCAGATCGCTATGTCCGCCCGCATATTTGGTGAGGCTGTAGATGACGAGGTCCGCGCCATGGGCGATCGGCTTGTGCCACAGCGGCCCCAGGAAGGTATTGTCGATCGCGATCGGCGGCACATGCGCCTCGCCAGCGAACAGCGAGTCGCGCCGCGCGACCACCGCCTCCAGATCGACCAGCACATTGGTCGGGTTGGCCGGGCTTTCGAGATAGAGGAGAGCGACGCGCCCCAGCCCCTTCGCCGTGTCGATCACCGCGCCGATCTCCGCCTCGGTCGCGCCGGCGGGGAAATCGAGCCACTGCACCCCGAATTTGCCGAGAATGCGACCGATCAGCGACTCGGTCGCGGCGTATAGAGGGGCCGAATGCACGATCACGTCGCCCGGCTGCACCAGCGCCAGCAGCGTCGTGGCGATCGCCGACATGCCGCTGGAAAAGAGCAGCGCATCTTCCGCTTCTTCCCAGACGGAGAGCCGGTCCTCGCAAATCTCCTGATTGGGGCCGTTGAAGCGCGAATAGACGAGCCCCTCCGCGCCGCCCGGCCGGAGGCCCGTCACGCCCTCGAAATGCCGTTTGCCCGCCGCCGCGCTGTCGAAGGCGAAGGTGGAGGTGAGGAAGATCGGGGGTTTGAGCGATCCCTCCGACAGCGTCGGATCATAGCCATGGCCCATCATCAGCGTCGCGGGCTTGAGCTTGCGGCCGTCGATTTCCATGATCGGCGCCTTGGGGCGGCGACGGTTGCGCGCGGGCTCTGCGCCGGTGAGGTCGGCTTCTGTTTCGCCAGTCATGTCGATCTCCTGCATGGGTGGCGGCGTCTGACGCGCCGCTGCTGATGGCGCCAGTCTACCGCAGGCGCGGGTCGAGCCGCCAGAGGGCGATTGAAATATTATGTCCTGGCGCTGCATCATTGTTCCGATGCCCCTGCAGGGACGATGACAGAGGCAAGGGAGGAACCTACATCCCTCCCATGGCCGCGCTTCCTTCCCTCATAGACGACTGGTTCGCGGCGCGCGGCTGGCGGCCACGCCGGCACCAGACAGAGATGCTGGCGGCGGCCGAGCGGGGCGACCATGCGCTGCTCGTCGCGCCCACCGGAGCGGGCAAGACGCTGGCGGGCTTCCTGCCGACGCTGGTGGACCTGATCCGCGATCCGGCCGAGGGACTGCACAGCCTCTATGTCTCGCCGTTGAAAGCGCTGGCGGTGGACGTGCGCCGCAACCTGCTGACCCCGATCGAGGAAATGGGTCTGCCGATCCAGGTCGAGACCCGCACCGGCGACACCCCGTCCGACCGTAAGGCGCGCCAGCGCGTCCGCCCGCCGCAGATCCTGCTGACCACGCCTGAATCGCTCTCGCTGCTGCTCAGCTATCCGGACGCCGCCTTGCTGTTCGATCGGCTGCGGACGGTGATCGTCGATGAGGTCCACGCCTTCGCCACCCAGAAGCGGGGCGACCTGCTCAGCCTGTCGATGGCTCGGCTACAGGCGATCAACCCCGCGCTGCGCCGCGTCGCCCTCTCCGCCACGGTCGCGGATGTGGACGCCTACCGCGCCTGGCTCGCGCCCGATGGCGACATCGACGCGGTGACGCCGGTGTTGGGCGAGGACGGCGTCGATCCCAATGTCGCCATCCTCATCCCCGAAGGCCGCGTGCCCTGGTCGGGCCATTCGGGCAAATATGCCGCGAAACAGGTGATGGCGGAGATCGAGGCGCGGCAGACGACGCTCATCTTCTGCAATACGCGCGGCCTGGCCGAACTCATCTTCCAGGAACTCTGGCAGGCGAACGAAAAGAACCTCCCCATCGCCATCCACCATGGCAGCCTGTCGATCGAGGCGCGGCGGAAGGTCGAATCGGCGATGGCGGCAGGCAGACTGCGCGCGCTGGTCGCCACCGCCAGCCTCGACCTCGGTGTCGATTGGGGCAATGTCGATTGCGTGATCCAGATGGGCGCGCCCAAAGGCAGCTCGCGCCTGCTCCAGCGGATCGGCCGCGCCAACCACCGGCTCGACCAGGCGAGCGAGGCGATCCTGATCCCTGGCAACCGCTTCGAATATCTCGAAGCCCGCGCGGCGCTCGACGCGGTGGAGGCGGGCGAGCGCGACGCCGACGATTTCCGCCCCGGCAGCCTCGACGTGCTGGCCCAGCATGTCATGGGTCTCGCCTGCGCCGGCCCCTTCCGCGCGGAGGCGATGCTGGCGGAGGTGCGATCCGCCACCCCCTATAGCGCGCTGACGGAGGAAGCCTTCGCCAACGTCCTCCATTTCATCGAAGGCGGCGGCTACGCCCTGCGCGCTTACGACCGCTTCAAGCGCCTCACGCAGGACGAAGACGGCAGCTGGCGCGTGTCGCATCCGCGCTTCATCCAGCAGCATCGCCTCAACGCCGGCATCATTGTCGATCAGCCCGCGCTCATTGTCCGCTTCGCCAACGGCCGCAAGCTTGGCACGGTGGAGGAGGGGTTCGCGTCGCAACTGCGGCCGGGCGACAGCTTCTTCTTCTCCGGCGCGGCGCTGGAGGTGGTGCGGATGGACACCACCGACCTCGTCGTGCGCGCGACCTCGAAGCAGGCGCGCATCCCGAGCTGGGGCGGCACCCGCATGGCGATGTCCACCCGCCTTGCCGATCGCGTGCGCCACTTCCTCGCCGAGCCGCAGGAGTGGCACCGCTTCCCGCAGGATGTGCGCGAATGGCTGGAAATGCAGAAACTCCGCTCCGCCCTGCCGCAGCCCGGCCAGCTTCTCATCGAAACCTTCCCGCACGAGGGGCGCCACTACCTCCTCTGCTACAGTTTCGAGGGCTGGAACGCGCACCAGTCGCTCGGTATGTTGCTAACCCGGCGCATGGATGCCCAGGGGCTGATGCCGCTGGGCTTCGTGTCGAACGACTATGCGCTGGCGGTCTATGGGCTCAAGCCCGTCACCGATCCCAAAAGCCTCTTCTCGGCCGACATACTCGACCATGAATTTATCGACTGGGTCGAGCAGTCGAGCCTGCTGAAGCGCGCCTTCCGCGACGTGGCGGTGATCTCCGGCCTCATCGAGCGGCAGCATCCCGGCAAGCGCAAGACCGGGCGGCAGGTCACGTTCTCGACCGACCTCATCTACGACGTGCTGCGCAAATATCAGCCTGACCATCTGCTGCTGAAGGCGGCATGGGCCGACGCGCGGGCGCGGATGACCGATGTGGGGCGGCTGGGCGACCTGATCGACCGGGCGGCGACGACGATGCTGCATGTGACGCTCGACCGCGTCAGCCCGCTTGCCGTTCCGGTGCTGATCCTGATCGGGCGGGAACAGGTGGCGCAGAGCGCGGCCGAGGACGCGCTGCTGATGGAGGCCGAAGCGCTCGTCGCCGAAGCGATGCGCGCTGACTAAAGCCCGTTCATCGCAGCGAATGGATCGTCGCCGGCATCCTCGTTCCAGCGATATTCCGCCCGGTGCGCGACCCAGCGCGCCATGTCCTTGCCGTACATCTTCGCGATCAGTCCCAACGCCATGTCGGTGCCGGCGGAAATGCCCGATGACGAAATATATTTGCCGTCCTCCACCCAGCGGGCTTTCGGCGTCCACAGCACCTTGGCCCCCTGCGCCGTCGCCCATGCCCAGGCCATCTTGTTGCTCGTCGCCCGCATGCCGTCCAACAGGCCGGTTTTCGCGAGCAAGCCTGATCCGGTGCAGATGGTGGCGACTTGCGGCGCGTCCTTCGCCAAAGCGGCGACGGCGCTCAGGAACGGCGCGCTATTGACCTCGCGCCGCGTCCCGATCCCGCCAGGTATCATGAGGATGTCCAGCTTGGGCGCATCGGTGAAGGCCATATCGGCGACCACCGCCGGCCCTGCCCCGCTCTTCACCGGCCCCGCCTTTTCAGCCAGCATGACGATCTCGACCCGGTCTTTCAACATCCCGAACATTTCCAGCGGACCGAACACGTCCAGCAGCTCGAATCCGTCGAACACGATCATGCCCAGCCTCTTCTTCGGACCGCTGGGCGGAACCGGCGGCTCCGGTCTGACCTGCGCCGCGGCGTCGCTCGACCGGGCGATCACCGGCAGCGAAGCAGCGGCGGCCAGCACGGCGCGGCGGGTGGAACCGTTGGTCATGCCGTCATCCTTATCTCAGTTGGCCCATGGACATAACGATCAACGCCGATCTTCCCACATATCCTGCCGAACCCCCCCGCAGCCCTTGAGCGTGCCGCCCGCAAAGGCGATCTGCACCCGGTCGGACCAGACAGCGTCGCTCATCCCGTCGCTGCACGGTCCTTCGGTGGCGGTCAGCGAAAAGCCGTCTGCCCGATAGCGGATCGCCCGATCATCCGCCTCGCGCATCACTCCGAACCGCATCGGCGGATGATCCGGCCGCTCCAGCGTGGCAGCCGATCCCCCAATCGTCACTGCCCAGAAGGGTTCGGTGCCGATGGCGCGATAATCCGGTGTCGGCGGGGCGTCGGACCTTGGCGGCGGCGCGTCTCCCGATGAGGGTGCGGGCGGTGCCGCGCGGGGCGAGAGATCATCACGCGGCACGGGCGGAGCCGGCGCTGCTTTCGCGATCGGGGCTTGCCGCGCAGGCGCTGGCGCGGGGGGCGTCGCGTCCTCGGACCCGCAGCCCGCCAGCATCATCAGCGTCATCAGGGTCCGACCGCCTGCCGCCATCGCCTTCAGGCCGGGTTATGCTGTTTCAGGAAGGCGTCGAGCCTTTGCAGAAAATCCAGCCGGTCCGCCTCCCGGGAGAAATGATGATCGCCGAGCGGCTGTTCGGCATAGATATAATCCTGCCCTGCCACCTTGCCCGCAGCCTTCAGCTTCTCGGCCATTTCCCGCGACTGGCTCACCTGGACCCGGCGGTCCTTCTTGCCGTGGATCAGCAGGATGGGGGTCGAAAATTGCGCGGCGAAATTGATGGGGGACACGGCGGCGAAATTGGGCGCCTGCTCCTTCATCCACGCCTTGCGGCTGCTGTGGTAGAGGAAGCGGCTGTCATAGCGCATCAT
This sequence comes from Sphingobium sp., assembly GCF_036170395.1. Classification (GTDB taxonomy): domain Bacteria; phylum Pseudomonadota; class Alphaproteobacteria; order Sphingomonadales; family Sphingomonadaceae; genus Sphingobium. The sequence goes on from NZ_JAVHPD010000010.1 coordinate 65,065, forward strand.
CGCAGACAGGTCCGATACGCCGGCATAGGAGACAGCGCAGCGATATTTGCCGCCATCGCGCTGCGCCGCCCGCATGGCGGCGTAACCGCCATAGGATGCGCCGACCATGCACACGCGCTTGGGATCGGCTATGCCCTGCTTCACCGCCCAATCGACCGCGTCATTGAGGTCGTCCTGCATGGCAAGGCCCCATTGCCCCTCGCCCTTCTCCGCGAAGGCGGTGCCATAGCCCGACGATCCGCGATAATTGGGCTGAAGCACGGCATAGCCCCGCCAGGCGAGAAACTGCACCCACCAGTCCCATTCCTCGGCGTCGCGGGCGAAGGGGCCGCCATGGGGCATCAGGATGAAGGGCAGATTTTTCGGATCCTTCCCCGCCGGCACGGTCAGAACCGCAGCGATCTCGAGCCCGTCCCGCGCCTTGTAACGGATGGTCCTGACCGGGGAGAGCCGGCTCGTGCCCGGAAAGCGGCTGCTGGCGCGCGCCAGCACGCTCATCGCGCCGTCGGCGGTGTCGTAGAAATAATAGACGCCGGGCTGGTCGGGCGTGCCGACATGGACGACCATGCGCTGGCCGTCCCGACTGAACGACACGATGCGCGCCCGCCGATTGCCCACAGCCTTGTCGAGATCGGCCTGGATTTTCGCCAGATTGGGATCGAACCAATGCACCGCTGCGGCGTCGCCGGTGTAGCGCACCCCGGCAAGGCCGCTGCCGGCCGAATCTTCGACGATGCCGTCCAGATCGAAACCGGGGGCTTCGAACAGCTTCTTGCCCAGCTCCAGCGTGCCAAGATCGAGTTCGTACAGCGCATCCGTGCCGTCGCGATCGTTGCTGGCGACGGCGCGGGTCGGATCGGCGGTGAAGAGCAGCGGCACGACCAGCGATTCGTCGCGGCGGCGATCGGCGCGGTCTACGACGCGGAAGCTGGTTTTCACGTCGGGGCGGTAAAGCAGCTTGGACGTGCGCGTGCTGTCATTATAGCCCACGCCCATCCGCACCGTCCCGCTGGCGTCGGCATACCAGCTGCGCACCATCTCGCGCGGCGTCATGATGTTGCGCATCCGTCCGGTGCTGACGTCCACCTCATCGACACGCGGCCAGAAGCCGGCTTCGTTGTAGAAGATGGAGGTCTGGTACGAGAGCAGGATGCGGGGCGTGCCGTCGCGCGCCACCCAGATGACGTCGTCGGCGCTTTGCGCCGCCGTGTTCTTGGCGATCATGTTGATCTTGGTGCCGTCGCGCTTCAGCGCGGCGACGCGGCTGATATACCAGGGATAGCCATCCACATTGGTTTCCGTCCCCAGGCCGACGATCAGCCAGTCGTCATTGACCCATTTCCACCAGTTGAGATCATTCTCGCCCAGCGCCAGCGAGCGGATGCGGTTGGGGCCGTCGGCGATATCGGCGATGACCAGCTTCTGCTCGCCCGCCACCGCGACGCGGCTGGCGATGCGCAGCCCGTCCGGCGACAGCGCCGGCGCGTCCATCATCGGCAGGGCCGCGAAATCCTCGATCGTCCATTGTTTCGGCGCGGCGGGCGCGGCGGGCGTCGCCGGCCCAGGCGGCGTCTGCGCGTGGCCCATCCCCGCCGCAACCAGAGCTGCGCCTGCAAGCCATCCCGCTATCGCCTTCATCGTCCCCGCCCCATGTCTGTCCCCGGCCGAAACGATAATGAAGATCATCGGGCGCGTCACGCAAAACATGACGCGGGAACGGGCGGTTAGCGCTGGATCAGGCAGCGCGCAGCGCGTCCTGCGGGGCCAACATGACCCGGTTGCGCCCGCCGCGCTTGGCGGCGTAGAGCGCCGCGTCGGCGGCCGCGATCCAGCTCGCGCTGGTCAGCCGGTTGCGCCCGACCGCAGCCACGCCGAAGCTCGCGGTGACGGTCAGCGGCGGATCATGCGGCACGATATGGCGCGCGAGCGTGTCGCAGAAGCGCTGCGCGGCGGCGAGCGCGTCGGCCTCGCTCGTCTCGGGCAGCAGCAGGCCGAATTCCTCGCCGCCCAGCCGGCCGAGCGAGTCGCTCGGGCGCGAAAGGCCGCGGCAGAGATCAGCGACGGCGGCGATCACCTCATCGCCCGCGCCATGCCCATGGCTGTCGTTGATCGCCTTGAAATGATCGATGTCGAGCAAGAGCAGAGCGGACGGGCGCTGGTGCCGCAGGAAGAGCGCGATCTGCTTGTCGACTTCGGCGATGAAGGCCCGGCGGGTGAGTGCGCCCGACAGCGTGTCGCGCTCGGCAAGCAGGCGCAGTTCCATCTGTTCGACGACGATGGGAGCGAGGCCGCTCAGGACGGCGAGCTGTTCGGGGGAAAAATCGCGCGCCTTGGTGTCGATCGCGCAGAGCGAGCCGATCTGATAGCCATCGGGCGTGCGCAGCGGCACGCCGGCATAGCTGCGGATGCCGGGATCGCCGGTTACCAGCGGATTGTCCACGAAGCGCGCGTCCGTCTGCGCATCCGCGACGACCAGCGGTTCTGCCTGCCGGATCGTATGATCGCAGAAGGCGACGCTTCGCGGGGTCTGGGCAGCGTCGAGGCCCGCGATCGACTTGAACCATTGCCGTTCCCGGTCGATCAGCGACACCGCCGAAATGGGCACGCCTACGACGCTGCGCACCATTTCGGTGATCTTGTCGAACGCGCCCTCGGCGGGCGTATCGAGAATGTCATAGCGGTGCAGGGTAGCCAGGCGGCCCTGTTCGTCGGTCAGTCTGTCCTGCGGCGTCATTGGTTCACCCATATCGACCTGCATCATTGGCTCGGCGTGCGGGACGGTCTCACTCCAGGGGCCGACCGCCCCCGCAGCCTGCGCGCGCGCCCTTAAGAAAGAGTAAAGGCAGACGATCCTTATCGGCCTGGAACATATTCCCGCTATTTGGCGGTTTTGCCCGCTTTATCGTATTGGCCGCATGTCCCGTATGTGGAACGGCGCAATAAACCACGGTAAACCGCGATTTTTCGAATTTGGCACGCCCCCTGCAATGTCGAGGTCATGATCCGGCAAGGGTCACAACCACAGTTTCAGGGAAGGAATTTGACATGAAGACCATCGCTTTCGCCGCCGCCGTCGTTGCCGCCGCCATCGCCGTTTCGGCCGCCGCCACTCCTGCCTTCGCTAAGGCCGAAGGCCGGTTCGGTGACGCCAAGGTGACCTATGACGCCGCGCAGGACCGTTACTGCTTCCGCGAGCCCCGCGCCGGATCGCTGGTTCCCGTCACCACCTGCCGCAGCAAGGCGGAGTGGGCGCTGGACGGGCTCACCATCCACCACAAGCCGGCGGTTCAGGTCGCGCAGCGCTGAACCCCATGACGGGCGCACAAACGCCCGGCCGAGACCCTCGGCCGGGGGTTGTCATGTCTAGCGATCGCCGGTCAGCCGCCATGCGCCAGCGCGGCGAGTAGCAGCAGCGCGACGATATTGGTGATCTTTATCATTGGATTGACCGCCGGGCCGGCGGTGTCCTTATAGGGATCGCCGACCGTGTCGCCCGTCACCGCGGCCTTGTGGGCTTCGCTGCCCTTGCCGCCATGATGGCCGTCCTCGATATATTTCTTCGCATTGTCCCACGCGCCGCCGCCCGAGGTCATCGACAGGGCGACGAACAGCCCCGAGACGATGACGCCAAGCAACAGCGCGCCCAGCGCCGCGAAACCGTTCGACACGCCGGCCACCCCTGCGATGATGAAATAGACCGCGATCGGGGCGAGCACCGGCAGCAGCGAGGGGACGATCATCTCCTTGATCGCGGCGCGGGTGACGAGGTCCACCGTGCGGGCATAGTTGGGGCGCGATGTCCCTTCCATGATGCCCTTGTTGGTGGCGAACTGGTCGCGCACGTCCTTGACCACGTCGCCGGCCGCGCGGCCGACGGCGGTCATCCCCATCGCGCCGAACAGATAGGGCAGCAAAGCGCCCAGCAGCAGGCCGACGATGACATAGGGGTTGGAGAGGCTGAAATCGACCGGGGCGGTAAGGCCGAGGGCCGAATTGTAGAATTTCAGATCCTCCGTATAGGCGCCGAACAGCACCAGCGCGGCAAGGCCCGCCGAGCCGATGGCATAGCCCTTCGTCACCGCCTTGGTCGTGTTGCCCACAGCGTCGAGCGCGTCGGTCTTGACCCGGACGCTGTCGTCCAGATGGCTCATTTCGGCGATGCCGCCGGCATTGTCGGTGACAGGACCGTAGGCATCCAGCGCCACCACCATGCCGGCAAGCGCCAGCATCGCCGTCGCGGCGAAGGCGATGCCGATGAGGCCGGCGAGCTGATAGGCAACGATGATGCCGATGACGATCACGATCGTCGGCAGCGCGGTGGATTCAAGGCTGATGGCGAGGCCCTGAATGACGTTGGTGCCGTGCCCGGTTTCGGATGCTTTGGCGATCGACCGGACCGGACGATAATTGGTGCCGGTATAATATTCGGTGATGACCACCAGCAGCCCGGTGACGGCGAGGCCCACCATCATCGACCAGAAGAGGCGCATCCCGGTATAGCCGCCGACGCCGTCGAGGTCCGCGCCGAACACGGCGTTCATGTCGCCCAGCACCTGCCAGGTGACATAATAGATGGCCGGGATCGACAGGATCGCCGTGGTCCAGAAGCCCTTGTAGAGCGCGCCCATGATCGACTGGCTGGCACCGAGGCGGACCAGATAGGTGCCGATGATCGAGGTGATGATGCAGATGCCGCCCACCGCCAGCGGCAGCGCCATGAGATTGAGCAGGAAGGCGTTGTCCACGCCGGTGACGAGCAGGGCGGTCAGCACCATGGTCGCGCCGACAGTGACGACATAGGTCTCGAACAGGTCGGCCGCCATGCCGGCGCAGTCGCCGACATTGTCACCGACATTGTCCGCGATGACGGCGGGGTTGCGGGGGTCGTCCTCCGGGATGCCGGCCTCGACCTTGCCGACAAGGTCCGCGCCGACGTCCGCCGCCTTGGTGAAGATGCCGCCGCCGAGGCGAGCGAAGATGGAGATGAGGCTTGCGCCGAAGGCTAATGCCACGAGGCTGTCGATGACCAGCCGGTCGTCGGGCGCATGGCCGGCGGGGCCGACCAGATACCAGAAGAAGACGCTGATCGCCAAAAGGGCCAGGCCCGCCACCAGCATCCCGGTGATCGCTCCCGCCCGGAAAGCGACGGTGAGGCCCGATTGCAGCGTGCCGCGACAGGCTTCGGCGGTGCGGACATTGGCGCGCACGGAGATGTTCATGCCGATGAAGCCGGCCGCGCCGGAGAGCACCGCGCCGATCAGGAAGCCGACGGCCGAGGTGATGCCGAGGAAGAGGGCGACCAGCACCGCCACGACCACGCCGACAATGGCGATGGTAGTATATTGGCGGCCGAGATAGGCCTTCGCGCCTTCCTGGATCGCGCCCGCGATCGCCTGCATCGTTTCGTTGCCCGGCGATGCGCTCAGCACCTGCCGACTCGTGAACAGACCATAGAGTACGGCCAAAAGGCCGCATCCTATGGCGATAATGACAATCTCCATGAAATTTCCTCTCCCCCTGTTATGAGATCATCGGCCGCTCCGCAGGGAATGACGGACGGGCGAAAGGCATGAGGCAGGGCGGCCGGACGACGAGGGTCCGGCATAGGGCGCCGCGGCAATCAGCATCGGGGCATGGCACATCGAACGCGCTCCAGCCGGCTGAGGAATAAGGCTGCCGAAGCTACAGGGGATGCCGCCCGCGTCAAGATGGGGCGGGCATGACATGGATCATCCTTCCGCCGCGGCCGTCGAGAGGCCGAGGCCGGGAACGCCGATGGAGCGTTTGCCGGAAAAATCGGTGCGGGCGACGATGACGCCGAGTTTCTCCATATAGTCGATCAGGCGGCGGACGCGGCCGGGCGAGCTGGTGCCATAGGCGCGGGCGAGCGCCGCGTCGTCGGGGCAGGGCTGGCCGTCGAGCGCGGCGCGGGCGATGAGGAGGAAGGGGGCGAGCATATCCTCCGGCACCGGGGCCGATGCCTTCATCGCGTCCTGCCAGCGGGGATCGTCGGCGTCGGCCATGCCGGCCTGCGCCATGGCGAAACGCTTGCGGAAAGCCGGGAGGTCGAGCGGGGAGGTTTTCAGCCCCTTCATCCGGCAGCGGACGCCGAAATCCTGGTAGAGGCTGGCGACCGAGGGGGTCGCGTCGCCCAGATCGGCGACGATCTCCTCCAGCACGGCGACGACGATCGGCTCATTCTGGCCGAAGTCGAGTTCCGGCGCGGCGGGCTTGGCCTGCGGCGCGTCGGCGAGCTGGCGCATGATGTCCTCGGCGGCACGGGGCGGCGGGTCGGCGCGGGGCGGCGGCGGCGGAGTGTCGTCCTCGGCCCGCGCGAAGAGCAGTTCCTGGAAATCCTCGCCGGTGGTGACGGGCGGCGGCATCAGCTTGTGCGATCCGCCGCGCGTGCCGGTCTTGACCGCGCCGATCTTCACATTCACCGGCCGGCGGGCGATGGCGGGGCCGAGCCCCAGGAAACGGCCGCGTTCGAGGTCGCGGATCTGCTCCGCCTGCCGCCGTTCCATGCCGAGGAGGTCGGCGGCGCGCGCCATGTCGATGTCGAGGAAGGTGCGGCCCATGAGGAAGTTGGACGCTTCGGCCGCGACATTCTTGGCGAGCTTGGCGAGCCGCTGGGTAGCGATGACGCCGGCGAGGCCGCGCTTGCGGCCCCGGCACATGAGGTTGGTCATGGCGGCGAGCGAAAGCCGGCGCGCCTCGTCCGACACCTCGCCCGCCGCCGCGGGGGCGAACATCTGCGCTTCGTCCACCACGACCAGCGCTGGATACCAATGGTCGCGCGGCGCGTCGAACAGGGTCGAGAGGAAGGTCGCGGCGCATTTCATCTGCGCTTCGAGTTCCAGCGCGTCGAGGCTGAGGACGACCGAAGCGCGATGTTCGCGGATGCGCGCGGCCATGCGGACAATGTCGCGCTCTCCATAATCGCCCGCGTCGATGACGACATGGCCATATTCGTCCGCCAGCGTGACGAAATCGCCTTCGGGATCGATCACCACCTGCTGCACCATGGCGGCGCTTTCCTCCAGCAGGCGACGAAGGAGGTGCGATTTGCCCGAGCCCGAATTGCCCTGAACGAGCAGGCGGGTGGCGAGCAATTCCTCCACGTCCACGGCCACGTCCCTGCCGTGGCTGTCGGTTCCTATGCTGATGCTGGCGGTCACGACCGGGCTTTTGGCGCGGGCGGCGGGGCAGCGCAAGGGGCGTGGCATCGGTCGCGAAAGCCGGTGCGGGTCACAGTCCCGAAGTTCACACCGTTGTCGCCACTTCCGAACGGAAAAGATGGGTTTTCGGGCCTGAAGGTCACAGCGACGCGCCCACGACGCGTCACCAACGCGCCTGTTGGGTCACAGTTGCGCGCCGATCGGGTCACGGTGACGCGACAGTTGCGCGTCGAGGCGCGAGAAGCGGAAAGGCAAGGGACAGGATCGTCATCGATCAGCATAGATCAGAGAATTTCCTATTTTGAAAGAGCGCTAGCGGGCGACATCGGCCGATATGGCCGCTTTGCCTTGACCGCCGCCTTGCTGCGATGCAGCATCCACAGCCATGGCGACTCTGGCATCCAATCCGTCCGCTCCTGCGATCTCGCAAAATCCCGATATCCGCTATCTGGGCAAGCTGCTCGGCGACGTCATTCGCGCCTATGGCGGGGAGAAGCTCTACAAGCAGACCGAATATATCCGCTCCGCCTCGGTCGACCGGGCGCGGGGGGTGCAGGGCGCGGACCTGACCGACACCGGGCTTGAGGCGCTGAGCCTCGACGATACGCTGGCCTTCACGCGCGGCTTCATGCTGTTTTCGATGCTCGCCAACCTGGCCGAGGACCGGCAGGGGGTGGCGGCCGAACCGGGCGCGGACGTGGCGTCGGCGATCGAGCGGCTGGAGAAGGAGGGCGTGGGGCGGGATGCGGTGCTGGAGCTGCTGTCCCGGTCGCTGATCGTGCCGGTGATGACGGCGCACCCGACCGAGGTGCGGCGCAAGAGCATGATCGACCATAAGAACCGCATCGCTGCGCTCATGCTGCTCAAGGACGCGGGGCGGACCGAGACCGACGAGGGCGAAAATCTGGACGAGGCGATCTTCCGCCAGATCGCGCTGCTCTGGCAGACGCGCCCCTTGCGGCGCGAGAAGCTGTTCGTCGCCGACGAGATCGAGAATGTGCTCGCTTATTTCCGCGATGTTTTCCTGCCGGTGCTGCCGGCGCTCTATGCGCGGTGGGAGCGGGTGCTGGGGGCGCGGCCGCAGAGTTTTCTGCGGCTGGGCAACTGGATTGGCGGCGACCGCGACGGCAATCCCTTCGTCCAGGCCGAGCAGCTTGAGCTGGCGCTCAAGAAAGGCTGCGGCGCGGCGATCGCTTATTATCTTGACGCGCTGCACGGGTTGGGGGCGGAACTCTCGCTCTCGACCGAACTCGCGCATGTGCCCGACGCCGTACTGGCGCTGGCCGAGGCGAGCGGCGACGCATCGGCGAGCCGCAAGGACGAGCCCTATCGGCGGGCGCTGTCGGGCATTTATGCGCGGCTGGCGGCGACCTGCACCGCGCTGACCGGCGCGCAGCCGGCCCGGCCGGCGACGTTGAAGGGCGAACCTTATGCCAGCCCGCAGGAGTTGCGCCGCGACCTCGTCACCGTGGCGCAGGGGCTGGCGAGCGAGGGCGACGGGGCGCTGGCGACCGGCGGCGCGCTGGGGCGGCTCATTCGCGCGGTCGAGACGTTCGGCTTCCACCTCGCCACGCTCGACATGCGGCAGAATAGCGCCGTGCATGAGCGGGTGGTCGCCGAACTGCTGAAGGTCGCCGGGGTCGAGGCCGATTATCTGGCGCTCGACGAATATGCGCGGATCGCGCTGCTGCGGCGCGAGCTGGCGAACAACCGGCCGCTGGGCGCGCCGTTCAGCGACTATAGCGAGGAGACCGCGTCGGAACTGGCGATCGTCCATGCGGCGGCGAAGGCGCACCGGACCTACGGGCCGGCTTGCATCACCCACTATATCATTTCCAAGGCGGAGAGCGTGTCCGACCTGCTGGAGGTCAATATCCTCCTCAAGGAGGCGGGACTGTGGCGCGCGGGGGTGGACGGCGCGCCGCCGCAGGCCGCCGTGATGGCGATCCCGCTGTTCGAGACGATCGCCGACCTGGAGGCCGCGCCCAGCATCATGACCGCCTATTTCGGCCTGCCTGAGATCGCCGGGGTGGTGAAGGCGCGCGGCCATCAGGAAGTGATGATCGGCTATTCGGACAGCAACAAGGATGGCGGCTATATCACCTCGACCTGGAGCCTCTACAAGGCGAGCCAGGCGCTGGAGCCGGTGTTCGCCGAGGCGGGCGCGGCGATGCAGTTGTTCCACGGGCGCGGCGGCGCGGTGGGGCGGGGCGGCGGTTCCGCCTTCGCCGCCATTCAGGCGCAGCCGCGCGGGAGCGTGCAGGGGCGCATCCGCATCACCGAGCAGGGCGAGGTGATCGCCGCGAAATTCGGCACGCGCGACGTCGCCATGACCAATCTGGAAGCGATGACGAGCGCGACATTGCTCGCCAGCCTGGAGCCCGAGCCGATTTCGGCGCGCGACGCCGAGCGCTTTGCCGGGGCGATGGATGCGCTGTCGAAGAGCGCTTTTGCCGCCTATCGCGACCTGGTTTACGGCACCGAGGGGTTCAAGGAATTTTTCCGCGAGCTGACCCCGATCCAGGAAATTGCGGGCCTGAAGATCGGATCGCGACCGGCGAGCCGGACCAAGAGCAATGCGATCGAGGATCTGCGCGCCATCCCCTGGGTGTTCAGCTGGGCGCAGGCGCGGGTGATGCTGCCGGGCTGGTATGGCGTGGGCCACGCGCTCACCGCTTTCGAGGACAAGGCGCTGCTGGCGGACATGGCGCAGCATTGGGCTTTCCTCAAATCGGCGCTCGCCAATCTGGAGATGGTGCTGGCGAAATCGGACCTGGGCATCGCGGCGCGCTACCTGCCTTTGGTCGAGGATCAGGGGAAGGCGGAGGCGATCTTCGGGCGCATCCGCGACGGGTGGGCACAGGCGCATGACGGTCTGCTGGCGGCGACCGGGCAGGGGCGGCTGCTGGAGAAGAATCCGGCGCTCGACGAGTCGATCCGGCTGCGGCTGCCCTATATCGAGCCGCTCAATCTGTTGCAGGTGGAGTTGCTCAAGCGCCACCGGGCGGGCGAGGACGATGCGCGGATCAAGGAAGGGATCGAGCTGTCGATCAACGCGATCGCGACGGCGCTGCGGAACAGCGGGTAAGCGCTCAAGGGCGCAGGCTCCGCATCCCCTTGGTCCGGCTGGTCAGGTGCCAGTCACGGCAAAGGGCACAGCGATAGGGGCGCAGGGTGATGCTGGCGCGCAGGGCGACGGCGGTGGCGTCCGCCAGCGAGGGATAGCGCGCCTTCCGGGCGCAGATGCCAGGACGGGTCCGCATAGGCTGATAAATAGAATCCGGGACGGCCGCAGTCCATGGCCGCCCCGGACCCCAGCGCCCGAAGGCGCTGACCAAGTGACGGAGCGGGTCACGCAGACCCGCCCTGTCTCAGATCAGAATTTCGCGACGACGCCCGCCATCGGGCGGATCGAGCGGAAATTGCCCATCGTGTCGGCCTGGACGCGGAGGCGGATATTGCTGCTCTGCGCCGAGCTGCCCATGTCGGCGGGCGAGAGTTCGACGCCCGCGCCATAGGTGGTGCCGTGGAAGTCCGGGCTGTCCGGGCCGAGCGCGTCGAAATTGACCCACTTATAGCCGACCTTGCCGAAGATCAGGCTGTCCTTGCCTGCCTTCACGCCGGCGCGGCCCGCGACGCCATATTCCCAGTCGATGTCGCCCGACACGCCCTTGGACGCGGTGCCCTCCACGCCGAGGACGACCGGGCCGGCGACATTATAGTTCACGCCGGCGACGCTCTCGACCATACGGCCCTTATAGCCGACGGGCGGGATGCCTTCCTTGCCGGTCTCGCTATCGAAATTATGCACGCCGCCCATGACGCCGACATAAGGTTCGACGCGGCGGGTGGAGCCTGCATCCTCCTGCGCCATGGCGGCGACGGGGAACAAAGACGCGGCGGCGACCGCCGTGAAAAGCAGTGTCTTCATGAGGTGTGACCCTTGTTTTATTGTGTGGGATAAGCGGCGGTGTGGACCCGCCGGGCCGACCGGCTCGCTCCAAGCGGCGCTGCGTCGACAGGACCATCAATGATCGGGGATAGAAGAAGGTTTCCGAAACTTTGTGAGAAAGGCCGGCAAAGCCCCCTTATGTGACGGAAACGGCACGGTTTCTGTCACTTGGATGAACGGAATGGGCCTTATCTGAACCTGCGATAAACGATATTCACCCGCAACTTTCATTCACAACCAATTCAACTCGCGCGCGTTACTCCGACATCAGAAATATATTCAGGAGACAGGCGATGACGGGCATCCGACGTCGGTTAATGGCGCTGGCGGGTCTCGCCGGCGCGTTCGCGCTCAGCGGCTGCTATGATGACGGCTATGGCTATGGCGGCGTGAGTGTCGGCACCGGCTATTATGGCAATGGCGGCTATTATGGCGGCGGCTACGACCCCTATTGGGGACCGGGCTATGCCGGGGCCGGCTATTATGGCTGGTATGACGGCTTCTATTATCCCGGCAGCGGCTATTATGTCTATGACCGGGGCGGCCGCCGGCATCGCTGGAACGATGGACAGCGGCGCTATTGGGAAGGCCGCCGGTGGGAAGGGCGGCGTGACGGGCAATGGTCCGGCCGCAGGCCCGACGGCGATCGCTGGCGCGGGCGCGACCGCAACTGGCGCGACGGGCGCCCCGGCGACGGGCGGCCCAATGACGGTCAGTGGAGCGGGCGGCCCGGCGCCGGTGAGCAGGGGCGCGGGCCATGGAATGGCCGGCGCTGGGACGGCCAGCCGCCGCAGCCCGGCGTAGATGGCGGGCGCAACCGCTGGCGCGGCAATGACGCTGCTCGCCCGCAGCCGCAGCCCGGCACCGGCCAGCCGCGCATGGAGCGACCGCAACGCAATTGGGGCGCGGGCAATGCGCCGCGCGCCGATCGTCCGCAGCGCAGCTGGGGCGGCGGGCGCGAGCGTGGTTCAAGGGCGCGCCCCGACTGATGCGGGCTGACCTGAAGGCCGCCGCGCTGCTCTCCCTCCTGCTCGTCGCCGGCTGCGACGGGCGGGAGGAGAGCGCGATCGACAATCTCGCCAACGGGGCGAACAGCGTCCAGGTGGAGAATAATATCCGCGCCGAGGCGCTGGCGCTGATGGAGCCGCTGACCCCGCCCGAACCGGGAACGCCGGGCGGGCTGCCGGTCGATCCCGCGCCGCTGGAGGAAGGCGCGATCGATCCCGACAGCGCGCAGGGCGCGGCGCAGGTGGTGCAGGGCTATTATGGCCTGCTGGAGGAAAAAAGGTTCGAGGACGCGCAGGATTTGTGGGATCCTGCCGGCGCTATCGGCATGCAGGACGATGCACGCTTCGCCGCGCGCTTCCGGGGCTTCAGCGAAATTCACGCCAGTATCGGCGCGCCGTCCGATCCCGAAGGCGCGGCGGGCTCCAGCTATGTGACGGTGCCCGTGCAGGTCTATGGCCGCATCGCCGCGACCGGGAAGCCCTTCTACACGCTGCGACAGGTGGTGCTGCGCCGGGTCAACGACGTGCCTGGATCGACCGCCGAGCAAAGGCGCTGGCATATCGAGAGCATCAGCGCCTATGTCGCGCCGGAGACGCCGGGGGTCGCGGACAATGCGGCGGTGGCGCAGCCCATTTCGATGACCGACGGCATGGCCCGCAAGCGGCCGTAACGCGGGATCATGTCGACTTTGGCGTCATCCCGGACCAAGTGCGGGGTGACGATGCTATAAGAGCGCCGAGCCTCAAATCCGAACACCCTCCGTTCGGTTCGAGTAGACTTCGAGCGAAGTCGAGAAGGCGTATCGAGAACGCTTGCGACGGCCTTCTCGACGGACGGTTCTCGACTTCGCTCGAACCTGCTCGAAGCGAACGGATCAGATTAAATGCTCGATGTTCTAGCTGACAGTCGCGGTCACGATCTTGCCCGGCGTGCGCGGCGGTTCGCCCTTGGGCAGAGCGTCGACATGCTCCATGCCCGACGTCACTTCGCCCCAGACGGTATATTGGCCGTCGAGGAAGGTGGCATCGTCGAAGCAGATGAAGAACTGGCTGTTGGCGCTGTTGGGATTGGACGCGCGCGCCATCGAGCAGACGCCGCGCACATGCGGTTCGCGGCTGAATTCGGCCTTGAGGTCGGGCTTGTCGGGGTGGCCGCCCATGCCGGTGCCGGTCGGATCGCCGCCCTGCGCCATGAAGCCGGGGATGACGCGGTGGAACACGACGCCGTCGTAAAAGCCTTCCTTGGCGTTCTCGACGATGCGCGCGACATGGCCGGGCGCGAGGTCGGGCCGCAGCTTGATGACGACATCGCCGCCGCTGTCGAGGGTGAGTGTGAGCGTGTCGTCGGCCATGGAAATCCTCTCTTGCCGGGGAAGGGGTAGGTCGAGCCCATATAAAGGCTAAAGACCGGGATGGAAGCGCTGACTGCCCATTGCTTTTCCGTGGCCCATGGGCGAAAGCGACGACATGTTACAGGAACCGGACAGTAGGGGGCGCGATGAGCGAGCGCGGCGATATGGCCGACCCCTTGCGCCATGGGGATGACCAGACCTCGATTCTGATCGAGGCGGCCGAGGCCAGCCATGACGAGGACGACCGGCTGAAACCCGAATTTCTGACCGCCGTGCTCGACGCGGTGGAGGAAGGCGATAGCGAAACCGCGCGCGAGCTGGTGTCGCCGCTCCACCCCGCCGACATCGCCGACCTGCTGGAACTGACCCCGTCCGAGCGGCGCGCCGAGGTGGCGGCGGCGCTGGGCGACCTGGTCGGCGCGGAGGTTCTATCCGAACTCAACGACTATGTCCGCGACGACCTGATCGGCGCGCTCGCGCCCGAGCAGGTCGCGGAATTCGCCGCCGAACTCGACACCGACGACGCCGTCGCCATCATCGAGGATATGGAGGCGGCCGACCAGCAGGCCGTGCTCGAGGCGATGGAGCCGGAGGACCGCGCCGCGATCGAAAGCGCGCTGTCCTATCCCGAGGAGTCGGCCGGCCGCCTGATGCAGCGCGACCTGGTCGCGGTGCCCGAGCATATGACCGTGGGCCAGGTGATCGACTATCTGCGCGACAATGCCGATCTGACCCGCGACTTCTGGGAAATCTACATCGTCGACGCGGCGCATCGGCCGGTGGGCTATGCCCAGCTCAGCTGGATACTGACCTGCCCGCGCGGCATCGCCATGGCCGACCTCATGAAGCGCGAGCAGACGCTGATCCCGGTCGACATGGACCAGGAGGAAGTGGCGCTGCGCTTCCAGAAATATGCGCTGATCTCCGCCGCCGTGGTGGACGCGAGCGGCCGGCTGGTCGGCATGATAACGGTGGACGATGTGGTCCACATTATCTCGCAGGAAGCGGGCGAGGATATCCTCCGCCTGTCGGGCGCGGGCGAGGGCGACATCAACGAGCCGGTGATGGACAGCTATCGCGCGCGGGTGCGCTGGCTGCTCACCAACCTCGTCACTGCGTTGGTCGCATCGACCATCATCGGCATTTTCGAGGGCACGATCGAGAAGATGGTGGCGCTTGCCACCTTGATGCCGATCGTCGCGGGGGTGGGCGGCAATGCCGGCAGCCAGACGATGGCGGTGACGGTGCGCGCGCTCGCGACCAACCAGATCACCGGATCGAACGCGCGGCGGACTATCTTGCGCGAGATTCGCGTCGCCATATTGAACGGGGCGACCGTCGCGCTGGTTCTGGGGCTGGGCGTGGCGCTGGTGTTCCAGAATCCGGCGCTCGGCGGGGTGATTGCGGCGGCGATGATTACCAATATCGTGACGGCGGGCCTCGCCGGCGCGGCGGTGCCGCTGGCGTTCGACCGGCTCAATCTCGACCCGGCGGTGGCGTCCTCCATCTTCGTCACCATGATTACCGATTCGATGGGGTTCCTGGCTTTCCTGGGGCTGGCGACGGCGGCGGGATTGACGGGGTGAAGCAAGTCCCCATCTGAGATGACGTGTTCCTGCGAAAGCAGGAACCCAGGGCGGCACGCGCTGTGCCATCCACCCTGGGCTCCTGCTTTCGCAGGAGCACTGCGTCTGGAAGCCCTAGTCAATATGCCGCTCAACATCACCAAGATCGCGTTCGGGACCGAAAGCCCCGCCACCTTGCGCGTCTGGCTGGAAAGCCAGCCGGGGGAGGCGCGCACCTCGACCCGCTATCTGCCCAAGCGGGTGGCGGAGATGGCGGGCGGGTCGCTATTCTGGATTCACCAGCACCGGATCGTCGGACGCAGCCCGATATTGGGGTTCGAGGAAACCGGGACGGGCCGGCATTGGATCAAGCTGGAGCCGAGGCTGATCGCGGTGCGATCGACCCCCAAGCGCGCGCATCAGGGATGGCGCTATCTGGAGGATAAGGATGCGCCGCCCGATCTGGATGGCGGCGAGGCGGACGATCTGGACGCGATGCCGCCCGCGATGCTGAACGACCTCGCGCGACTGGGGCTCCTCTAACGCGGATCAAGGCGTTGCCGCTTGACAAGAACCCCGGCCGGGTCTGTTCTTTGGCGAGGGGAGTGGGGGCATGGCGCCGGACTCGGTTACGCAGATCAGATGGGGCCTGGGCGCGGCGCTGCTGGCGATCATGGTCGTCGCCGTGCTCGCGCTGGTGCCCGATCCCTTCTTCCGCCAGCGGGTGGTCGCCACCAGCTTCGACGATGTCGAGGGCGTGTCGCCCGGCGTTCCCGTCTATTTTCGCGGCGCGCCGATCGGGGCGGTGCGGTCGATCGACCTTGATGGCGCGCGGCGCATCTTTGCCGTGCGCATGGGGGTGGACCGGGACTGGCGGCCGTCGGACTGCGCCTTCGCCACGGTGGCGTCGGCCAATCCGCTGACCGCGCCGCGCATCGAACTCGTCGCGCTGGAGACGGCGCCTGCCCAATGTCGCGCGGCGCGACTGGCCTATGGCTGCGATCCGGTGCCGGGCGGGGCGGGCGGCGAGGCGTTGCCGGGATGCCGCCGCGCCGCCGACCTGTTCGAGACCGCCGCGACCGCGATCGGCGAGGCGGCGGCCGTGGCGCGGACCGCCAATGCCATGGCGCAGAAGCTGTCGGGGATGTTGCAGGGCGACGGATCGAGCGCGGTCGACATGGCGCAAGTGGCGCAGAACGCGACGCAGACGCTGGCGGCGCTCAATAGCCTGTCGACGCAGCTCGACCGGAGTTTCGCGCCGGGCAAGGGGGATATTGCGCTGACGCTATCGAACGTGCGGCAGGCGAGCGGGCGGGCGTCGCAGATCGATGTCGCCGCGCTCAACGGCATCTTGCGCGAGACGCAGGCGCTGGTGGCGCAAAATCAGGCGAGCATCGCCGGGCTGCTCGCCGAAGGACGCAGCAGCGCGGGCGAGGTGCGCGGGATATTGGAGGGGGCGTCGGCCTCTCTGGTGGCGACGAGCGCCAATTTGGAGCGCACCAGCGCGAGCCTGGGCAGCCTGTCCGAGCGGCTGGCGGGCGATCCGACCTATGCGATACGGGGGCAGCGTTATGCCGATCCGCCTCCGCCGGGAGGCGCGAAATGAGGCTGGTGGCTCCGCTGTTGCTGCTGTGGCTGGCCGGGTGCGCCGCCTTGAAGGGCGGGGATACACCCGTCACTATGCGCCTGTCGCCGCGCTTTGCGGCGGGGGTGGTGGCGGCAAGCCCGAGCTTTGCGGTATCGCCGGTGCAGGCGCGTGGGGCGATCGGCGGGCTGCGCTATGCCTATGTCGATGCGGACGCGCCGGGCGAGATACGCCAGGCGGCGACCCTGTTCTGGGAGGAGCCGCCGGCCGACAGCCTGGCCCGCGCGCTGGTGGTGGGGCTGCGGACGCGGTTTGCCAGCGTGACGGGGCCGAACCTGCCGCTGGCCGCAGACCGGCGAGTAGTGGCGGTGCTCGACCGGTTCGAGGAAGTGAGCGAGGCGGGCGGCGCGAAGGCGGTGGTGGCGTTCGATGTGACGCAGGTCGCGGGCGGCAAGGCGGTGTGGGCTGGCCGCGCGTGCGGCACCGTTCCGGTAAGCGGCGCATCGGGCACAGCGCGCGCGGCGGCGTTCGACCGGGCGATCGAGCAGGCGGTCGGGAGCTTCGTTCAGGATGTGGCGGCGGGGACGGTCTCGGCCGCCGCCTGCTGAAGCAGCCGGCCGCGCTCCAGCCGATAGAGGCGGTTGCAGAGCCGGGCGGCGAGGGCTTCGTCCTGCGTCAGCAGCAGGAGCGCGCGTTTTTGCGGCACGATGCGGCGGCGGACCTGCGCTTCGAGGGCGTCACCGCGCGCGAAGGCGCCTTCGAAGGGTTCGTCGAGGATCAGCAGTTCGGGATCGCGGACGAAGGCGCGGGCGAGTTCGGTGCGGCGGCGCTCGCCGACCGACAGCGCGTCGGCGCGGGTGGCGGCGGCCTGTTCCAGCGCAAATTCCAGCAGCAGCCGGTCGATGCGGCGCGCGGCGCGCGGGCCGGCGCTGCCGAGGGCGAGCCGCATATTTTCCTCGACGCTGAGGTCGCCGAGCAGCGAGGCGCCCTGCATCGCGACGCCGCAGCGGGCGCGGGCGAGACGGCGGGCGTCCGCGCTGCCCTGATCGAGGAGCGTGTCCATCAGCATGACCGTGCCGCTGCTGGGGGCGACGAGGCCGAGCGCGAGTTTGAGCAGCCAGCCCTTCCCCGCGCCGCTTTCGCCGATGATCGCGATCCGCTCGCCCGGCTCCAGCGCCAAGTCGATCTGGTCGAGCAGCCGCGCGCCGCCGATGACGAGGCTGACATGATCGAAGGCGAGCAGCGCGCTCATGCAAGGCCGGTCCAGATCGCCGCCGCGGCGAAGATGCCGAGGAGGCCAGCGGTGAAGGCGGTGATCGCGCGTCGGCCGATATCGGCGGGAGAGCGGACTGGTTTCGCGCCGACCGCGCTGCCGACGGCGAAGGCGATGAGCGCGTAGAGCAGCAGCTTGCCCATGCCGGTGAGCAGCGCCTGTGCCGCGTCGTGCGAAAGGGCGTAGCCAGCCCAAAGCGGCCAGGCGACATTGGCGATGAGGCCGAGCGGCACGCCGCAGCCGATCACCGCCGCCACCGCTGCCAGCGATATATGGATGGGGATCGACAGCAGCACGGCGGCGAGCGAGGGGCCGAGCGCATGGGCGACGGGATCGCGGCCGAGCGCTTCCAACGCGTCGATCTCGCGGTTGAGCGCCATCGCGCCAAGGCGGGCGGCGAGCGCCACCGACACGCTGCCGCAGGCGAACAGGCCGACGAGCAAAGGCGCGATGTCGCGGAGCAGGATGGCGGCGAGGGCGGTCAGCACCGGGATCTGGGCGTTGTACAGCGCAAGCAGCCGCGCTGCCCCTGTCCCGGCGATCGCGCCGGCAAGCGCGGCGAGCGGGAGCAGCGTGCGGAGCGGCCGCCAGACATGGACGGGAAGCGCCTGCGCCATTTGGCGCTGGGCCAGAGCGTCGCCCGCCAGGGTGCGGCGGGCCATGCCGCTGGCGGCGCGCAGGGTGAGCCAGAGACCCGCGCCGATCGCGGCGAGCAGCTTGGGCAGCCCTTTCAGCGTGTCCATGGCGCGCGCGCGATTCCGCCATCCGCGTCGAGGCGGATGGCGCGCGGGTCGTTGGACGCGCCGATGAGCAGGTCGCCCTGGTCGGCGAGCCAGGCGGCGGGATCGATACCGGCCGGCAGCGCGTGGATTCGGTCGGCGCGATCGATGAGGCGGGCGGCCGTTGTGGCTTCGCTGGCGGGCAGCCTGTCTAGGATCGGCTGGACATGGCCGGTAAGCGCAAGCTGGGCGAGCGCGCCGCGCCCTGCCGCTAGTATGGCGCGCGCGGCAGGATCGGAGAACAGGCCCAGAAGTACCGGGGCGCGATCGGGATAGTGGCTGGCGAGCGCGTCCAGCAGGGGGGCGGGATCGGTCGCTGCGCCGCCAGGCAGCAGCGCGACCGTCAGCGTTCGTAGCGCGCGCTTGCCCGAAGCCCCGAGCAGCCGCGCCATGATCCGCACCTGCTCGCGGTCGAGATCCTTGATCGCTTCGCTGAGGTCGTCATAGGGGACGATGTCGGGATGCAGCCGGCGCGCGTCGTCGCGGACGGGGGCATGGGTCCAGCCCTGCACCAGCTTCGCCGCCATCCAGCGGTCATGCTCGGCGCGGGAGAGTTCCTCCAGCTCGTCGGGGGTGAGGTGCAGGCCGGGACCGATTCCGTCCACCAGCCGCGCGCCGATGTCGCGCAGCTTCAGTTGGTAGCAATCGGCGACGAGGCGGTTATCGTCGCGGAAGCTCTCGGGCAGATCCTCCCATTCCTGCATGGATGCGCGCGCGCCGATCGTCTCGCCCTCGGTGAAGCGGCCTTCGAGATAGAAGTCGTGGATCGATCGGGCGAGCGCGTCGTGCCGGTCCTGGAGCAGCATGTCGGGATCGGCAAGGTCGGCGAGCGCGCCGAAGGGGAGGATGCCAGCGCCGATGCGATGATCGGGCGCGCCGTCCATGCGGACATGGATCGGTGGGGCAGGGCGGTCGGCGGCGCGATAATGCGCATCGACCGCCAGCGCGAGGGCGAGCGCGCGGTCGTCGTCACCGGCGTCGATCAGGATGGCGACCGGATCGGGCGCGTCGGCCAACAACGCGCCGATCCGCGCGGGATCGAGCCGCGCCTCCACGAAGCGAACCGGGGAGAGCGTATCCGCGCCGGGGTTGCGTGCGCGAAATCCCTCCTCCGCCTGTGCCGCGCCGGGGAGGCACAGGGTGAAGCCGGGCTTGCCGCCGTCGCGATAATGGCCGCCGGCGAGCGTGCGCAGGACGAAGCGCTCGATGAGCGGGGTGAAGCCGAGCGAGAGGACCGGGCGCGCTGCGTCGCCGACGCGCACGAAGCCGTCGATCGGCCGGGCGAGCGCGAGATGGCGCGCGGCGATGTCGGGCAGGGCGGCGAGGCGGACGCGTGCGGTGCGCCGGTCGCCATGGTCGAAGCGGCCCTCGATGCTGCGGCGCAGATCGAGATCGTCGACGCGCAGGATGATGTCGAGCGGATCGCCGGCGGGGCGGACTCTGGCGGCCTGCGCGAGCAACGCGGAGGCGAGCGCGATATTGTGGCGCGCCTCGCCCGACAGCAGCAAGGCGGCGCGCGCCTTGTCCAGCGCCAGCGCGGCGGCGCTTTCCTCGGCGTTCGCCTGCTCCACCTCGGCCGCGCCGGCCTCCAGCGCGTCGGCGATCCAGGGCGTGCGCCGGTCCTGCGCCCAGAGCAGCACCCGGCGGCCGTCATCCATCGCGCCATGCGCCGCCTGCGCTGCGAGCCCGCCATCGGGATCGCCCGCGATCACCAGATGGTCGCCGCGCGCGCGGATAAGGGCGAGGCGCAGGGGATTGCGAAGCTGCTCCCAGGCGAGGGCAACGGTGGACCAGAAGGTCAGCAGCGGCAGCGCCCAGCGCGCGATGTCGAGCGCCAAGGGCAGGTCGCGATTTTCCAGCGCCTGCGGGAATTGCCCGACGATCAGGCGCAGCGCGCGCAGCGCATCTTGCGCAAGGGTCGAGGCCATGCCTGCCTGCCCATAGGCCTGTGCAAAACCCCAGGTGCCGAGTGCAAAAGCGACCGCCATCGCGCCGAAGCGCACGACCGGCGCGACATGGGGCACTTTCAGCCCCCTGATCCCCTTGCGCGCCCTGCCCCCCATGGCCGGGGTCAGTTGCTGGTCTGGAGCCGCACCAGCGCGGCGGCGACCCCGTCGCCCTTGCGCGCGGCGAGCTTGGCGCGCAGCCGGGTGAGGAACTGGCGCTCGGTGCCGCTCACCACTTCATCGTCGCCGAACAGGGGCTTGTCCGAGGCGAGGGCGAGGATGAGTTCGGCGCCGAAGGGCGGCGCGACCTGATAGCGTTGCGCCGTCTTGCTGAGGCCGATCGTCACCCGGCGCTGTCCCTTCGCATCGGGCTCGGGGTGGCTGCGATTGAGTTCCACCGCGCTGCCGTCCGCCTGAAGATAGATGATGCTGAGATAGGGGCGGGCGCTTGTGGTGGTCGCACTGACGCCGAAAATGTCATTCTCCTTCATCGCCACCGGATCGCCATCACGCGCGCCGCCGGTCTCGGTAAGCGCGGCGATGGTGGTTCCCTGCCGGTTGAGCGGCTGGGCAAGGGTCAGCGCCGCCTCGCATTGCGGCCAGGGGAGGTGGCGGACGGCGAAGCTGAGCTGCGGGTCGGCCTTGGCCGCCGCTTCCCTGAGCGCGGCAATGGCGTTGAGGTCGCCGGAGAAGCCGGTGACGCTCTTCCCCTGCACCGACACCGCGCCGCAGGGCATGGCCGCCATCTGCTCGGCGAAATTCTGCGCGTCGGTGCGCGGGGGCGGCGGCGAAACGCCGGTAGGGGTCGTCGTCAGCGGCGCTTCGAGCGAATAGGCTTCGCCCGCCAGCAGCTTGAACGTGTCATAGTCGATCCAGGCATAGCCCTTGTCGCCCCAGATCGGACCCCAGCTGTTCATGATCCGCAGCGCCTGGCGGTCCTCGTCATAGCCGACGATCGCCATGGCGTGATAATTGAGCTTCTGCGGCTTGTCGGGACGGCGGAAGATGCCGTCGCCGCGAAAGGCCATGAAATCGGCGGCGACCGGCATCGAGAAGATCACCGGCGCGCCGCGCGCCAGCGCGCCCTTGACGTCGTCGAGGATGATCGGCGTGCGCCAGTCGTCCTTCACTTCGCGGTCGATCGCGCGCCAGTCGAGCAGGCGGAAGTCGCCGGCCTTCGCCTTCAAGGCTTCGGGCGCGGGGATCGCGCATTTGGTCATGTCGTCGGGGAATTCGGCGAGGCTGACCGTGCCTTCATTCTTGAGCAGGGTCAGCGCCTGGACGATGGTGATCGCGCCGGTGCAGGGCGATCCGGGCGGGCGCAGCCGGTTATAGACATAGGCCGGGCTCATCTGGTCGGCGGGCTGGGCCGGCTGCACATCCTTGTCACGGAAATTGAGGAAGGTGCGCGCCGCATAGGTGGTGGCCCAGGCGACGCAATTGGGCTGCGGCCCCTGCGATCCGGGCGGCGGATAGGCGTTGGACAGGTCCACCCGCTTGGGCAGATAGGCGCGGAAGCGGCCCTGTTTGGGGAATTTGGCGTAATCTTCGGGAGAAACGGGCGCGGCCCCGGTCATGAAGACCGGCTCGCCGCTCTGCTGCGCCCAGGATGCGCCGGCGGTCAATGCCACCAGCGCCGGCAGGCCCCATGTCATGAGACGGCGAGTCATCACCCGTTCCTCCCCCAGATTGCCTTGTGTCAGAAGCGATAGCCCACGGTCAGCGTCACCGCGTCGAAATCGAAATCATGCGAGAAGCTGCTGGTGCCATGGGTATAGATGAGGCCGATGCGCAGCTGTTCGGCGCGGCTCTTCTGCTCGGCTTCGCGGGTGCGGATGCCGACGCTGAGCGCGGCTTCATGCACATCCTCATAGGATTGCGGATCGCCGGTGAGCTTGGTCCAGGTGTAGCTGGCGCGCAGCGAACCCTGGCGGCCGCCGAACATCCGGCCCTTGAACGGCAGCTGATAGGCGACGCCGTTGCGGAAGGACCAGACATCCTCCTTGAAATAGAAGCCCGGATCCTTGCCGATGCCGATATCGGTGGTGGTCGACCAGCCGACCATGTTGCCGATGGTGAGATCGCCCCGGCCGACCTGCGCGATCTTGTAGCGGCTGGTGGCCGACAG
The DNA here is from genome assembly GCF_036170395.1 of Sphingobium sp. GTDB lineage: Bacteria > Pseudomonadota > Alphaproteobacteria > Sphingomonadales > Sphingomonadaceae > Sphingobium. Next base: position 87,830 of record NZ_JAVHPD010000010.1, read on the forward strand.
GGTCAGCACTTCGCTGCTCGCGCCGAAATAGCCGTCATTGTCGCTGGCGCTATAGGCGACGCGCGGGGTGATGAGCCAGTTGGGCTGGACCGGCAGCTCGACGCCGGTCGATAGCGTACCCATGATCGTGGTCTGGCCGTCATTGACGTGCAGGACATTGAGCACCGGATCGATCAGTATGCGGGCGCGGCTGCCTTCCGACACGCGCATCGCCTTCTGGTAGCGCAGCTCGTAGCGCTGGCCCTCGACCCCCGCGCTGCCCCAATAAGTGAAAGCGCCGCCAATCGTGTCGGCATCGCCCTCGATGTCGAAGCCCGGCGTATCCGGATCATCGTCATAGTCGAGATCGTTGAGGTTGAGCGCCGTGGTGATGGCGGTGTGCTGCATGCTGTTGGGGCTGCCGATGCTCGCATAATAAGGCGATGCCTGCGCGATGCCCGGAAGCAGCGCCGCCAGGGTGGCGGCGATCATCATTGTCTTCATAACGTACCCCTCTTGCTGCGCCCCGGCCCCAGCCGACGCGCGAACCCATCACAATAACTAGCCGATGCTGCCGACCTCATCCGGTTCCAGGTCGCGCACCACCCGCAACCCGGCATCCTGCCGCCTCTTGCCCGGCGCCACGGTGAAGCGATTGGCGGAGCGGAGCGCGTCGGGCGCGCTTTCGAACGATCCGCCCCTTATCACCCGCGCGCGGCAGCTCGTGTCGGTGCAGCCCGACGTCCATTCCCACACATTGCCCTGCATCTGGTTGAGACCGAAGGCGTTGGCGGGATAGCTGTTCACCGCCTCGGGATAGCCGCGATAGGGTGCGGTGTCCGATCCGCGATAGCGGGCGGTATGATCGTAATTGGCCATGGACGGGCCGATATCGTCGCCCCAGGGGAAGGCGGTGGATGCGCCGCCCCGGCTGGCATATTCCCATTCCTGCTCTGTCGGCAGGCGATAGGCCCGGCCCGACTGGACGCTGAGCCAGGCGAGGAACGCCTGCGCATCCTCATAGCTGATGTCGGTCGCCGGGATCAGCGGATTGGGGTTTTCCTTCGACCAGCTGCCGAGCTTCGCGCAGGCATTGTCGCGCACGCAGGCATTCCATTCGGCGATCGTGACTTCATAGACGCCGATGGCGAAGGGCTTGTCGATCCGCACATCGGCCTGCACCGCCTCGTCCCCGCCCCGGCCGGGTTCGGAGGCGGGCGAGCCGAACGGGCTGAGGCCGGCGGGGATCGCGCGCATCCACGGGCAGTTGGCGCAGTCGTAGAAACGGTCGCTCGCCGCCCGGTCGCAGGAGATGAAGCAGGGCGGCGCGCCCTGAAGCCCATAGTCGAAGGTCGGCTTCTGGAAATTCTTGCCCGAGGACAAAGCAACGCGATCGGACACGCGCTTCAGCGCATCGGCGATATTCTGCTGCGGCCGGCGGATTTCCTCGGCCAGCACCTTGGAAAAGATGCCGTCGTCGAACGCGACCTGATCGGCGCTGGTGGAGAAGGCGACGAGATAGCCCTGGTCGGGCCGGATCGTCGCCGACGGCGCGCGGATCATGCGGCGCAGCCCCTTGCTGCCGGCCAGTTCGCCGACCGCCGACGCTTCGGTTCCGGTTTCGGCCGCGATCATCTGCGTGAGCGACGGCGGCGGCGCGGGCAGCACGTTGCGGCACATGTCGAGCACGATCAGCACCGTCTTCGCGCCCGACCCCAGGAGATTATGGGTGAGCGCCGCGCGGGTGAGGGTAGCGCTTTCGGGCGTCAGGTCGCGGCCGGCATCGACCGGCAGCAGCATGACGTCGCCATAGCTGCCGAGCGCCGCGCCATGGCCGGAGAAATAGAGCATCCCGAACGCCTTGGGGCCAGCCGCCGCCAGCTTCGCGCGGAAATCGGCGACCGCCGCCAGCATATCGGCGCGGCTGAGATCGCGACGGACCTGCACCGGACCCTGCCCGCTGGCGTCGGCAAAGCCGGTCGCGTTGAGCGCCGTGGCGACTTTCTCGCCATCGCCATAGGTGGAGCCCAGGCGGTCGAAGGACTGATAGGCGCCGTTGACGATGACGAGCGCCAGGCGCGGCTCTTCCGCCGCGCGCGCGGCCGGGCCAAGCGCACAGGCGGCGAGCAGCCAGCCCAGCAGCAGCGTGGCGAACCAGCCGCGCCCGCCCCCCGTCGCCCGATCGGTCACGGACGCGCCTTGCGCGGCGTGAAGCTGACCTGCGTCACGCGCTGGTCCAGCGCATCGACGTGCAGCACCGCGTCATAGCGGCGCGCGGCCTTATAAGGTTCCGCCGGGCCGCCGCCGAACAAGCGGGCGAAGAAGCCGCCAAGGCCCCGGCCCTTGACGCAATAGGGCTGCGCCTCGACCGAGCCGCCGCTCTGCTTCACTTCATTGAGCCATGCGCCGAGCGGCAGCGGCGCTTCCTTGTCGGCGGCATAGGGGGTGGCGAGATCGACCACCACGGTCCGGCCGCGCCGCAGTTTCGAGCGAAGGCGGGAATCGAAACCATCGGGCTGGTCGAAGCGCAGGTTCGGCCGGCTCACCGGACGGTCGCAGGGCTTGAGCGCGGCGGGCGCGGCGGGACCGACCGCAACCGCCGGGTCGGCGGCGACGGCATTGGCGACCGGCGCGACGGGCTGTGGCGGATTTGCAACGGGCGGCGGCGAAACCGGCTCGGGCGGCACGATCCGCACGCCCCGCCCGGCCGCACCCTGATCCGACGGAGGCGGAGCGTTGTCCTGCTGCGCCAGAGCGTTAGCCGAAGCCGCCAAAAGAAATCCAAAGCTTGCAATGGTTAAAGTGGAACGAAATGCCGCCATCTGTCCGCTCCGAGTCAAGATATAGTTATTGCTCTCATTACCGTCCTACGATTATGGATATGTGCTTGTCGAGGCAATAAAAAACCATAGGGGCTTCCAATGTCGAAGCGGCAGCGTGGACTCTGGGCAACAGTATTAACATTCGTTGTCACACTATTGCTTGATCCAGGTTACGCTTTTGCCGAGACACGCGCGCTGCTCGTCGGTTCCTGGCAGTTCCAGTCCAAACTTATCATGGACTTGGCCGGGCCGGAAAATGACCTGACGGCGATGGAGACGCTGATCCGGGGGCAGGGCGCGCAGGACGTCACGGTGCTGCGCAACGAAGGCGTGAGTCGCACCACGGTCGAGACCGCGCTCCATGCGCTGGGGCTGCGCTCAAAGCCGGGCGACTGGATTTTCCTCTATTATACCGGCCATGGCGCGCTCGCCGAAGCGGCGGTCAAGGGGACGCGCGACGGCGACACCGACCAGTTTCTGCCGCTGCCCGGCTTCGACCCCGATGTGCAGGATCCCGAGCGGTTCATCGTCGACAAGGATTTCTACACCTGGCTGTCGCTCTATGTGCCGCGCGGGGTGCAGGTGCTGATGATGGCGGACACCTGTCATTCGGGCACGTTGCACCGCTCGGTCGATCCGCGCGTGCGCGGCATGGCCCCGCGCCTGACGCTGGGCGCGCGCAATGTCGAGCTGGCGGCCCGACCCGCGCCGCGCTTCGCCAGCGTGCTGGCGGGCGGTGATGCTGCTGCCCCGGCCGGCGCGACCCGCGACGACCTGCCCAACCTCTTCTACATCAGCGCCGCGCGCGACGACCAGATCGCCTGGGAAAACGCGCTGCCGGTCGAGGGCGCGCCGACGCGCGGTTTCCTCACCTGGTCGTTCGAGCAGGGGCTGACGACGCCGCGCCCCGACGGGCAGGGCATGGCCGCCGATCAGAATGGCGACGGCAGCCTCTCGATCGGCGAACTGGGCAGCTATCTCAACGTCCAGGTGCGGATGCTGAGCGGGCAGCGGCAGGAGAGCAACACGATCATCCCGCCGGGGCGCGAGGGGCAGGGGCTGTTCGCCACCGTGCCGCCGCCGCCCGCCCCGCCCGCGCCGCCGCCGCTCCCCGGCCTCTATGTCGCGGACGTGAAGGCGCGGGCGAGCGTGACCGGCGACTATCCCTGGCGCATCCTGACCGACGGGCAGGGCGCGGACTTCGTATGGGACGCGCGCGCGCAGGCGATGCTGCGGCGGACCGGCGACGTGGTGGCGCAGAATGTGAAGACGGCGGCGCAGGTGCGCGGCGTGATCGACAAATGGGCGGCGCTCGAAGCGCTGCGGCCGATGCTGTCGGAACAGGCGGCGCGGCTGATGGTCGGCCCGCAGGACAATGGCGCGCGCTATCCCGCCGGCGCGCCGGTGACGCTGGCGCTCGCCCAGACGCAGGTCGCCAGCGGCCCGCGCTACGCCACCGTGTTCAACATCGCGGCGGACGGCACGGTGCAGCGCCTCTATCCGGTGGCCGAGCAGGACAAAGACGGGCAGCTCGCGCCCGGCCAGTCGCTGCCCGTGCTCGAAAGCCAGGTGATCCCGCCCTATGGCGCGGATCATGTGGTGGCGCTGGTGACGCCGCAGCCGCCGCAGGATTTCCGCCTGCTGCTGAGGACTGTGGAGAATCAGCGCGCGTCGGCCCGGCTGGTCGCGCCGATCCGGGAGCTGCTGGCAAAGAGCGGGGGCCAGGCGAGCCTGACCATCGGCGAACTCTACACCGGGAATTGAGGGGCGATGGACGGAGCCGGATCGTTAGTTGCTGAGGATCACGGTGCGGCTGCGCGCGGCGCTCTTGTTGCCGATGTCGACACGATATTGCCCCGAAGCGCGCGGCGTAACCGCGCAGACCGGCGCGTAATCGGCATTGTCGTCGAGGCAGAGCTGCTTCCCCGAAGCGTCGAGCAGACGGATATACATGGCCGTGCCAATGTCGCCGATCGCCCCGATGCGCAGCGGCTCGCCGCCCTTGGCCGTTACGGTGAAGCGATAGGCATTGCGCGGATTGACGTCGAGCACGCGGCGCACCAGCCCCTTGCCGAAGGCGGAGGCGACGACGCCGCGCCCGGAGGATTGCGCCATGCGGATCTGAAGCAGCAGCGCCTGATCGTCACGCGCCAGCGTCCTGGCTTCGGCGAACAGCGCCTCGGGCGAGAAGGCGGCGTCGCCCTCGGCGGGCTTGGCGCCGTCGGTCATCGGCACCTGCTGCAACATGCGCGCGGCGGTGAGCATGGCATAGGGATCGCGCTCGCGCCGGGCGAAATCGGCGACCTGCCGCGCGGCGATCGCCTGGGCGAAGGGATCGGCGGGGGCGGCGGCCGGGGCGGGCGCGGCGGCGGGCTGCTGCGCGGGCGTCTGCGCGCCGATGGGGCCGGCCGTCAGCATTGCGGCGCCCGCGACTAGGATGAAGCGCATCATGTCCAATCCCCTCGGCAAAATCTTTTCGAGTCCGGTAGATACCGCCGCCGCGGTCGGAAAGCCAGTGCTGGCGGGCGGGGCGGAGCTGGCGGGTTTCGCGCAAAAGCAGTTGAGCGCGCTGGTGGGCGGCGGCAGCGGCCGCTACGCCGCCTTCATTAGCTACAGCCATGCCGATATGAAGGTCGCGCGCTGGCTGCACCGGGCGATCGAGAATTACCGCGTGCCCCAGGGGCTGGTCGGCACGATGGGCGAGCGCGGGCCGATCCCGGCGCGGCTGCGGCCGGTGTTCCGCGACGAGGATGAGCTGGCTGGCGCGGCGGAGCTGGGACCGAAATTGCAGGGGGCATTGGCGCGATCGGACGCGCTGATCGTCATCTGCTCGCCCGCCGCCGCGCGGTCGATATGGGTGGACAAGGAAATCCGCGCGTTCAAGACGATGAACCCGCAAGCGCCGGTGTTCGCCGTGATCGCGGCGGGGACGCCGGGCGATGCGGCGCAGGACTGTTTTCCCGCGCCCCTGCTGTTCGCGCTGGACGAGGATGGCGAACTGGACCGGACCCGGCCGCTGGAGCCGCTCGCGCCCGATCTCCAGAAGAATGAGCGGAACGTGGTGAAGCTGAAGCTCATCGCCGGGCTGCTGGGCGCATCCTATGCCGCGCTCTACCGGCGCGACCAGCGCCGCAGCCGGCGGATCGCGGCGGGACTGTCGGCCGCTGCGCTGCTGCTGATCGTCGTGCTGTCCGGCCTGTCGATCGCGGCCTTCAGCTATGCGCGCATGGCGGTGAAGGAGCGCAACGCGGCGCTGGCGGCGCGGAAGCTGGCGGAGGAGAATGCCGACAAGGCGCAGCGCCGCGCCTGGCTGGCCCAGGTCGCGGCGCAGGAGGTGCGGCGGCTGGCGGCGGAGGGGGAGAGTTGTCCGCAGCCCTAATCATGCTGGAGGCTTATGCACGAAGATGACCGTTACGAACAGACGGTTTACAAGTCTCTCAATCGGTTTTTGGGTTACAGCATTCTATTCGTCATTGGCCTTATGAGTCTTTTGGCAATCCTGATCACAGTTGGCCAAATGACCCACCCGGATTATGAATCGAGCAGCTGTAACAAGGAGGTGTGGGTCATCGTCCCTTATTTCATGGCATTCGTGAACATAATAGTGATCCTCGTCCAACTTCTCACATTTGCAGAGCGTCGGTCCAAAATCATAATGGGTATATCGGCTGCGTGGCTGATTGGACTCGCGTTACCATTCTACCTGATCAACTATATCCCACCCGAGATGCCGGGGACGTGCCTCTGATGCTACTCCCGCCAGCTCGAATCGATCCGATCGATCACCCGCACCAGCGACTGGAAATCGGGCACGCCCGGCCCGACCGGCAGCTGCACGCCGGACAGGTCGCGCTGGTGGACGGCGATCACCTCGGGCGGGATGTCGACGGGGGTTCCGGCCGCGCCGGCGGCGACCTGGATCTCGCAGGCGCGCTGGAGAATCCATTGCTGGAGGAAGGCTTCGGGCAGGCTCCCCGCCATCACCAATGTGCCATGGTTGCGCAGCATCATGATGCGTTTGTCGCCCAGGTTCGCGATCAGCCGCTCGCCCTCTTCGGGCCGAATCGTGACGCCCTCGAACTCATGATAGGCGATGCGGCCGATGAAGGCGGCGGCGTAGAAGCTGATCGGGCGCAGTCCTTCGGCCACCGCGCTCACCGCCATGCCGGCGGTGGTGTGGGTGTGGATGATGCAATGGGCGTCGGGCAGATGGCGGTGGAACACGCTATGCTGGGTGAAGCCGGCGCGGTTCACCGGATAGGGGCTGCCGTCGAGCACTTGCCCGTCGATATCGATCTTGACCAGGTTGGACGCGGTGACTTCGTGATAGCCCAGGCCAAAGGGGTTGATGAGGAAGGCGGCCGGCTCGTCGGGCACGCGCAGGGTGATGTGGTTGTAGATGAGTTCCGACCAGCCCAGATGGTCGAAGATGCGATAGGCGGCGGCGAGCTGCTGGCGCGCGTCCCATTCGGCGGCGGATATGTCGGGCCGTTTCGCGGCGGTTGCCATGGCGATCCTCCTTATGCTTTATGCGAGGCACTATTCCCGTCCCCCGCGCAAATGTCGAGAGTGCGGGCTTTGGGCTTGAATTTGCGGGCTCGCGCTGGTAGGGCGCCGCCCACATGGCGCGGGGCGACCCGCGACGACTCACTGGCTTTGCTATTCGGTCGGCCCGTCGGGAAGGATGTAATGGTCCCGGCGAATCGATCGTTTTCGATTGGAGATAGACGGGTTTATGCAGATCATCGTTCGCGACAATAATGTCGACCAGGCTCTTCGCGCACTCAAGAAGAAGCTGCAGCGCGAGGGCGTGTATCGCGAAATGAAGCTGCGCCGTCACTATGAGAAGCCGTCGGAAAAGCGCGCCCGCGAAAAGGCCGCCGCTGTCCGTCGCGCGCGCAAGATGGAGCGCAAGCGCGCCGAGCGCGACGGCGTCAAGTAAGACGCCGTTTCGCGGGGCAGCCTTGCGCCGCCCCGCTGATGCCTGAACTTCCGCGACCCATAAGCGAGCGTAAAACCCCATGTCCACAACGGCTGTCCCCCTTCGTCCCATCGCCAAGGGTTCGTTGACGCGCCTGTGGATCGGCGTCGCGCTGGTGGCGCTGGCGGCGGGCGGGCTGGCCTGGGCCGGGCAGCAGGGCGTCGAGCCTTCGCCGTCGGCCTTCCTTGCCAGCAATGGCCATGCCGAGGGTGTGGTGACGACCGAGTCGGGCCTTCAGTACAAGATATTGGAAGACGGGACCGGCGCCAGCCCGACCACCGCCGACGTGGCGCTGGTGGGCTATAAGGGCACGTTGCTGGACGGCACGGTGTTCGACGAGAATCCGCAGGCGCCGATGCCCGTCGACGGCGTGGTGCCGGGCTTTTCCGAAGGGCTCCAGAAGATGAAGAAGGGCGGCAAATACCGCCTCTGGATTCCGCCGCAGCTCGGCTATGGCGATCAGGCCGCCGGCCCGATCCCGGCCGGGTCGGTGCTGGTGTTCGACGTGACGCTGCATGATTTCAAGTCGAAGGCGGAGCTGATGCAGATCCAGCAGCAGATGCAGCAGGGCGCGATCCCGCAGCCGGGGCGCTGATCGGCGGAAGGCCGGAATAGCAGAAACAGGGGCCGGCTTTCGGCCCCTTTTCTGTGTGCGCCAAGGGTCAGGCGTGACCCTGGAACGCCTCGTCATCCATGGCTTCGACCGGCAGAAGATCGTCGTGGCCGATCTTCTCCTCGCCCGCGAAAATCCGGTCGATCCGCGCTCTGACATCGCGCCGGAAAGCGGGGGTAGCGACGGAACGCGGGGCCGACACTTCTATGTCGCAGGCGATGCTGCCCTTGATCCGCTCGAGCGCGGCGTCATCCAGCACCCCCGACCGGCGCAGCTCCAGGCATAATTGCACCAGCCCGGCCGATGTGGCGTGCGCGCGCAACCCCACATTGGTCAGATCGAAATGCAGTCTCTTCTGCTTGTCCAGATACTCGGTCATGGCGCTCCGACTCCTCTCCGCGCGATCATCATGACAGAGAAACCGGACGGCGTCGCCCCTGTTCCCGTCAATGCTGTTCCCGTCAATCGCGACGCGAAACGCTGGCCGGGCGCAGGCTGTTGCCGGCGCGGCCGGCGCGGAAGGCGTGGAGCCAGCTCAACGGGTTCCAGGTCGCGTTGCCGTCCAGGCTGAAGGTGATGAACTCCGCCCGACCGCCGATCGCTTCCCACGGCACCGGCCCGCCCAGGCCGTTTTCCTCCAGCGGCGCGCGGCTGTCGGCGCTGTTGTCGCGATTGTCGCCCATCAGGAAGACATGGTCGGCCGGCACCCGCACCGGCCCATACCAGTCGAGCGCGCTCGGCCCGGTATCGATCGTGATATAGGTTTTGCCATTGGGCAGGATTTCCTGCCGCACCGGCAGCTCGCACCAGCTTTTGCCGTCGCGATCCGTCACCAGCGCGCCGGGAAATTGCAGCGGCGGGCAGGGCGCGTTGCCGTCGACCGGGATGCGCAAGGGCTTGAGCGCCTTCTGCGGCACGACCGTGCCGTTCAGGATGACCTGGCCGCCGCGCACCTCCAATATGTCGCCGGGCAGGCCGATGACGCGCTTGATATAATCCTCGCGCCGGTTGGGCGGCGAGACGATGACGATGTCGCCGCGTTCGGGCAGGCGGCCGAGGATGCGGCCTTTCAGGAAGGGCAGCGGATGGAAGCTGGGCGAGACATAGGACCAGCCATAGGGGAATTTGCTGACCACCAGCCGGTCGCCGGTCAGCAACACCGGCATCATCGATTCGGACGGAATATAGAAGGGCTTGGCGACGAAGCTGTGGAAGGCGAGCACGGCGAGGATCAGCAGGAAAATGCTTTTCATTTCCTGCCACCAATTGACCGGCGTCTTGGCGGGCGTGGCCTGCTGTTCTTCGGGAAGGTCGATGGCCGTCACGGGCTGGCTTTCGCTGGTGGATTCGTCGCTCATAGCGGCAGCGCCTCGATGATGACGAACGCCTGCGCCCATGGATGATCGTCGGTGAGCGTCAGGTGAACGACCGCCCGGTGGCCGGCTGGCGTCATCGCGTCGAGCCGCGCCTTGGCGCCGCCGGTCAGCGCGAGGGTCGGGGCGCCGGAGGGGGCGTTGACGACGCCGATATCCTTCATGAACACACCCGCCTTGAAACCGGTGCCGACCGCCTTGGAGAAAGCCTCCTTGGCGGCGAAGCGCTTGGCGAGCGTGCCCGCGCGGGTGAGCGGACGGCGGGCGGCCTTGGCCTGTTCGAGCGGCGTGAAGACGCGCCGGACGAACCGCTCGCCAAAGCGGTCGAGCGAATTCTGGATCCGCTCGATATTGCAGAGATCGGAGCCGAGGCCGATGATCACGACGGTCCCCCCAGGCCGTCGCCCCAGCGAAAGCTGGGGTCTCGTGCCTCCAGGCGCGTCCTATCCGGCCTGAGATCCCAGCCTTCGCTGGGATGACGACCTTCTGTCGTCACCGCGCCAGGTCCATCTGCCGCCGCATTTCGCGGATGCTGCCCTCCAGCCCGCCGAAGATCGCTTCGCCGATCAGGAAATGGCCGATATTGAGTTCGGCGATCTGGGGGATAGCGGCGATCGGCGCGACATTGTCGAAAGTGAGGCCATGGCCCGCGTGCGGCTCGATCCCGTTCCTGGCGGCAAGCGCGGCGGCGTCGGCGATGCGGCGCAGTTCGGCGGCGCGGGCAGAACCGTCGAGATGGGCGTAAGCCCCGGTGTGGAATTCCACCACCGGCGCACCGAGGCGGATCGCGGCGTCAATCTGCTTGGCGTCGGCCTCGATGAAGAGGCTGACGCGGATGCCCGCTTCATTGAGCTTGGCCACGACCGGCCGCAGCGCCTCAAATTGCCCGGCGGCGTCCAGCCCGCCCTCCGTCGTGCGCTCCTCCCGCTTTTCCGGCACGATGCAGGCAGCGTGCGGGCGATGCTTGAGCGCGATCTCCAGCATTTCCTCCGTCGCCGCCATCTCAAGGTTCAGCGGCACGTCGAGCGCCGCCATCAGCATCGCGATATCCTCGTCGCGGATGTGGCGCCTGTCCTCGCGCAGATGCGCGGTGATGCCGTCCGCGCCGGCCTTCACTGCCAGCAGCGCCGCCTTGACCGGATCGGGATGCGCGCCGCCGCGCGCGTTGCGGATGGTGGCGACATGGTCGATATTGACCCCGAGGCGCAGCGGCGTGGACATGGGGGCTGGCTACTGCTTCCGGCTGCCGGGCTTGGTCGCCGGGATCGCCGCCAGTTCAGGCGGCACCGCGTCGGCTTCATAGACCGGAAAGTTGATCGACACGAGCGGGTAGAAGGGGACGCCCAGCTCTACCTCGCCCGCCGAGCGATCGACCAGCGCGGCTTCGGCGATGACGATGCCGCCTTCCTTCTCCACCGCCTCGATCGCCTGGCGCGACGAGAGGCCGGTGGTCACGACATCCTCCACCATCAGCACCTTCTGCCCCGGCGCGATGGCGAAGCCACGCCGCAACTCGAACACGCCTTCGGGCCGTTCGAGGAACACCGCATCCTTGTCCAGCGCGCGGCCGACCTCATGCCCGATGATGAGGCCGCCCATGGCGGGCGAGACGACCAGATCGATCTCCTGCCGCAATTCGCGCGGCAGCTTCTGCACGACCGCGCGGGCAAGCCGGCCGGCGCGGTCAGCGTTCATGAGGACGCGGGCGCATTGCAGATAATTGGCGCTGCGGCGGCCCGACGAGAGGATGAAATGTCCTTCGAGCAGCGCGCCCGCCGCTCGGAATTCCGCCAATACCTCTTCGTCCGTCATGCCGTTCCGTCTACCCTGTCGCGCGGGGGCGCAGACGCCCGCCGGCCGCAATTCGTCCGCATGGCCAAGCCGACCGGCCCGCCATGATCGCGCGCCCATGCGCGGCCTCCTGCCGATAGGCGGCGACGGCAAGCGTTGCAACAGCGAAGAAAATCTGCTCCCAGATGCTTGAGGCTGGGTAAAAGCCTGCCTATAAGCCGCCGCAGAACCGGACGGGCGAGGACAATAGGGCGCTTTACCACGCGTCTTCGTTGCAGCGGCGCCAAGGGGTTAGGGGTACGAAGACACTATGAAGACGGTGAAATCGATCGTTCTTGCGGGGCTGCTGGCCTTGTCGCCGGCACTTGGCGCAGGCGGTGCGGCGCTGGCGCAGGACAATGGCGCCACGGCGGCCGCGCCGGCGCTCGCGACTCCGGTGGACGCCGATCCCAAATCCTCCGACCCCGGCGCGCCTGCCGATTCGGCCGACGCCAATGTCGCCAATGCGAGCGCGCCCGCGCCCGCCGCCAAGGTCGCAGCGCCGCCGCGCATGAAACCGACCGAAGGCATCGGCATGCCGCGTCCGGGCGAAATGTCGCTCCAGGAACAGTTCAGCCCCACCGGCCACACCGCCCGCTGGCTGCACGACATCATCCTGCTGCCGATCATCACGATCATCTCGATCTTCGTGCTGGCGCTGATGCTCTATGTCATGGTCCGCTATCGCCGCGCCGCCAATCCGGTGCCGTCCAAGACGTCGCACAATACCTTTATCGAGGTGGTGTGGACGGTGGTGCCGGTGCTGATCCTGCTGGCGATCGCCGTGCCCTCGATCGGGCTGCTGGCCGACCAGTATAAGCCCGCGCCCAAGGATGCGCTGACCGTCAAGGTCACCGGATATCAGTGGTATTGGGGCTATGAATATCCCGACAACGGCATCCCCGAATATGTGTCCAACATGCTGCCCGAGGACAAGGCGAAGGCCAATGGCGAGCCCTATCTGCTCGCGCCCGACAATCGCCTGGTGCTGCCGGCCGGTCGGCCGATCAAGCTGATTATCACCGGCGCCGACGTGATCCACGCCTTCGCCGTGCCCTCGCTCTGGCTGAAGATGGACGCCGTGCCCGGTCGCCTCAATGAAAAGACCGTCTTCATCGAGAAGCCGGGCGTCTATTACGGCCAATGCTCGGAGCTGTGCGGCGCGAGGCACGCCTTCATGCCGATCGCGATCGAGGCGCTGCCGCCCGCCCAGTTCGACCAGTGGGTCCAGTCGCAGGGTGGCACGCTGAAGGGCGCGGCCCCCGCTGCAAGCGCCGCCGCCGCGCCCGCCACGGCGCAAGAAAAGATTTGATAGGGTAGGAACGCCATGACCACCATCACTGCCGATCATCACGGCGATCATGCGCATGATCATCATGATGCCGATCACAAGCCGGCCTTCTTCCAGCGCTGGTTCATGTCCACCAACCACAAGGACATCGGCACCCTCTATCTGATCTTCGCGATCGTTGCCGGCATCATCGGCGGCGCGATCTCGGGGCTGATGCGCGCCGAGCTGGCGCAGCCGGGCATCCAGTATCTCCAAGACTGGGCGATGGTTATGGACGGGCCGGACGCGACGCTGGACCAGGCCTATCATCTGTGGAACGTGCTCATCACCGCGCACGGCCTCATCATGGTCTTCTTCATGGTGATGCCCGCGATGATCGGCGGTTTTGGCAATTGGTTCGTGCCCATCATGATCGGCGCGCCCGACATGGCCTTCCCGCGGATGAACAATATCAGCTTCTGGCTGCTCATCCCCGCCTTCGCCCTGCTGCTGGGCAGCACCTTCGTTCCCGGCGGCACCGGCAATGGCGCGGGCACCGGCTGGACCGTCTATGCGCCGCTGTCGACCAGCGGCTCGGCGGGTCCGGCGGTCGATATGGCGATCCTGTCGCTGCACATTGCGGGCGCCTCTTCGATCCTGGGCGCGATCAACTTCATCACCACCATTTTGAACATGCGCGCGCCGGGCATGACCCTGCACAAGATGCCGCTGTTCGTCTGGTCGGTGCTGGTCACCGCCTTCCTGCTGCTGCTCGCGCTGCCGGTTCTCGCCGCCGCGATCACCATGCTGCTGACCGACCGCAATTTCGGCACCACCTTCTATGATGCGGCGGGCGGCGGCGACCCCGTCCTCTACCAGCATCTCTTCTGGTTCTTCGGCCACCCCGAAGTCTATATCATGATCCTGCCGGGCTTCGGCATCATCAGCCAGATCGTCTCGACCTTCAGCCGCAAGCCGGTGTTCGGCTATCTCGGCATGGCCTA
>NZ_JAVHPD010000011.1:0-54751 GCF_036170395.1 Sphingobium sp.
TGACCTTCACTTCCTGGCCTTCCGACACGACGTCGGTCGGCTTTTCGACGCGCTCGTTGCGCATCTCGGAGACGTGGACGAGGCCGTCCTTGCCGCCCATGAAGTTCACAAAGGCCCCAAAGTCGACAATGTTGACTACCTTGCCGGTGTAGATCTTGCCGACTTCCGCTTCCTCGACGATGCCGAGGATCCACTTCTTGGCCGCTTCGATCTGGGCGATGTCGGACGAACTGATCTTGATGATGCCTTCGTCGTCGATATCGACCTTCGCGCCGGTTTCCGCGACGATCTCGCGGATGACCTTGCCGCCGGTGCCGATGACGTCGCGGATCTTCGACTTGTCGATCTGGATCGTCTCGATACGCGGGGCATGGGCCGACAATTCGGTGCGGGTCGAGGATAGCGCCTTGCTCATTTCACCCAGGATATGGGCGCGGCCTTCCTTCGCCTGCCGCAACGCGACCTCGAAGATTTCCTGGGTGATGCCGGCGACCTTGATGTCCATCTGCATGGTGGTGATGCCCGCTTCCGTACCCGCCACCTTGAAGTCCATGTCGCCCAGATGATCCTCGTCGCCGAGAATGTCGCTGATGACCGCGAAATCCTTGCCTTCCAGGATCAGGCCCATTGCGATGCCGGAGACCGGGCGCTTGAGCGGAACGCCCGCGTCCATCATTGAGAGCGAGCCGCCGCAGACGGTCGCCATCGAGGAGGAGCCATTGGACTCGGTGATGTCGGAGAGGACGCGGATCGTGTAGGGGAACTCGTCCTTGCTCGGCAGCACGGGGTGCAGCGCGCGCCAGGCGAGCTTGCCATGACCCACTTCACGACGACCCGGCGCGCCGAAGCGGCCGACTTCACCGACCGAATAGGGCGGGAAGTTGTAATGCAGCATGAAGTTTTCATAATGCAGGCCGGTGAGGCCGTCGATCATCTGCTCGGCGTCCTTGGTGCCAAGCGTCGTGGTGCAGATCGCCTGCGTTTCGCCGCGGGTGAACAGCGCCGAACCATGGGTGCGCGGCAGGAAGCCGACCATCGCCTCGATCGGGCGAATCTGGGTCGTGGTGCGGCCGTCGATGCGCTTGCCGTCCTTCAGGATGGCGGTGCGGACGATTTCGGCTTCCAGCTTCTTGGTGAGCTTGATGCCGGCCATGACGGTCTGCGCGTCGAGGCCCTCTTCCGCGAACCAGGCCTTCGCCTTGGCGCGGGCTTCGTTGAGCGCGTTCGAGCGGGCGGACTTGTCGGTCAGCTTGTAGGCGGCCGCGATGTCCTTGCCGATCAGCTTGGTCAGCTTCTTCTTGAGGTCGCCCAGATCGTCGCCCTTGGCGATGTCCCACGGCTCCTTGGCGGCCTGTTCGGCAAGATCGATGATCGCGTTGACGATCTTCTTCGACGCTTCGTGCGCGAAGAGGACAGCGCCGAGCATCACGTCTTCCGACAATTCCTTGGCTTCGGATTCGACCATCATCACCGCGTCATGCGTGGCGGCGACGACCAGGTCGAGTTCGCCGGTCTTTACCTCGTCGAGCGACGGATTGAGCTGATATTCGCCATCCTTGTAGCCGACGCGCGCGGCGCCGATCGGACCCAAGAAGGGCACGCCCGAGAGGGTCAAGGCGGCCGACGCGGCGATCATCGCCACAATGTCGGGCTCGCTCTCACCGTCGAAGCTCAGCACCTGAGCGATGACGTTGATCTCGTTATAGAAGCCCTCGGGGAAAAGGGGGCGGACCGGGCGGTCGATCAGGCGGGAAACCAGCGTTTCCTTTTCCGTCGCGCCGCGTTCGCGCTTGAAGAAGCCGCCGGGGATGCGGCCGGCGGCCGAATATTTTTCCTGATAGTGGACAGTCAGCGGGAAGAAATCCTGTCCTTCCTTCACCGACTTGGCGGCGGTCACGGCGCAGAGCACCACCGTCTCGCCATAGGTCGCCAGCACGGCGGCGTCGGCCTGACGCGCAATGCGACCGGTCTCGAGAGTCAGGGTCTTGCCTGCCAGCTCGATCGAAACTTTCTTTACATCAAACATGGTTTTTCCTTTGCCCGCTGCGGCCCTATTGCCGGGCGGGGCCTCATCTGCGGGCTATCCGGCCCGCTGCGGCGTGGGGCATCATCTGGCCCCGTGTGCGAGGATCACGCCGGATTGCGTGACCTTCCCTTGGTCTTGCTCCCATGGGGAGAAGGCGTTCAATCCGAACGCCCTATATCTGTTATCGCGCTCCGGCGAAAGCCGGAGCACAGGGTTTCAAAGGCTGCGCCCGATCCCCTGGATCCCGGCTTTCGCCGGGATGGCCTGATACGTAAACGGCCCGCCGAAGCGGGCCGAACGATCAGGTCACTTGCGCAGGCCCAGCTTGCCGATGAGATCGGTGTAGCGGCCCTCGTCTTTGCGCTTGAGATAGTCCAGCAGCGAGCGACGCTTGTTGACCAGCATCAGCAGGCCGCGACGGCTGTGGTTATCCTTGTGGTGACCCTTGAAATGCTCGGTCAGGTTCGAGATGCGTTCCGAGAGGATCGCGACCTGGACTTCGGGCGAACCCGTGTCGCCTTCGGCGCGGGCATGTTCCTTAATCAGCGCTTCCTTGCGCTCAGCGGTAATCGACATCGGGCTTCCTTTCGTATCTAGAGATTGAAGCCGCGCACCACCCGGACCTCCGGGCCACTGGACTCCACCAGCGCGACGGGCGTTTCGCCCAACATCGCCAGCAGGAGACCGGTGTGCGGTTTCCCCATGAGCATCTTCCCCTGACGGAGAGCCAATGCTTCATCGGGAGTGACGGGGAGAGCCGGGATGTCGTCCAGCCCCGCCGTCAACGGCAGCATCACGCCGCCGAGGTCGCCGCCCCTAGCAGCTTGGTCCAGTTTGTCCAGCGAAATCGCCGATTGCAGGGTGAACGGCCCGGCCTTGATCCGGCGGAGCATGGTGACATGCCCCACCGTGCCCAGCGCCAGCGCGATGTCGCGGGCGAGGGAGCGGATATAGGTGCCCTTGGAGACATGGGCGGTGAGGGTGATCTCTTGAACATCCTCCCCTGGAAGGGGAGGTGGATGGCCGCAGGCCAGACGGAGGGGTGTAACCGTCTCGATAGGGCGACACCCCTCCACCACGCCCTTCGGGCGCGGTCCCCCTCCCCCTATGGGGGAGGATTTGATTTGGAGCGCGTAGATCGTCACCGCCCTTGTCTTCATTTCCACCGCCTCCCCCTTGCGGGCGAGGTCGTAGGCGCGCTGGCCGTCGATCAGGATCGCGCTGTAGGCGGGTGGGGCTTGTTCGATTCCGCCGGTGAAGCGGGGGAGGATCGCCTCCACGTCCGCGCGCGTGGGCCGGTGGTCGCTGGTCGCGATCACCTTGCCTTCAAGGTCGAGCGTGTCGGTCTGGACTCCGAATGAGAGGGTGAACTCGTAAATCTTGCTCGCATCGAGCATCCGGCCGGCGAGCTTGGTCGCTTCGCCCACCGCGATCGGCAGCACCCCGGCCGCCAGCGGATCGAGCGTGCCGCCATGACCCACCTTCCATTTGCCCGCCCCTGCCGTGCGGAGCGCGCGCTTGACCGCGCTCACCGCCTGGGTCGAGCCGAGACCATGCGGTTTGTCGAGGATGATCCAGCCGTGCATGGCGGCGGTCCCTAGCCCCCCTGCCCTGCCCTGTCAGCCCCTTGTCGTGAAAGCCCAACGCGCGATAAGGGGCAGGCATGACGATCCAGCTCATCTGCCTCGATGCCGACGATACGCTCTGGCACAATATGCGCCATTTCAATGCGACCGAGGATGCGCTGCTCGACATGCTGCGCCCCTTCGCAGACGCGGATGTAACGCGCGAGCGGCTGATAACCTGCGAGACGCGCAACCTGCCGCTCTATGGCTATGGCGCGAAGGGCTTTACCCTCTCGATGATCGAGACGGCGGTGGAGCTGGCCGGCGATGCGCTGTCGGCCACGATGATCGAGCAGATATTGGCGGCGGGCCGGGCGCTGCTCGCGCATCCGGTTCAGCTGTTCGACGGGGTCGAGGACACGCTGCGCGCGCTGGCCGACATCGCGCCTTTGGTGCTGGTGACGAAGGGCGACCTGCTGCATCAGGAAAGCAAGCTGGCGGCATCGGGGCTGGGCGACCTGTTTTCGGGGATCGAGATCGTCAGCGACAAAACGGCGGACACGTTTCGCGGCCTGTTCGCGCGGCACGATGTCGAGCCGGCAAGCGCGGTGATGGCGGGCGATTCGATGCGGTCGGATATATTGCCGGCGCTGGAGGCGGGCGCCTGGGCCGCGTTCATCCCGCAGGAAGGGGCGTGGGCGCATGAACGCGCTCGTGCGCCGTCGGACCATGCGCGGTTCGTGCAGCTGGAGCGGCTGGCCGATCTGCCCGGCTGGATCGCAACGCTGGGCTGAGCGTCAGCGGGCCATGCGCTCGACGAAGTGGCGGCGGCAGAGCGCGACATAATCGTCATTGCCGCCGATCTGCGTCTGCGCGCCCTGGTGGACGGCGCGCCCATGTGCGTCGACGCGCAGGTTCATCGTCGCCTTGCGGCCGCATTCGCAGATCGTCTTGATCTCGCTCAGCGTGTCGGCGAGACCAAGCAGATGGGCGCTGCCCTCGAACAGCGCGCCCTGGAAGTCGGTGCGCAGGCCATAGCAGAGGACAGGGACGGCGAGCCGGTCGCACACCGCCGCCAATTGCCACACCTGGTTGCGGCTGAGAAATTGGGCTTCGTCCACCAGCACGCAGGAGAGCGGGGTCGCGGCGTGCTGGTCGGCGATGGCAGCGAACAGGTCGATGTGCGGATCGAAGAGGTGGGCGGGCTGCTCCAGCCCGATGCGCGAGGCGATGCGCGCCGCGCCATAACGATCGTCGATCGCGGCGGTCCACAGCATCGTCGCCATGCCGCGTTCCTGATAGTTGAAGCTCGATTGCAGCAGGGTCGTCGATTTGCCCGCATTCATCGAGCTGTAGTAGAAATAGAGCTTCGCCATGGAGCGAGCGGATCAGCGGACCGTGGGGGCGACACCCGCCAGGAAGCGCAGCAGCGCGTCGGCGAGCGCGATCCTCTTGTCGGAAAAACTGTGGTCGGTCGGCCAGACCATCAGCCGCGCGTCGGGGTTCGCGCCCTGCGCGTCGGCGGCGACCTTGCGCGCCTGCGCGCCGATGCCGCGCTCCGCGCCGACGATGGTGAGCGAGCGGCGGGCATAGACGGCTAGCCGCCGGCCGAGGTCGAACTTCGCCGTGTCGCCCTTGATCTCGGCAGTCAGGCTTTCATAGGTCGCGCCGGCAAGCGGCGGCAGATCGCCTGCGACTTCGGCCTTCCAGCCGGCTTCGCCCTCCGGCGTGGCGAGCGACGCGGCGGTCTGCGAGGGATCCCAGGGGTCGATCAGGAACAGGCCGGCGACGCGCGGTTCGGCCGCCGCAGCGTCGGCCGCCATGAAGCCGCCCATGCTATGCCCCGCTACGACGATCGCGCTGGTGTCGATGCGATATTTGGCGACCGTGGCGGGCTGTTGCAGGAACTGGAGCGCGGTGAAGGCATCCTCCGACGCATTGCCGAAGGAGAAGGCGCCGGGACTGCCCCACGAGCCGCGATAATGGAGGGTCAGCACATTCCATCCCGCGCGGCGGGCGGCCTGCGCCAGGTCGAGATTCTGCTCATTGCCAGGAAAGCCGTGGAGCAGGAGGAGCGTCGGATGCGTGCCGGGACCGGCGGCGGTGTACATGACGGCGTTCATCGCGCCATTTTCAGCCGGTAAGACGAAGGCGCTCATGCCGGCGGGGTAGGCAGCATCGGGCCTGGGGTCGGCGACGACAGCGGAGAGCGGCACGGGGTCTTTGGCGAGGGCGGGTGACAGAGCAACCAACAACCCCGTCGCAATCACGATTTGATATTTTATCACTGGCTGTCCGCCTTCTCGCCCTTGCCGCGATCCGCACCGTCTACAGGTCGCATTTGCAAGGCCATGCCACGCACGATCCATTCAAACTGATCGCCCGCCTTCATGCCGAGCTGATCGCGCAGATTTTTTGGCAAGGTGAGCCGTCCCCTTTTGTCTATCCTGACCTGCATGATTCAACTATGCCTTAGCGAATGATCCGGGACAACCAGCCCTACACAAATTCACGGCACTCATGCTCGCGCTATCAGGTAAGCGCCCGGCCGGCAGCTGACGCTGCACACACCCGGCATGGCCCGCCGGTGACCGCCTCTTAGTTTTCCTCCGGCGTATCGAGATCGCGCGCGACCTTGGGATCGCGGAGCAGCTTGTCGATGTGACTGCCCTCATCGAAACTTTCGTCGGCGAGGAATTTTAGCTTGGCCGCATATTTGAGGCGGATGCGGTGCGCGACTTCGCGCTGCAGATAGGCGGTGTTGGTGCGCAGCGCCTTCAGCACCGCTTCCTCGTCCTGCCCCAAGAGCGATTTCACGAACACGGTCGCGTGGCGCAGGTCCGGGGACATGCGGACTTCGGTGACGCTGACGACATGGCTGGCGAGCACATCGTCATGCACGTCGCCGCGCTGGAGGATGTCGGACAGGACGTGGCGCACCTGCTCGCCCACGCGGAGCAGGCGGACGGAGGGGCCTTCAGATGAAGCAACCATATGCAATCCTCGTCACCCCAGCGAAGGCTGGAGTCTCAGGCGGCAGCGTAAGCGGCACGAGACCCCAGCCTTCGCTGGGGTGACGCACTTTCCTGTTACAGCGTCCGCTGGCGTTCCTCGACCTCGAACAGTTCGAGCGTGTCGCCGACCTTGATGTCGTTCGTGTCCTGCAGCACCGCGCCGCACTCCATGCCGGCGCGGACTTCGGAGACGTCGTCCTTGAAGCGGCGGAGCGAGGCGATGTTAGTGCGCGAGACGATGACATCGTCGCGGGTGAGGCGCGCAGCCAGACCCTTGCGGATGATGCCGTCGAGGACGAGCAGACCAGCGGCCTTGTCCTTCTTGCCCGCCGGGAACACCTGAAGCACCTCGGCGCGGCCGACGATGGTTTCGATACGTTCGGGCGCGAGCTGGCCCGCCATTTCGCCGCGCACTTCCTCCAGCAGGTCGTAGATCACGTCATAATAGCGCAGCGAGATTTTCTCGCGCTCCGCCAACTGGCGCGCCTTCGCATTGGGCCGCACGTTGAAGCCGATCATCGGCGCGCGGCTGGCGGCGGCCAGCGTTACGTCGCTTTCGGTGATCGCGCCGACGCCCGAATGGAGGATGCGGACCTTGATCTCGTCGGTCGAGATGCGGTTCAGCGACGACACGATCGCTTCGACCGAACCCTGCACGTCGCCCTTCACCACCACCGGATATTCGATGACGGTGGTGTTGAGCGCCGAGAACATATGTTCAAAGCTAGTCGGCGCGGAGGTCGTGCGCTTCTTGGTCGCCTGTTCCTGACGGTAAGCGGCGACTTCGCGGGCGCGGGCCTCATTCTCGACCACGGTGAGCTGATCGCCCGCCATCGGCACGCCGGAGAGGCCCAGCACCTCGACCGGGGTCGAGGGGCCGGCGACCTTCACCTGCTGGCCCTTGTCGTTTATCATCGCGCGGACCTTGCCGCTTTCCGATCCGATGACGAAGGTGTCGCCAATCTTGAGCGTGCCCTTGCGGACAAGCACGGTGGCGACCGCGCCGCGACCCTTGTCGAGCTGCGCCTCGACCACATTGCCTTCGGCGGGGCGATCAGGGTTGGCGGTGAGTTCGAGCAGTTCGGCCTGGAGCAGGATCTTCTCGAGCAGTTCGTCGAGGCCGGTACGCTTGAGCGCCGAGACTTCCACATCCTGCACGTCGCCGCCCATATCCTCGACCACGATCTCCTCGCTCAGCAGGCGCTCGCGCACCTTCTGCGGGTTGGCTTCGGGCTTGTCGACCTTGTTGATCGCCACGATCATCGGTACGCCGGCCGCCTTGGTATGGTTGATCGCCTCGATCGTCTGCGGCATCAGCCCGTCGTCGGCCGCCACCACCAGGATGACGATGTCGGTGACGTTCGCGCCGCGCGCGCGCATCTCCGAAAACGCTTCGTGACCCGGCGTATCGAGGAAGGTGATGAGATCGCCGCCCTTCGTCTTGATCTGGTAGGCGCCGATATGCTGGGTAATGCCGCCGCTTTCGCCCGACACGACATTGGTGCCGCGCAGCGCGTCGAGCAGGCTGGTCTTGCCATGATCGACATGGCCCATGATGGTTACGACCGGCGGACGCGGCTGGAGCGTTTCGGGCGCATCCACTTCGCCTTCCATGCCGATTTCGACGTCGGCGTCGGACACGCGCTGGATGCGGTGGCCGAATTCCTCGACCAGCAGCTCCGCCGTATCCTGATCGATCGGCTGATTAAGCGTGACAGCGGTGCCCATCTTGAACAGCGCCTTCACCAGGTCCGCGCCCTTTTCGGCCATCCGGTTGGCGAGTTCCTGCACGGTGATGCTTTCGGGCACCACGACATCGCGCGACTGCTTTTCGCGCTGCTGCGCGCCGCCCGAATAATGGGCTCGCTTTTCCTTTTCGCGGGCGCGCTTCAGGGCCGCGAGGCTGCGCGCGCGGGCGCTGTCGTCATCGGCGAGCGCGCGGGTGACGGTGAGCTTGCCGGACTGGCGGCGATTATCCTCGCCCTTCTTGGCGCGATCGGGCTTGGCCGGCTCGGGACGCTTGACCGGCGCGACGGGGGTGAAGCGACGCGGCGGCGGCACGGTGGCGGCGGCGGGCGCAGGCGTCGCGTCCTCGCGCGGCTCGGGCGCGGCGGCCGCAGGCGCTTCGGCGACCGGAGCGGGGGCTTCGGGCTCGGCCTGGGGCGCTTCGGCAGGCGCCGGGCCGGCTTCGGCAGCGAGGCGGTTTTCCTCAGCGCGGCGCTTCTCTTCCTCGCTGGCCGCTTGGCGCGCGGCGTCCTCGCGGCGGCGCGCATCCTCCAGCGCGGCCATGCGGGCTTCCTCGGCCTCGCGCAGCAGCTTGGCCTGCAATTCCTGACGCGACATCAGGCTCTGCGGCGGCGCCTGACGCGGGGCGGGCGGCTGCGGCGCGCGGGTCTGCTGCGGCGCGGGCGCGGCGGGGCGCGGCGCGGGGGTCGGGTCGGCCTGAGGCGCAACCGCAGGCGCGCCACCGGTCGTCTCACCGGGCTTGCCCAGGACGCGGCGCCGCTTCACCTCAACCACGACCGTATTCTTGCGGCCATGGCTGAACTGCTGCTGCACCTGGCCGGATTCCACGGTCCGCTTGATGCCCAGCGGCTTGCGGCCCAGAACCGGCTTGTCTTCCTTGCTGTCACTCATACGATCGAACTTAACCCTTCACTTCCGCTTCGGCCGGATAGGCCCGCCGACGCCTTATTTTTCAATGCCTAGCCGGAAACGCCCGGCGCATCGGTGGAGACCGGCTCCCCTTGCGCGGGCGCTTGCGTAGCGCAACCCAGATAGCTTTCCAAGCGGCCTATGGCCGCGCGCAGACGCGACGCTGCACGCGAGTCGGTCACCGCGATATGGACGACATTATCCCGCCCCATTGCCATAGATAGGGCGTCGCGGTCCACAGGCAAGGTGATACCCGCCAAATCCGTGCCTTCCGCCTCTTGGCCGACGCGCAGCGCCTGGTCGAGCTTGCGGTTGCCGTCGGCCGCCGCATCGGCGGCGTGGAGCAGCAGCTGCACCTGCCCCTTGCGACAGGCGACGTCGATCTTTTCCGAGCCGGTAAGCAGCATCGATGCGCGCGCCTCCAGCCCGAGCCGGTCGAGCAAGGCGCGGCGCAGGCCATCCTCGATCAGCGCGGGCAGATCGGCGGGGATGGTAAGGTCGCCCGTCTTGAATGCGCGGGCGAGTGCGCCGCGCAGCTTGCCCTTGGCAAGCGCGGTTTCGAGGTCGGCGCGGGTAACGCCGATCCATGCGCCGCGGCCCGGCGCCTTGGCGCGAATGTCGGGCAGCACCTGCCCCTCCGGCCCGACTGCGAGGCGGATCAGCATGGCGGGATCGGCCCGGTCGCCGGTCAGGATACATTTGCGTTCGGTCATGGGATCATCCTCCCCTGCAAGGGGAGGGGGACCATTTGCGTAGCAAATGGTGGAGGGGTGTCGCCCTCTCGATAGCGTGACACCCCTCCGTCATGGCTTCGCCATGCCACCTCCCCTTCCAGGGGAGGATGAGCGGAATCACAATGTCGTTTCGTCAGCCTCTCATCGGGGAGTGTCCGCAGCATGGGCGTCCTCCCTTGGTTGAGGCGGCGCGGCGCGGTCGGCGAGCAATTGCCCGCCGGCTGCGTAATTTTCGGTCGAGATTTCGGAGATGACGATCTGGACGGCAGCCGCCGGCTTGCCCAGCCGCTCCACGAGCGACCGGGTTACGTCAGCGACCAACGCGGCTTTTTGCTCGCGGGTGGCGCTGCCGGCCAGACGGATGTCGACGAAGGGCATGGGCTCTTACGCTTCCTCTTCGTCGAACCAGTGGGCGCGGGCGGCCATGATGATTTCATTGCCCTGCTCGTCGCTGAGACCGTAGGCGGCGAGGATGCCGCCCTTGTCCTCATTGCCGCTGTCATTCTTGCGGCGGCGCTGATCGACGCGCTTCTTCTGCACCAGCTCGTCAGTGGCAAGGTCGGCGAGATCGTCCAGCGTCTTGATGCCCGCCTTGCCGAGCGTCACCAGCATGGCTTCGGTCAGATGCGGCATGTCGGCCAGCGCATCCTCGACGCCGAGCGCCCGGCGTTCCTCGCGGGCAGCGGCTTCGCGGCGTTCCAGCGCTTCCTGCGCGCGGCTCTGAAGCTCGGCGGCGAGTTCGTCGTCGAAACCTTCGATCGAGGCCAGTTCGTCGATCTCGACATAGGCGACCTCTTCCAGTTCGCCGAAGCCTTCGGCGACCAGAAGCTGCGAGAGGGTTTCATCCACGTCCAGCTCGTTCTGGAACATTTCGGAGCGCTGTATGAATTCCTTCTGGCGCTTCTCGCTAGCGTCGGCCTCGGTCATGATGTCGATCGCCTTGCCGGTCAGCTGGCTGGCGAGACGGACATTCTGGCCGCGACGACCGATGGCGAGGCTGAGCTGATCGTCGGGGACGACGACTTCAATCCGCTCTTCCTCCTCGTCGATGACGACGCGGGCGACCTGCGCGGGCTGGAGCGCGTTGACGACGAAGGTCGCGGTGTCCTCGCTCCAGGGGATGATGTCGATCTTTTCGCCCTGCATCTCCTGCACGACGGCCTGGACGCGGCTGCCCTTCATGCCGACGCACGCGCCGACGGGATCGATGCTGCTGTCACGGCTGATGACGCCGATCTTGGCGCGGCTGCCCGGATCGCGGGCGGCGGCCATGATGGTGATGACGCCGTCGTAGATTTCGGGGACTTCCTGCGCGAACAGCTTCTTCATGAATTCGGGATGCGCGCGGCTCAAGAAAATCTGCGGCCCGCGATTTTCACGGCGGACGTTCAGCACGACCGAACGGATGCGGTCGCCGACGCGGACGACTTCGCGCGGGATCTGCTGGTCGCGGCGGATGACGCCTTCGGCGCGGCCGAGATTGACGACGACATGGCCGAATTCTACCGACTTGACGACGCCGGTGATGATCTCGCCCACGCGGTCCTTATACTCTTCGAACTGGCGCTCGCGCTCGGCGTCGCGGACCTTCTGGAAGATCACCTGCTTGGCGGACTGGGCGTCGATGCGGCCGAGGTCGATGGGGGGCAGCGGGTCGACGATGAAGTCGCCGACGACGGCGTCCTTCTTCAGCTTCTGCGCCTGCTTGAGGTCAACCTGCTTGAAATAATCCTCGACCGTGTCCACCACCTCGACCACGCGCCACAGGCGCAGGTCGCCGCTGTCGGGATCGAGCTTGGCGCGGATGTCGTTCTCGGCGCCATAGCGGGCGCGCGCGGCGCGCTGGATCGCATCCTCCATCGCCTCGATGACGATGGCCTTATCGATCATCTTCTCGCTCGCCACCGAATTGGCGATGGCGATCAGTTCGGCCTTGTTGGCGGAAATGGCGTTGGCCATGGCTTATGAACCCTTATTCCTCGGTTTCAAATTCATCCGCCCCATCGGAAGAGAGCGGCATCGTAGCAGAAATCAGCTTGTCGGTCAGCAGCAGCTTGGCGTCATGGACCAAGGCGAAGGGGATGCGGACATCGCCGGCCTTGGCGTCGGCGAAGAGGATATCCTCGCCCTCCACGCCGTTGAGCACACCGCGAAAGCTCTTGCGCCCCTCGACCAGTTCGGTCGCGGCGATCTTCGCCTCATGCCCGGCCCACTCCTGAAAATCATGCAGGCGAGTGAGCGGCCGGTCGATACCGGGCGAGCTGACTTCCAGACGATAGGCTTCCTCGATCGGATCGGCCTCATCCAGCACGTCCGACAGGCGGCGCGAGATGGTGGCGCAATCCTCGATGACGAGCTGTTTCGTCTTCGGGTTTTCGGCCATGATCTGGAGCGTGTGATCGTCGCCCGACCCGAACAGCCTGACGCGCACGAGGTCGAAGCCCAGGGCCTTCACCTCGGGCTCGATCAATGCGGTCAGTTCGGCGATGTCCGCCATGCGGTCTCCAGATGCTCAAAAATGCGTAGCTTCCCGCGCCGCGAGCGATCCGCCCGCGACCCCGACATGTGTGACGATGTAAGGAAGCATTGCCGATATAGGCAGGGCGTCGAATTTCTGCAACATTATTCGTGTCCCTGTATTCTCTCCGTTCGGGCTGAGCGAAGTCGAAGCCCTTCACCGACCGGAGGGAGGTGCTTCGCTGCGCTCAGCAGAGCCCTTCGACTTCGCTCAGGGCGAACGGAGAAAAAGATGGACCGGCCTTTTGTTGCGACCCTGCCCCTCATTCTCATCGCCTGTTCGGCCGACAACGCCACCGGCCAGAACGCGCCCGCGTCCGGCGAAAAGCCGTTCAAGACCTCCATCATCGCCGATTTCGACGCGCCCTGGGCGATGGCTTTCCTGCCGGACGGGCGCGCGTTGGTGACGGAGAAGGCGGGCGAAATGATCCTGTTCGATCCGAAGAACGGCACGAAGATTCCCGTGGCCGGCATTCCCGCAGTCGATAGCGCGGGCCAGGGCGCGCTGATGGACGTCGTGCTTTCCCCCAAGTTCGCGCAGGACCGGACCGTTTATTTCAGCTTTTCCGAGGCGCGCGACGGCGGCAAGGGCGTGGCGCTGGCGAAGGGCGCGTTCAACCAGGCGAGCGACGGGACGACGAAGCTGGAGGGGGTGCAGGTGATCTTCCGCGCGACCCCCTATGTCGAGGGCAACGGCCATTATTCGGGGCGCATCGCCTTTTCGCCCGACGGCAAATATCTCTTCTTCACCAATGGCGAGCGGCAGAAGTTCGATCCGGCGCAAGACCCGAAAGCGACTTTGGGCAAGGTGCTGCGCCTGAACCTCGACGGCACGCCGGCGGCTGAGAATCCGCTGGCCGCGAAGGGCTTTCACCCAGCGGTCTGGTC
The DNA here is from genome assembly GCF_036170395.1 of Sphingobium sp. Lineage (GTDB taxonomy): Bacteria > Pseudomonadota > Alphaproteobacteria > Sphingomonadales > Sphingomonadaceae > Sphingobium. Next base: position 13,400 of record NZ_JAVHPD010000011.1, read on the forward strand.
CTACGGCCATCGCAATCTGCTGGGCATCGCGTTCGACAAGGAGGGGCGGCTGTGGGAGCAGGAAATGGGGCCGAAGGGCGGGGACGAGGTCAACCTCATCAAGCCCGGCCTCAACTATGGCTATCCCAAGGTGTCGAACGGCAGCCATTATGACGGGCGCGACATTCCCGACCATAAGCCCGGCGACGGCTATGAGCCGCCCAAGCTCTGGTGGAACCCGGTGATTTCGCCGGGTGGGCTGCTTTATTATTCGGGAGATATGTTCCCGCAATGGAAGGATTCGCTCTTTATCGGTGGCCTGTCGAGCCAGGCGCTGGTGCGCGTGAAACTGAATGGCGAGAGCGCGAGCAAGGGCGACCAGTGGGACATGGGCGCGCGGATCCGCGACGTGGAACAGGGGCCGGACGGCGCGCTATGGGTGCTGGAGGATGGCGGCGATGGATCGCAGGGGCGGCTGCTGAAGCTGACGCCGGCGGGGTGAGGCGGGGCGCGCCCTTCAAAGTCCTTTAACCCCTGTTGTCTATCGCAAGCTGCAACAGGGTGAACTATTCCATGTTGCGATTCTTGATCCCGGTCGGGCCGCTGGCAGCAGCCATCCTCTACTTTGGCGGCTTCTTCAGTTCTGGTTATTCGCGCGATGTCGAGCGGCCGGTGCAGGAGGTCATGGCCAGTCTGGAAGGGCTGGACGTCCGCAAGGAACCGGGATCGCCCGGCACCGACCCGTCGCGGTCGGGCGGCGTGCTACCCGACTTCAAGCTGGAGCGCGAGCGGGGCAAGATGACCTGGCTGGTCATGGCCGGCGACAAGGTCGCGACCCGCATGATTGCCACGCTGGAGCCGATCAAGGACGGCACCGCCACCCGCATCACCGCCTCGGTCGAACGGGGCGACGCGCCTGACGACATCACTTCCCCCGCCTTCCGCTCGGAAAAGATCACGCTCGGCCTGTTCGCCGCCGCGCTGGAAACCCAGGTCAACAAGCTGACGATGGCCTGGGGGGCGCATTGCGACGAACTGGTGGAGCAGTTGCTGAACGGCGGCCCCGCCCCCGGATCGGACGACCGCAGTTCGCTGGGTGCCGCCATCGGATCGACCTCGCGCGACATCATGCGCCTGGGTGCGATCGACACCAAGCTGCGCGCAGCCGGTTGCGACCCGGCACAACGGTCGAAGAACGCCGCGCCCTTCCAGATAAACGAACGGGTGGGCGGCGCGCCTGCCACCATGGACGCACCCGTCATGCAGGACGGACCGTCCGCCCATGACGCTCCGCGCTTCGAACCGGGCAAACCGATGTTGGATCCGACCGTCAAATGAAATAAAACGGGGCCATTCGGCCCCGTTTTATTTACACGAGCCGGCTCTGCTTCACCGCCGCCTCGATGAAGCTGGCGAAGAGCGGATGGGGATCGAAGGGTTTGGACTTCAGTTCCGGGTGGAACTGAACGCCAACGAACCAGGGATGGTCGGGCCGCTCCACGATCTCCGGCAACTGGCCGTCGGGCGACATGCCAGAGAAGATGAGGCCGCCCTTCTCCAGCGGCTCGCGATAGCCGGCATTGACTTCGTAGCGGTGGCGGTGGCGTTCGCTGATGTCGCTCGTGCCGTATATGCCGGCGACGACGCTGTTGCCGGTGAGGCGCGCAGGGTAAGCGCCCAGCCGCATCGTCCCGCCCAGATCGGTCTGCGCGGTGCGCTTCTGCAAGCCTTCCGCGCTCATCCATTCGGTGATGAGGCCGACGACCGGCTCGGATGTTTCGCCAAATTCGGTGGTGGAGGCGCTGGCGATGCCCGCCGTGTTGCGCGCGCCCTCGATGCAGGCCATCTGCATCCCCAGGCATATGCCGAAGAAGGGCACGCCGCGCTCGCGGGCGAAGCGGACGGACGCGATCTTGCCCTCCGACCCGCGCACGCCGAAGCCGCCGGGGACGAGGATGCCGTGCATCGGTTCGAGGCGGGCGGCGATATCCGCGCCCTCTTCCTCGAACAGCTCGGCGTCGAGCCATTTGATGTTGACCTTCACCCGGTTGGCGAAGCCGCCATGGGTCAGCGCCTCGTGCAGCGACTTGTAGGCGTCGGGCAGGCCGACATATTTGCCGACGACGCCGATGGTGACTTCGCCTTCGGGATTCTGCTGCCGGTCCATGATGTCGGCCCAGCGGTCGAGCGAGGGCATGGGCGCGTCAGCGATGCCGAAAGCGCGCAGCACTTCGCGGTCCAGCCCCTCGGCATGATATTGCTGGGGCACGGCATAGATGCTGCTGGCGTCCAGCGCGGGAATGACGGCTTCGGGGCGGACATTGCAAAAGAGCGCGATCTTACGCCGCTCGCTCTCGGGGAGCGGATGCTCGCAGCGGCACAGCAAAATATCTGGCTGGATGCCGAGCGAGGTGAGTTCGCGCACGCTGTGCTGAGTGGGTTTGGTCTTCAGCTCGCCGGCGGCCGCGATGTAGGGCACCAAAGTCACATGGACGAAGATCGACTGACCGCGATCGAGGTCGTTATGGAGTTGGCGGATCGCCTCCATGAAAGGCAGCGATTCGATATCGCCCACCGTGCCGCCGATTTCGCAGAGGACGAAATCGAGATCCTCGGTATCGGCGGTGGCGAACGCCTTGATCTCGTCGGTGACGTGCGGGATCACCTGCACCGTGGCGCCCAGATAGTCGCCGCGCCGTTCCTTGGTGATGATCGTCTGATAGACGCGGCCCTGCGTCACATTGTCGCTCTGGCGCGCGGAAACGCCGGTAAAGCGCTCATAATGGCCCAAATCCAGGTCAGTCTCCGCCCCGTCGTCGGTCACATAGACTTCGCCATGCTGATAGGGCGACATCGTGCCCGGATCGACGTTCAGATAGGGATCGAACTTCCGGATTCGCACACGGAAACCCCGCGCTTGCAGCAAGGCTGCAAGGGATGCGGCCATCAGGCCCTTTCCAAGCGAGGAGACCACGCCGCCGGTGATGAAAATATACCGCGTCATGGGAGGAGAGGCTTAGCCTTTCGGAACGACAAAGGGCAAGCGCGCGAATCCACGCGCGCCTAAAAAAAGATCGAAGATCGACGGATTAGTTGGCGAGCGGGACCGCGCCGTTGGACGCGGGGGCCGCCGCATTGCCGGCCGCGCTGCCGAGCGGATCGGCGCTGCCCGCCGGCGCGGGCGCGCCCTGCGTGGCGGGGGCCTGCTTCACCAGCGAGGTGTCGATGTCGGTCGGCGCGTGGCGGACCGAGGCGATCACTGCCATGACGATCGACAGCGACACGAAGATGGTCGCCAGCACCGTGGTCGACCGGGTCAGGAAATCCGCCGCGCCGCGCGCCGACATGAAGCCCGAGGGGCTGCCGCCCACGCCCAGCCCGCCGCCTTCCGACTTCTGCATCAGGATGACGGTGACCAGCATGGCCGCCACGATGGCCTGCACGACGAGGAGGAAGGTGAACATGCGACGATTTTCTGTCCGGTGATGGGTGCGTTGCCGCGCACATAGCGACGATGGCGCGCGGGGGCAACCTGTGCCTGCGCCCGACCTGTCAGGGCGAGCGCCGTTCCAGAAGGTAGATTTCTCTGCTTTTGACGATCCAGAAAAACGAGAATATCCAGACCCCAGCCCATTCCAGCGCAAGCACAAGATAGGACAGCGGTCGTTCCTGCGGCGCCTGCACGGCTGGGGGCGCGGCCCGCTGACCCAAACCAACGAGCCAATTCATCAGCAGCAGAGTGGCCGGGACAGCGATCATCAATGTGCCGAGGATGCTATAGATCGTCTGATACCGACGCCGCCTATTGTCGTCCCTTGTCAGTTCCAGCGTATCGCGCGATCGGAACACGCAGACATAGGCGATCATGAGGAAGAAGATCACAGCCGAAGCCGCATGGACTTGCCAGACCGGCGAAGCGCAGGCGAGAAACGAGTCGTCCGGCGCGCAGGCAGACGGCCAGTCCATGGGAAACAGCGCCACGCCGATCGCCGTGACGCCCGCGATGTTGAGGGCGATGTCCTCCTGCTTCGAATAGCCTTTATAGAGGTTCAGAAAGCAGCCGACGGCGCACAGCACCCCGACCAGCACGTCCCGCCTCGCGCCACCGCCGCCATAGATGATGTTGGCCGGGTCGCCATAATGATAATAAGCGCTCATCGATCCCTGCAAGGCGGGAAAGCCCCAAAAGACGAGGAACAGCGGCATCAGAAAGGAGAGGATGGCAAGGCCGATACGCTGACGAAAATAGCTCTCCGAAATGGTCTTGAAGAGACTTTCTTCCAAATGGCTTGCGTCGCTGCCGATATCCGCGTCAGGCGCAGCATCATCCTGGGCTAACGCAGCGGCGGAGGGGGGCAAGGCCGGCACGGCCTCGGTCGATCCGTCCGCCGGCGCAGCGCAGTGCTTGGCGAGATAGGCACGCATGTCGTCCGGCTGCATGGCTCAGCATTCTCCATGGGCGATGGAGGCATGATAACCCTGTGCAGCCGGAACGCAATTGCAACGATCCTGGTGGCGGCGCCCTTATGATCCGATATGGCGCTGCTTCAGAACCCACCTGCCGCGCTGCATGACCTCAGGCCGCTGCCTTCATCCTCTGGTCGGCGGCTTCGATGATCGGCGCGAATTTGGCGGCGGAGAGGCTTGCGCCGCCGACCAGGCCGCCATCGACGTCGGGGAGGGCCATGAGGTCGGCGGCATTGTCGCCGTTCATCGATCCGCCATAGAGTATGCGCATCTTGTCCGCCTCCGCGCCGATGCGGCTGGCGAGTGCCTTGCGCAGCGCGGCGTGCATGGCGGCGACCGCCTCCATCGTCGGGATGCGGCCGGTGCCGATCGCCCAGATGGGTTCGTAAGCGATGGCCAGCCAGTCGGCCGCCGCGCCATCGGGCAGCGAGGCGAGCAGCTGGTCGGCGACGACCTGCTCGGCCTTCCCCGCGTCGCGCACGGCCAATGTTTCGCCGACGCACAATATGACGTTGATGCCCGCCTGGTGCGCCGCTTCGGACTTGGCGGCGATGTCGGCATTGGTTTCGCCGCGCGCCTCGCGCCGCTCGCTGTGGCCGGTGATGACCCAGGTCGCGCCCGCTTCGGCCAGCATGTCCGCCGACAGCGACCCGGTATAGGCGCCGCTGATATCCATATGGCAGTTCTGCGCGCCGATGAAGGCCGCGCCGCGCCGTTCCGATCCCGCCATGATGAGCGTCGCGGGCAGGCACAGGCCCACCTCCACCGCCGGATGCTGCGCGGCGATCCGGCCGATCGCCTCCACCTCGTCGAGATGCGCGCGCATCCCGTTCATCTTCCAGTTGCCGACAACCAGCTTGCGCCTGTTCATCCGCTTGGTTCCCTTGTCGTTATTGCTGCACGTCGCCCTTGCGCTTCCGCCGTCGCAGGTCTGCGCCCGCGTCCGTCTCCCCGGAAGCCTTCAGAGCTTGGCAAAGCCGATGGACGGCCCCCGCGCATTTGTCCAGTGCAAGCCTTGCCGCCGCGACCGTCCCGCCCTAAAGCGTGCCGCCAAAGCCCCCTTGCCGGACGATCCCATGCTTTCTGTCTTTCGTCGCTTCATCCGTTCCAAATTCGGCGCGCTGTTCGCTGTCCTGTTCCTGGGGGTGATCGCCGCTGCCTTTGTGATGGGCGATGTTACCAGCGGCCAGTTCGGCACTGGATCGCTGTTCGGAAGCGGCGGGACGGCAGCGAAAGCCAAGGGGTATAGCCTCAGCGTCGCGGAGGTGCAGGACCGGGTGCAGCGCGTGTTCGAGAATGCGCGCCAATCCAACCCGACGCTCCAGATCAATGATTTCTTCGCGCAGGGCGGCGGCGAGCAGGTCTACGACCAGCTGGTCGACGCGCTCGCCCTGCGCGCCTTCGCCGACGACCAGGGCGTGCATATCAGCAAGCGGCTGGTCGATGCGCAGATCGCGCAAATTCCCGCCTTCCAGGACGCGGCCGGCAATTTCAGCCAGGACGCCTTTCGCCAGCTGCTGCTGCGCCAGCGCATCACCGAGCAGGCGCTGCGTGACGACATCAGCCGCGAAATCCTGCAACGCCAGCTGACCGCGCCGGTTGCGCTGGGCGCATCGCTGACCGACAAGATGGTGCTGCCCTATGCCTCGCTGCTGCTCGAAAAGCGGCAGGGCAGCGTCGCGGCGATCCCGGCGGTGGCGCTGATCGACCAGAAAGACCCGAGCGATGCGCAACTGGCGGACTTCTACAAGAAGAACAGCGCGCGCTTCACCATCCCCGAGCAGCGGCGCATCCGCTATGCCGTGATCGCCGCCGAGCGCTTCGCCCGGGCGGCGCAGCCCACTGATGCGGAGATCGCGGCCTATTACAACCAGAACAAGGCAGCCTATGCCGCCAGGCAGACCCGCAGCGTCGAGCAGCTGGTGCTGCCGACCCAGGCGGGCGCGAAGGCGATCGCCGACAAGGTGAAGGCCGGCACGTCACTCGCCGCCGCGGCGCAGGACGCGGGGCTGGCGGTGTCGGTCGCGACCGATCAGAGCCGCGAGGCGCTGACCGCCGGCAGCGGCAAGCAAGTGGCGGATACGGCTTATGGCGCGAAGCAGGGCGATCTCGTCGGGCCGCTGCGTGGGCCGCTCGGCTGGCTGCTGCTGCGCGTGACCGCGATCAAGGAGACCCCGGCGCGGCCGCTGACGGCGGTGCGCGACGAGATCGTCACGACGCTGCGCGCGCAGAAGGAGAAGCAGCTTCTGTCCGAGTTCACCGGCAGGATCGAAGATGCCGTCGCCAATGGCGACAGTTTCGATCAGGTGGTGAAGGATAACGGCCTGAAACTGGAGGTGACGCCGCCGCTGCTCGCCACCGGCAAGCAGGTGAGGGATCAGGCCTATGTGCCGGCGGACGATGTGAAGCCGCTGCTCGCGCCGGTCTTCGCGATGAGCGCCGATGACGACGCGCAGCTGATCCCGATCACCGCCGACAAGCGCTATGCGCTGGCCGCGCCGAGCGAGATTATCGCCCCCGCGCCGCCGCCGCTGGCCGAGGTCAAGTCGGCGGTGGTCCTTCAGTACAAGCTCAACGCCGCCAACCAGAAGGCGAAGGCGCTGGCCGAGCAGGTGCGCGCGAAGGTCGCCAAGGGCATGGCCCTGGCCGACGCCATCGCACAGGCTGGCGTCCGGCTGCCGCCGCCGCAGGTTCTGGGCGGCAGCCGCGCCGAACTGATGCGCGGGCAGCAGCGCCCGCCGGCCGAGGTCGCGATCCTGTTCTCGATGGCGCAGAATACGGTCAAGACGCTGCCGATCGGCGGCGGGCGCGGCTATTTCATCGTGCAGTTGACGAAGATCGAGCGCGGCGATGCAAAAGGACGGACCGACATATTGACGCCGCTGCGCCGCGAACTGGGGCAGGCGACCGGGGTCGAATATGCGCAGCAGTTCGAGCGCGCGGTCGAGAAGGAGCTGGGTGTCACCCGCAATCCCAAGGCGGTGGCGCAGGTGCGCCAGGCGCTGACGGCCACCAACAGCGGCCAGTAAGCCGATGACGGGGGCGGACAATGGCGTCGCGAGCGCCCGGGCGGCGCTGGCGCGCGGCGATTCGGCGCTGGCGTGGCGGCGGCAGATTGCCGACACCGACACGCCCATCTCCGCCGCGCTCAAGCTGTTCGAGCCCGATCGCGGCGACTATCTGCTGGAATCGGTCGAGGGCGGCGCGGTTCGAGGTCGCCACAGCCTGATCGGCCTTGCCCCCGATCTCGTCTTTCGCGCGAATGGCGACCGGGCCGAGATAAACCGGCACTGGGCGACCGACCGCGACGCCTTCGTCGCCGAGCCGGGCGGCGCGCTTGACGCATTGCGGGCGCTGGTGGCGGAATGTCGGGCGGCGATGGACCCGGAACTGCCCGCCGCGTTGGCCTGTCTCGTCGGCTATTTCGGTTATGAAACCGTGGGGCTTGTCGAGAAACTCCCCCGCCCCGCCCCCAATCCGATCGGCGTGCCCGACATGCTGTTCGTTCGCCCGACCGTGATCCTGATCTTCGACCGGCTGGCGGATCAGCTCTATCTGGTCGCGCCGGTGTGGAAGGGCAGCTTCACCGATCCCGACAAGGCGATCGAGGCCGCGCTGGAGCGGATCGATGCCACCGCTGCAAAGCTGGCCGCCCCCCTTCCCGCGCTGTCGCCGCCGGCGGAGATCGCCGATGTGGCGGTGACGCCGGTGCTGGAACCGGGCCGCTATGCGGACATGGTAGGGAAGGCCAAGGACTATATCGTCGCGGGCGACATATTTCAGGTGGTGCTGGCGCAGCGCTTCACCAGCCCCTTCACCCTGCCGCCCATTGCGCTCTATCGTGCGCTGCGGCGCATCAACCCGTCGCCCTTCCTCTACTATCTCGATCTGCCGGGCTTCGCGCTGATCGGCTCCAGCCCGGAAATCCTGGTGCGCGCCCGCAATGGCGAGGTCACGATCCGGCCAATCGCCGGCACCCGGCCGCGCGGCAAAAGCGCGGTCGAGGACGCCGCCAACCGGGCAAGCCTGCTCGCCGACCCAAAGGAGCGGGCCGAACATCTGATGCTGCTCGACCTTGGCCGCAATGATGTCGGCCGGGTGGCAAGCGCTGGCAGCGTCACCGTGACGGAAAGCTACACCGTCGAATTCTACAGCCATGTCATGCATATCGTCTCGAACGTCGTGGGCCGTCTGGCGGACGACAAGGATGCGATCGACGCGCTGTTCGCGGGCTTCCCCGCCGGCACCGTATCGGGCGCGCCCAAGGTCCGCGCCTGCGAGATCATCGCCGAGCTGGAGCCGGAAACGCGCGGCGCCTATGCCGGCGGGGTCGGCTATTTCGGACCGGACGGCAATATGGACAGTTGCATCGTCCTGCGCACCGCGGTGCTGAAGGACGGCATCATGCATGTGCAGGCGGGCGCGGGCATCGTGGCGGACTCGAACGCCGACTATGAGCAGCGCGAATGCGAGGCGAAGAGCGGCGCGCTACTGGCCGCCGCGCGCGAGGCGGTGAAGGTCGCGCGCGAGGCGGGATTCGGGCAGTAAGGACATCCTCCCCTGCAAGGCGAGGTGTCGCGCGCGAAGCGCGTGACGGAGGGGTGTCGCCCTATCAAGGGGGTGACACCCCTCCGTCTGGCCTGCGGCCAGCCACCTCCCCTTCTAGGGGAGGATGCCTTCCTTAGCGGCACGCCCGCCAGCCCTTCGCGCCCCTTTCCGCCTGATCGAGGTGGAAATGGTCGCGGTGGGCAGCGTTATAATCGGGCGAGAGGACGGTCGCAAACAGGTCGCACGCGCCATCCCGCACGGCGCGAAGAAAGGCTGCGTCCTTGCCCTTCCCTGTCCAGTCGCCTACCACGCTCACCGGCCGCCCGTCCTTCAGCACGAAACCGGCGATGTCGATCGCGTCGGCGGTCGCATGTTCGCTGAAGTCGCCGGCGCTGCGGCCATACATTCGGCGACAGCTATAGCTGCCGAAATGGCGGATTGTGCGGACCGGCTGGCCGTAGAGGCGCTGGGCGGCGGGCTGGACCACTTGCCATTCCCAGAGCTTGAGCGCGGCGACCACCGGGCAGGACGGCGCGACCGAGGCGGGCGACAGAGCGATCGCGTCGGGATCCCGCTTCAGGCGCACCGCATCGGCATAGGCGCATTGATCCCCGCCGCCTGGCCCCAATGCGGTATAGGCCACACCGGCCCGGTCTAGCAGCGCCTTGCATGCCGCAGCGTCGCCGGTCAGCGCCGTCAGTTTGCGGCCGGTGAACATCCCGATCGGCTGCGACAGGTCGAGCGGGGTCCAGGGCATATCCTGCGGGCGCTGGCGCAGCCAGGCATAGGCCAGCAGCAGCGCCAGCGAGAGCAGCGCGAGCAGGACGAGACGGCGCAGGATCAGATGGAGGCGGCGCATGTGCCTAGCTCAACGCGCGACGGATCGGAGCGGTTCAGCCGCGTCGCACCTGCCGCATCGGCTGCGAGGTCACGGGATAGCCCAGATGCGTGGGGATGCACAGATGCTTCTCCCCTTCCCGCTCCTCCAGCCAGGGGCTGATCCTTTCCACCGGAAAGGCGGCGGCATGATCCGCCAGCGCCTGCCAGGAGGGACAGAGCGCCAGCCGCTCCAGATTGCGGCGCGTGGGGTAGATGACGCTCACCCCGCCAGCCGCGCACAGCGCCAGCGTGTCGGCCGCGCTGCTCCAGAAGAGGCGGACATTCTCGGTCGTGTCGACGCTTGCCACCTGCCCCTCGGGCGCGCGGGCGAGGTAGAAGCGCGTGTCGAATACGCGCACCGCCTTGTCGAAAGGTGCGGGGTGCCAACGGGCGAAGGGTATCAGCGCATCGAGATCGAGGCCGAGGCCGAGCCGACCGAGCAAGTCGCCGAGACCTTGCCCGTCATGCAGGCCATCGCGCAGGCGCAGCACCGCGGCCGAATCGATCGCGCCAGTCAGGCCGACGCCGATCCCCGCTTCCTCGATCGTCTCGCGGATCGCAGCGACGCGCGCCGCCGCTTCGTCGATCGACAGCGGCCCGCCCTGCCGTGCCGCCAGATCATGATCGCTTGCATCCACCGCGCCGCCGGGAAAGACCAGCGCGCCGGCGGCGAAGGCCATTTTCGCCGATCGCTCGACCATCAATATCTCGGGCGGCAGGGCCGGCCGGTCTCGCGCCACGATCAGGGTCGCGGCGGGTCGGCTGGTCACTGCATCATCTGTCATAGGGAAACCTTCGGAAACAACCCTTTGAGGGGTTGGTGGAGCCTAGGGGGATCGAACCCCTGACCTCGTCATTGCGAACGACGCGCTCTCCCAGCTGAGCTAAGGCCCCCGAAGGAAGGCCGCGTATAAGCGAGCAAGGGAGACCGCGCAACGATCTTTTTGCGCAAGACATGCGCGCCGCCGCCGCGCGTCGAAATGCCGTCGCGACGCGACATTACCCCGCCGTAACGGCCGGAACGATGGCCCTTACCAACAATTGTTGCATCGACGGCGCAGGCGCTGCGTCGCCAGGACGACAAGGAGAAGGACTATGGGTTACCAAGGCGGAGGCCGGTACGGCCAGGATCGCTCAGGAAGCGGCTGGGATCGAGGCACCGACCGCTATCGCGGGTCGAGCGATGATCGCCGCGACGATCGTGGCGGCTATCGCTATGGCACGCGCGGTCAGTTCGGCGGCGGCGACTATCGCGATCGGCCGCGTGACTTTGACCCCGACGAGCGCGGCTTCTTCGATCGCGCCGGCGACGAAGTGCGCAGCTGGTTCGGCGACGAGGAAGCTGAGCGCCGGCGCGAATATGACGAATATTATGATCGTCCCTATGGCGACCCGCGCGATCCGTCGAGCCGGCAGGGCTTTGCGTCGGCCGCGCGCAGCGATTATCTCCCCAATCGCGGCTATGCCCCCTACACCAACGAGCGTAGCGGCTTTGGCAGCGAGGATCATGGTTATCGCACCCGCGCCTACGGCCCGCAGCAGGATTATGGCTCGCATCACGACAGCAACTATCATAGCTGGCGGCAGCAGCGGATCGATGAATTGGATCGCGACTATGCCGAATATCAGCGCGAAAATCGCGACCGCTTCAGCAGCGAGTTCAACAGCTGGCGCACCCGTCGCGGCGAACAGCGCCAGGCGGTGCAGCAGGTGAGAGAGCATATGGAGGTCGTGGGCAGCGACGGCGAGCATGTCGGCACTGTCGACAAGCTGCGCGGCGACCGCATCATCCTGACCAAGAACGACCAGGATTCCGGCGGCGTGCATCATTCGATCCCGTCAAGTTGGATCAAGTCTGTCGACGCGACCAAGGTGACGCTGGAAAAGACGGCACAACAGGCGCAGGACGCCTGGCGCGCCGAGCGCGAACAGGGCGCGATGTTCGGCGACCGGGACGCGGAGCGCGGCGGCTGGAGCAGCCAGAGCTATGCCGGCAGCAGCAGCAGCTACACCGACCGCAGCCGCTGAATCGCGCGGACTACGCAACGGAAAGGCCGGGTGGCGACGCCGGGCCTTTTCCTGTGGCCGCTTGCATGGGGCGTGGGGGCGGCCCTAAAGCGGCGCTCCCTTTCACGCTGCCGAGCGCGCCATGCCCACCATATTGCTGCTGATCCTCTCCAACCTGTTCATGACCGTCGCCTGGTATTGGCACCTCAAGGGCGGGATGGAGAAGCCGATCCTGCTCGTCATCCTCATCAGCTGGGGCATCGCCCTGTTCGAATATTGCCTGGCGGTGCCGGCCAACCGCATCGGCTACGCCCATGGCTGGAGCGCGGGCCAGCTCAAGGTGGCGCAGGAAGCGATCGCGCTCATCATCTTCGGCGGCTTCATGGTGACGGTGCTCGGCGAACCGATCCACTGGCGGCATTTCGCCGCGTTCGGCTGCATCATGGCGGCGGTGGCGTTTCTGTTCGTGGGGCGGGGCTGACGGCGTTAGGGGAGGAGCAGGCTGCTGTCCCCATAGCTATAGAAGCGATAGCCGCGTGCGATCGCGAGGGCATAGGCTTCCTGCATCCGCTCCCGCCCCATCAGCGCCGACACCAGCATGAACAGGGTCGATTTGGGCAGATGGAAATTGGTCATCAGCCCGTCGATCGCGCGGAAGTGGTAGCCGGGCGTGATAAAGATGCGGGTTTCGTCGGCGAAGGGGCGGATCGCGCCATCCTCGCCGCACGCGCTTTCGAGCAGGCGGAGCGAGGTGGTGCCGACCGCGATGAGCCGGCCGCCAGCCGACCGCGCGGCGTTGAGGCGATCGGCGGTGGCGGCGTCGATGCGGCCCCATTCGGCGTGCATATGGTGGTCGTCGGTATCCTCCGCCTTGACCGGCAGGAAGGTGCCTGCGCCCACATGGAGCGTCAGCGTCTCGGTGCGGATGCCGGCTTCGGCGATGGCCGACACAAGTTCGGGCGTGAAATGGAGGGCGGCGGTGGGGGCGGCGACCGCGCCATCCTCGCGTGCGAACATCGTCTGATAATCGCTGCGGTCGCGCTCGTCGGTGGGACGCTTGCTGGCGATATAGGGGGGCAGCGGCATCGTCCCTGCCCGTTCGAGCAGCAGTTCGACCGGCTCATCGCCCTCGAAATCGAGCGTCACGCCGCCGTCGGCGTCGCGCGGACCGGCGATGGCGGTCACGCCCGCGCCGAAATCGATCCGGTCGCCCGCGCGCACCCGCTTGGCGTTGCGCAGGAAGGCCTCCCAATGGCGCAGGCCGAGCCGCTTGTGCAGCGTCGCGCCGATCCGCGCCTCGCCCCGCCGCCCTTCGAGCTGGGCGGGGATGACCTTCGTGTCGTTGAACACCAGCACATCGCCCGCGTACAGCAGCGACGGCAAATCGCGCACGATATGGTCGCTCATCGCGCCTTCGCCCGGCACATGCAGCAGCCTCGCGCTGTCGCGCGGCGAGGCAGGCCGTAGCGCGATATTCTCCGGCGGCAGGTCGAAATCGAACAGGTCGACGCGCATGGTGAAACGGACCTTCGTCAAACAGCCGTTCGGATCGAGCGCGGGTGCGCTACAGGCTTCTCGACTTCGCTCGAAGCGAACGGGAAAGGGTAAGCGCCGGCTTACTGCGCCGGGGCGGGCGCGGTGATGGACGGCGCGGCGGGCGCGACCGGCCCAGGGACCGGGGCAGCGACCGGCGGCTTGCCGTCCGCCTCGATCGACGCCTGGAGAATAAGGGTCGGGTTCTCCGGCGGCTCACCCTGGGCGATCGCGTCGACATAGGTCATGCCTTCGATCACCCGGCCAAAGACCGTATATTTCTTGTCGAGCTGCATCCGCGGCAACAGGACGATGAAGAACTGGCTGTTGGCGCTGTCCTCACTTTGCGCGCGGGCCATCGAGACGGTGCCGCGCAGGTGCGGCATCGGATTGAATTCGGCCTTGAGGTCGGGCAGCTGCGATCCGCCGGTGCCGTCGCCCTTGGGATCGCCGCCCTGCGCCATGAAGCCGGGGATGACACGGTGGAATTTGAGGCCGTTGTAGAAGCCCTGGCGCGTCAGCTCCTTGATCCGCTCGACATGGGCCGGCGCGATGTCGGGGCGGAGCTGAATGCGCACGCGGCCGCCGCTCGACAGGTCCAGATCCCAGATATTCTGCGGGTCGGCCGGCACTGTCGCGGGCGGCAGCTTGGGCGCGGTCTCCTGCCCAAGCGACTTGGCGTTTTCGGCCGCGCGCACGGCGGCCTCGGCCTTCTTCATTTCCTCGGCATTATTGCCCCCGCCGCCTTGGGCATAGGCCAGCCCCGACGTGGTGAGGGCGACGCCGATCGCCACGGTCCTGAGCGCGCGAGTGAAACGCATGGGGGTGATGTTCCTCAAATCTCTTGCCGGCTTCTCGGTCGAAGCGGCCCTGATAACGCGCTGATCGCGATTGGCAACTGAACGAAGGCTTAAAAAGCGGCTTAGACAGTGCCCTTGCGCCCGATCTTCTCGACCCGGTCTTCCACCTCTTCGCGCACGGCCGGGCTGACGAACTTGTGGATCGGCCCGCCATAGAGTGCGATTTCCTTGACCAGACGCGAGGCGATCGGCTGCAACGACACGTCGGCCATCAGGAAGACGGTTTCGACCCGGCCGTTGATCTGCTGGTTCATGCCCGCCATCTGATATTCATATTCGAAGTCCGCGACCGCGCGCAGGCCGCGGATGATGACGCTCGCCCCTTGCGATTCGGCAAAGTCCATCAGGAGCGAATTGAAGCCGGTGACGACGATCTCCGTGTCGATGTCGGCGCATTCGCGGCGCACCATGTCCAGCCGCTCCTCATCGGTGAACATGGGCGACTTGGAGATGTTGGTAGTGACGCCGATTACCAGCTTGTCGACCAGCTTCGCGCCGCGCCGGATGATGTCCATATGCCCGAGGGTGATGGGGTCGAAGGTGCCGGGATAGACACCGATGCGCGGCTTGGTCATGGGTTTAGCGGTCCCTCTCCACGATATAGTCGGCGATAGCGCGCAGCAGGTCGGCTTCCGCGCCATGCCCATGCAGATGCGCCTTGGCCTGATCGACCAGCATATGCGCCTGTTCGCGCGCGCGATCGACGCCGAGCAGCGAGACGAAGGTTTCCTTGCCCGCCGCCGCATCCTTACCCAGCGCCTTGCCGGCGAGCGTCGCGTCGCCCTCCACGTCGAGCAGATCGTCAGCGATCTGGAAGGCAAGGCCGATGTCGCGGGCATAGCCGTGAAGCCGCAACCGCGCTTCGGCCGGCAAGCGCGCCATGATCGCGGCGGCCTCGACGCAGACGGCGATCAGCGCGCCGGTCTTGAGATTCTGGAGCCGGGTGACGGTGGCGAGATCGAAGCGGGTCTTTTCCGCCTCCAGGTCCATCATCTGCCCGCCCGCCATGCCGGCCGGGCCGCTGGCAAGCGCAAGCGCCTGCACCAGTTCGATACGGACGAAGGGATCGGGATGGGTCTCCTCGTCCGACAGGATTTGGAAGGCAAGGTCGTGGAGGCAGTCGCCCGCCAGGATCGCCGTCGCCTCGTCAAACGCCTTATGGACGGTGGGCTTGCCCCGGCGCATATCGTCGTCGTCCATCGCTGGCAGATCGTCATGAATAAGCGAATAGACATGGATGCACTCGATCGCGAGACCGACGCGCAGCGCCGAATCGCGCGAGATGTTGAACAGGTCGCTCGCCGCCTGCACCAGCAGCGGACGGAGCCGCTTGCCGCCGCCGATCGCGGCATGGCGCATCGCCGCGTAGAGGCGGTCGCGCGGATCGCCCGGCATAGCGAGCAAATGGTCGAACGCAGCGTCGATTTCGCGCGCCACGTCGCGGGCGCGCAGCATGACCAGCGCGGCTGCCCCCGCCATGGCCGCCTCAGTCCGCGCCGAACGGCTGGGCGCCCGTCACTGCGCCCCCGGCATCGACGGTCAACTTCTGGATGCGTGCCTCGGCCGCCTGCAACCGGTCGGCGCAGCGCTTTCGCAGCGCCTCCCCCTGCGCATAGAGCGAGATCGACTCGTCCAGCGGCACGTCCCCGCTTTCCAGCCGGCGGACGATCTGTTCGAGCGCGCGCAGCGCTTCCTCGAAGGACAGCGCCTCGACATCGGGGGTGGACATATCCTCAGCCATCGCGTCCTGCATTGGCCGCGCCCGCGCCTGCGGTCAAGCCCTGCGACCTGGACGGACCTGGCCGAGCCGCGCCGTCGCAAGCCTGTCATCATGCTGTCATGACGCCATTTCACAGCCATGGCGGAAAATGGCCGATTTTGCGTTGACGCATGATGTTGCACATGCACATAAAAGGATCGCTATGAAATCTTATCTCCCCCTGATCGCCGCCGCCGGCCTGACGCTGCTGTCGGCCTGCAACAACAACGACCAGCCCGAAGTCGTCGGCGGCCCTGCCGATCCGATGGCCGAAAAGCTCGCCAACGCCGCGCCGGTCGAACTGCCGCCGTCGGTGAAAGCGAACAAGCAGTATCGCTGCAAGGATAACAGCCTGATCTTCGTCGACTTCATGAGCGACGACAAGACCGCGCTGCTGCGCACCGAAAAGACCGGCGCAGCGACCAAGCTCGCCGCGCCCGAAGCGGGCAAGCCCTATGTCGCCGAGGGCGGCTACGAAGTGTCGGGCCAGGGCAATGATGTCACCATCACCGTGCCGGGCAAGAGCGCGCAGAGCTGCCACGTCTGATCGACGCGGTTTCGCCGAAATTCATCACCGGCCGGACCTTTCCCTGAAGGTCCGGCCTTTTTCTTTGGCCGGCGCGCGTGATAGACAGGCGCAGTCGAAGGAGAAAGCCGCATGATGCCCATGATCGTCTTGCAAAACCCGCACCGAACGCTGTGGGCTGCGCTCGCTCTGCTTCTCGCGCTGCCGGCCGTCGCCATGGCCTTCACGAGCGAAGTGCGCTGGGGGCTTGGCGATTTTGCAGCGGCGGGGCTGCTGCTGGGTGGCGTGGGGCTGGGGGTCGAACTGGCGACGCGCGTCATGGCGAGCGCGCCGGCGCGGGCGTTGGCGTGCTCGGCGGTGGTCGCCGCGGCGCTTCTCATCTGGGCTGAGGCTGCGGTCGGCATTTTCTGACGGGGGCGACCCAGCCTCGGGCAGCGGTTGCCCTTGCCGCCCGCCGCCGCTAAAGGCGCGGGCATGTCCAGCACCGCTCCCCAGATCACCCCGGAAATCGTCGCCGAACATGGCCTTTCCCCGGAAGAATATGACCGTGTATTGAACGCGCTGGGACGCGAGCCGAACCTGACCGAACTCGGCATCTTCTCGGTCATGTGGTCGGAACATTGCAGCTATAAGTCGAGCCGCATTCATCTCAAGAAGCTGCCCACCACCGGCCCGCAGGTCATTTGCGGCCCCGGCGAGAATGCCGGCGTGGTCGATATCGGCGACGGCCAGGCCGCCATCTTCAAGATGGAGAGCCACAACCACCCCTCCTATATCGAACCCTATCAGGGCGCGGCGACCGGCGTAGGCGGCATTTTGCGCGACGTCTTCACCATGGGCGCGCGGCCGATCGCTAACATGAACGCGCTGCGCTTCGGACGGCCCGACCACCCGAAGATGAAGCATCTCATCAGCGGCGTGGTGCATGGCATCGGCGGCTATGGCAATTGCGTGGGCGTGCCGACCGTCGGCGGCGAGGTGAATTTCCACCCGGCCTATGACGGCAACATCCTGGTCAACGCGATGACCGTGGGCGTCGCCGACACCGACAAGATCTTCTACAGCGCGGCCTCTGGCGTCGGCAATCCGATCGTCTATGTGGGGTCCAAGACCGGACGCGACGGCATCCACGGCGCGACCATGGCGTCGGCCGATTTCGGCGACGACGCGGACGCCAAGCGCCCAACCGTGCAGGTGGGCGATCCCTTCACCGAGAAGCTGCTGATCGAGGCCTGCCTCGAACTGATGGCGTCCGACGCGATCGTCGCCATTCAGGATATGGGCGCAGCGGGTCTCACCTCCTCCAGCGTCGAGATGGCGTCCAAGGGCGGCGTCGGCATCCACCTCAAGATGGATGACGTGCCGCAGCGCGAAACCGGCATGACCGCCTATGAGATGATGCTCTCGGAGAGCCAGGAGCGGATGCTGATGGTGCTCCAGCCCGGCAAGGAGGCTTTTGCAGAAGCGATCTTCCGCAAATGGGAATTGGACTTCGCGGTCATCGGCCATGTTACTGACACCGGGCGCATGGTGCTGGAGCATAAAAGCGAGATCGTCTGCGACATCCCCTTGGCCCCGCTGGCGGACGACGCGCCGCTTTACGACCGGCCTTCGCTGTCGCGCGAGGCGTATAAGGCCTGGGCTAAGGTCGAGCCGTTGGGCGATATTCCCGATTTGACCGATATCGGCGCGGATTTACTCAAGCTCATGGCATCGCCCGACATCGCCAGCCGGCGGTGGATCTGGGAGCAGTACGACCATATGGTCGGCGCCGACACGGTGCAGCGCCCCGGCGGCGACGCAGCGGTGGTGCGGGTGCATGGCACGCGCAAGGGCATCGCGATCAGCACCGATTGCACCCCGCGCTATTGCTATGCCGATCCCTATGAGGGCGGCAAGCAGGCGATCGCGGAATGCTATCGCAATCTGAGTGCTGTGGGATCGACCCCTCTCGCCGTCACCAATTGCCTCAATTTCGCCAATCCGCAGCGGCCCGAGATCATGGCGCAGCTCACCGGCTGCCTCGACGGCATGGGCGACGCCTGCCGTGCGCTCGACTTCCCGATCGTGTCGGGCAATGTCTCGCTCTATAATGAGAGCAAGGCAAGCGGCGGTGGCAGCGCGATCCTGCCGACGCCGGCGATCGGGGGGATCGGGTTGCTGGCCGATGTGGACGTGATGGCCACGGTTGCGTTCAAGAATGAAGGCGACGCGATCTGGCTGATCGGGGGCGAGGGAACGCATCTCGGCCAGTCGATCTGGCTGCGCGAGATCGCCGGCCGCGAGGCAGGCGAAGCGCCGAAGGTGGATCTGGCGGCGGAACGCGCCAACGCCGATCTCGTCCGCTCGCTGATTGCCGAGGGCAAAGCGACGGCGGTGCACGACCTGTCCGATGGCGGCCTGCTGGTCGCGCTGGCGGAGATGGCGCTGGCGGGCGGCATGGGCGCGGAGGTGACGACCATGTTCACGCCTGCAAGCGCCTTTGGCGAGGATCAGGGCCGCTATATCGTGACGACGGCGCCGGCCGTCGAGGTTCCGGGCGCGGTGCGGATCGGCACGGTCGGCGGCGAGACCGTAGCGGGCGTCTCGCTCACCGACCTGCGCGCCGCGCATGAAGGCTTCTTCCCGGCGCTGATGGGCAGCGAGCTATAGGGCCGACGCATGCCAGGCTCCAGCGCAAGCCGGAGCCGCGTCATCGCGCATCTGTTCCCGCACTCGGTCTCATATCAAGCCGCGCCGACGCCCTACAGCCCCTTTCCGTTCTGCGGATCGTTGCGGAATTGCGTTTTTGCGAAAGCAATGACGGATGGTCGGGCGCTGACCTTATGGCAACTCGCCAACCACTTGCGCTTCCTGATCGACTCAATGAATCAATTCAGAGGCTATTGTTGCAACGATCGCCCTACAGAGGCGGATGCGTTGAGTGCCTATCCCGCAAAATCCCTTCGATCAGCATGACATCCTCCGCCTTGTCCGCATCGATGCACGCTTCGGGTTGCGCCATCGCCACCAGCCGCGCTTCAAGCCCGAACTTGCGCCCCATGCGCGCGATCCCGCCGCGCAGCGTCAGCAGTCGCAGCAGCGCGCCCAGCAGCGCGAACAGGCCGAAGGCGGCCAATATCTTCCAGCCCTTCTTGCGGTCCTGCTCGACCTCCTGCCACAGGGCGATCACCGGGCGGGCGCGGGCGCTGCCGATCCAGAAAATGTTCGCACCCGACCACCAGCCGTCGCGGAATTTGAGCCAGGTGCGGCGCGACCCCGGATAACGGGCGATCAGCGTTGCCCGCTCGACCATGGCGACCGCGATGTCCGCCCCTTCCGCCTCGGCCACAAACTGGTCGAGCATCGCCTGGTCGAGCAGCACATGATCGGCGGTGGTCAGCAGGATCGGGAAGGGCAAGGCGTGCCCCTCCATCAGCGCCAGCAGCGAGGAGGCGATCCCCTGCCCGCCGGTCTCGAACCGGACGCGCGGATCGGCGGCGAGCCAGGCGGCAGCGGGATGATCGGCAAAGGCGTCGGGCCGCTGGGTGAGGATGATGACCCGGCCGATCGCCGGATGACCGAGCAGCGCGCGCGCGGGCCGGTTTATCATCGGCTCGCCGCCGACCGGGGCGAGCGGCTTGACCGGAACGCCAGCCGCCTGCGCCAGCGGATCGGGAATGGGGCGTGCGCCTGCCAGCAATATGGCGGTGATCGGGGCTGTCATCGCCGTGGGTTAGCCGAGCGAAGGGACGACGGGAAGCGGCTTATTTCCCGCTCGCAACGGGCGCGGCGAAGCCCTCATGCGTCCCGACCCGCAGCCCGCGATATTGGGCCAGCTTCGCGCGGAAGGCGGCGAGTTCCGCCCCGGCGAGCTGCGCCATGGTGGTGAAGCGCACCGACAGCGGATTGACCGTCGCGCCGTTGCGATAGAGTTCATAGTGGAGATGCGGACCCGTGGACAGGCCGCTCGATCCGACATAGCCTATCACCTGCCCCTGCCGCACCCGCTGTCCCGGCGCCGCCGCGATCCGGCTCATATGCGCATATCCGGTGGCGAGGCCGCCGCCATGCTGGATGCGGACATAATTGCCATGTCCGCCGTGCCGCCCGGCATAGGCGACGACGCCATCGGTGACGGCATAAATGGGCGACCCGTAGCGCGCGGCGAAATCGATGCCGGCGTGCATCCGGGTATAGCCCAGGATCGGGTGCCGCCGCATCCCGAAGCCCGACGACATACGGCCCGACACTGGCGAGGACAGCACGCCCCGCCGCTCGCCGACGCCCGACGCCTCGAACCATTCGGTCCGGCCGTCCTTGGTCCATTTGAGCATGTCGATCGACCGGCCGCGCGCGCGCTTGAGGCCGGCGTAGAGGAGATCGCCCACCTCCACGTCGCCCGTCTCCGCGCGGCGATAGGCGGTGACGATGTCGTAGCGGTCGCCCGCGCCGATGCCGCCCAGGTCGACCTGCTGCGCGATCACCCGCAGGAACGCCTGCACCGCCTTGGGCGGCGCGCCGGCGGCGCGGGCCGAGCGGTAGATGCTGTCGCCGACGACGCCCTGGATACGCAGCGGCGTGTCGTCGACGCGGATGGGAATGCGCCGCACTGACAGCGCGCCGCCATTACGTGTCATTTCGACGCCAAGGTCGAGCCGCGCGCGGAAGGCGAGCTTGTCGAGCGGGCGCGGCCGGTCGCGGCTGGCGCGGCGGCCGAGGATGATGTCGAGCCGGGTTCCGGGCTTCACCCCGGCGTCGATATCCCCGCCGACCAGCCCCATGATCGTCGCGACATCGCCGCTGCTGACGCCGGCGCGCGACAAAGCGCGGGGCAGCGTGTCGCTGCTGCCGACCTGCGCGCTGAGTTCGATCTGCGGCCGTTCGGGCGTCTCGCGCAGCGGCTGAACCGCGTCGGTCGATCCCATATGCCGCCCGCTGTCCGCGCCGAGCGCGAGCGGCGTCATCATCTGGCTGCGCACTTCGTCATAATGCGCATCGCTCAGCGTCGGGCCGGGCGCGCCGGGAACAGGCTGGAAGCCGGGGGAAAGATAAAGCGCGGTGGCGCACAGGCCAAAGCAGGTGGCGAGACCACGAAACCAGGTGGCGCTGCCGATGTTGCGGCCAAGGTCGGGCACCAGCTCCACCTCGTCCGCCCAGGCGCGCAGCCGCGCGCGCCAATCCGGCGGCGGCGGCGCGGCCGGGGTGCGGCCCAGCGAATCGGCCAGCCATAGCGACACGGACGCGCCGCCCTGCTGTGACCCGAACGAATTTTCCTGAAACAAACCCCGCGACCCCAAAGGCTTTTATCATCGCCGCGCCGGCAACGTCCCCCGCGCCGCGCGTGGGCCGGACTGTTGTGAAGCGACAGGGTTAAAGTCAAATAAAGATGGCCGTGCGGCCGGGTTGGCTGCGACGAACCGTGCGACCGGCCCGCCAGAGTGGCCCCGCGACAGGGAACTGTCGATTCCCCTTGTGCCCCGCCGCCCGCTCCCCGACATAGGGACGACCATGGCCCAGTTCGCACGTTCTCCCGTCACTGCGGTCCTGGGACCGACCAACACCGGCAAGACCCATCTCGCGGTCGAGCGCATGTGCGGCCATTCGAGCGGCATGATGGGCTTTCCGCTGCGGCTGCTGGCGCGCGAGGTCTATGACCGGGTGGTGGCGATCAAGGGCGCGGACAAGGTCGCGCTCGTCACCGGCGAGGAAAAGATCGTCCCGCCGCACGCCCATTATTTCCTCTGCACCGCCGAATCGATGAGCCTGGAGCGCGACTTCGCCTTCGTCGCGCTGGACGAGGCGCAGCTGGGCGCGGACCCGGAGCGCGGGCATATCTTCACCGACCGTATCCTGCGCGCGCGGGGGCGCGAGGAAACGATGATCCTGGGTTCCGCCAGCATTGCGCGCGTCGTGAAGGCGCTGGTGCCCGACATAGAGATTATCGGCCGTCCGCGCTTCTCCACCCTCTCCTATGCCGGCGCGAAGAAGCTCTCCCGCCTGCCCAAACGCTCGGCCATCGTCGCCTTCTCGGCGGAGGAGGTCTATGCCGTGGCCGAAATGTTGCGGCGCTTTCGCGGCGGCGCGGCGGTGGTGATGGGCGCGCTTTCGCCCCGCACCCGCAACGCGCAGGTGCAGATGTTCCTGAACGGCGAGGTCGATTATCTGGTTGCGACCGACGCGATCGGCATGGGCCTCAATCTCGATGTCGCGCATGTCGCCTTCGCCTCGCTCCGCAAGTTCGATGGCCGCCGCACCCGCCGCCTGACCGTCAGCGAAATCGCGCAGATCGCCGGGCGCGCCGGGCGGCATCACAAGGACGGCAGCTTCGGGAGCCTCGGCCATGAGGATGGCGACGCCGCTTTCACCCCCGAGGAGATCGAGGCGATCGAGGCGCATCGCTTTCCGCCGATCGACCAGCTTTACTGGCGAGACGGCACGCCGCGCACCGACAGCCTGGCGCACCTGATCGCCGACCTGGAGGAGAAGCCAGACCGGCCCGAACTGCGCGCCGCGCCCGAGGCGGTGGACCTGGCCGTGCTCAAGCGGCTGGCCGACGATCCGCTGGTGATCGAGCGGGCGCGCGGCAGGCGGCAGGTGGAGCGGCTCTGGGCAGCATCCAGCCTGCCCGATTTCCAGAAGCTGGGCGCGGACCATCATGCCCGGATGGTGAGCCGCATCTGGCGTTTCCTGTCCGAAGGCAGCGGACATATTCCGCGCGACTGGTTCGCGCAGCAAATCGCGCGACTCGATTCGGTGCAGGGCGATATCGACACGATTTCGGGCCGCATCGCCGCCGCGCGGACCTGGGCCTATATCGCCCACCGCGCCGACTGGCTCGCCCACCCCGCCGAAATGGCCGAGCGCACCCGCGCCCTTGAAGAAAAGCTGTCCGATGCGCTCCATGCCGCGCTGACCCAGCGTTTCGTGGATCGCCGCACCGCCGTCCTTCTGCGCGACATCGGCCAGAATGCGAGCAACCTCCCCGTCACGGTGGAGCCGGACGGAACCGTCTGCGTCGACGGCGAAACGATCGGGCGACTTGACGGCTTCCGATTCTCGGTCGATCCCGCTACGCGGCTTGCCGATCGCAAATTGTTGCTGGCGGCGGCCGAACGCCGGCTTGGAAAGGTGTTGCGCGTGAAGGCTGAAGAACTGGTGGCGGCGCAGGACGCGGATTTCGCGCTGCTGGACGAGGCGGGACTGGCGCCGGGCATCGGCTGGGGCGGCGTGCCCGTTGCGACGCTGCTCGCTGGCCCCGCTCTGCTGTCGCCCGAGATCCGGCTCGATCGCGCGCTGCTGGCGCTGGGGCAGGATGTGCAGAAGCAGGTCGTCGCCCGCCTCGCCGCCTGGTTCGACGCGCAGAAGCAGAAGCATCTCCTGCCCCTCGTCAAGATGAGCGAGAGCGCCGCCGACCCAGCTGTGCCGCCGGTCGTGCGCGCCGTCTTCGCGCAGCTTGCCGATGCCGGCGGCGTGATCGCGCGGACCGATCTCGACGCCGCGCTCGGCCACCTCGACAAGGACCAGCGGCACCTGCTGCGCAAGGCCGGCATCGATATCGGCGTGCTCGACATCTATCATCCGGGTCTGTTGAAGCCAGGCGCGGCGCGCTGGCGCTCGGCGCTGCTGGCCGCGCGCATCGCCAAACCCTGCCTGCCGCTGCCCGGCCCTGGCCTCACCCTGCTGCCGCTGGGCGAGAAGCCGGCGCAGATGGGCGCGCGGATCGCCGGCTTCCGGGGTTTCGCCGACCAGATGCTGCGCATCGACATGGCCGAGCGCATGGCGCGCGCCGCGCATGAGGCGATCGCGAAGAACGAGCGCTTCACCGCCACCAGCCCGCAGATCGTCTCGCTCGGCCTCAACGAGCCGGCGTTCCTGGCGCTGATGCGCCTCGCCGGCTTCCGCCCGGTCGAGCCGGCCGCGCCCGCTCCGGTTGCGGAAGCAGCCGAACCGGTCGAGGGCACAGAGCTCGCCGAACCCGCCCCGGCCGCCCCCGCCGGCGCGAACTGGGCCTTCCGGGGCCGGCAGAAGCCGCGCCCCGATCGCCAGCCCCATGGCGGCAAGCCGCGCGGGGCGAAGGCGGAGGGCAAGCCCGAAGGCGACCGCCGACCGCCACGCGATCGCGGCCCGCGCCCCGCTTCGACCGGCGGCACGCCCGCGCCCGCCAACAACGCCTTTGCCGGCCTTGCCGAGTTGCTTGGCCGCAATGGCTGAGGCGGCGGCGGTGGGGCACGGCCCCAGCCTTCGCATCGACAAGTTCCTCTGGTTCGCGCGCCTGTCGAAAAGCCGGTCGGTCGCGCAGGCGCTGGCGGAGGACGGCCACATCCGCTTGAACGGCCGCCGCATCGATCGCGCCCATGCGCCCGTGCGCGCCGGTGACCTCATCACCTTCCCCCATGTCGACAAGGTCCGCGTGGTCCGCGTCGTGGCGCTGCCGGCCCGGCGCGGCCCCGCCCCGGAGGCGCAGGCCTGCTATGAGGAACTGACGGTCGGGGGGTGAAGCCCGGCTCATATCCCCGCCAACAATATCCTCATTGACCTTGGCGGCAGGCGGGCATAGCAGGGCCGCCGTTCACAACCCCAAGAGTGCCAGCCAATGACCTATGTCGTGACCGACAACTGCATCCGGTGCAAATATATGGATTGCGTGGAGGTCTGCCCCGTCGATTGCTTCTACGAAGGGGAGAATATGCTGGTCATCAACCCCAATGAGTGCATCGACTGCGGCGTGTGCGAGCCCGAATGCCCGGCCGAAGCGATCCTGCCCGATACCGAGAATGGCCTCGAAAAATGGCTGGAGCTGAACACCAAGTTCAGCGCGGAATGGCCCAATATCACGGTCAAGGGCGACGCGCCCGATGACGCAGAGGCGATGAACGGCGTCGCCAACAAGCTGGAGCAGTTTTTCTCCCCCGAACCGGGCAAGGGCAGCTAAAGCAAACCCGTCCCGTTTCGGGTTGGAATCTGCGCCACCCCGGACATTATGTCCAGGGGTGGTAATTTTGTTACGAATCTGCTAAAAAGGTCCGCAACGGCCGGATGCCCCCTTATCCGGCCCTGGAGAATATACTTCATGTCTTGACGGGCGACGCCGCGGATCATCCGGCTCTGGGCTTTCTGGCTCCTGCGCTCCCGCGACGACCCGTTCCCCCGGTGGAATTGGAAAGGTATCAAATGGCTGCCAAGGCGCTGTCCTTTGACGTTGGTGATTATGTCGTTTACCCCAAGCATGGCGTTGGCCGGGTCATAGAGCTGCAAAAGGAGCAGATCGCCGGCATGGAGCTGGAGCTATATGTGCTCCGGTTCGAGAAGGAGCGGATGACGCTCCGCGTGCCGACCAACAAGGCCGAAGGCGTAGGGATGCGCAAGCTCTCCAGCAACAAGACGCTGGAGGAAGCCATGGAAACGCTCAAGGGCAAGCCCAAGGTCAAGCGCACCATGTGGTCGCGCCGCGCGCAGGAATATGAAGCGAAGATCAATTCGGGCGACCTGGTATCGATCGCCGAAGTGACCCGCGACCTCTTCCGCGCCGACGACCAGCCCGAGCAGAGCTATTCCGAGCGCCAGATTTTCGAGGCCGCTTCGAGCCGCCTCGCCCGCGAACTGGCCGCGATGGAAGAGACCGACGAGCCGAGCGCGCTCAAGAAGATCCTGCGCATCCTGAACGAAGCCGCGCCGAAATATGTGAAACTCGAGGGCTGAGCCATAATAGGTGCGAAAACAGGGGCGCTCCGAGCCATCGGAGCGCCCCTTTTTGTCGATCCGCATGAAGCTGCGCCAATGACGAGCTGCCGCAGGGATCAAGTGCGTTCCCCGGCGCAGGCCGGGGCCCAGTTCAGAGCGCGGGACTGGACCCCGGCCTGCGCCGGGGAACAATATAGCGGCTCGAACCACGCATGTTGGCGTTACTCGCCCTTGGCAGCGCCCGCCGCGTCCTTGGCCGCGTCGCCGACGTCGCTCGCCGCCTGACCGACCTGGGTCGCGGCGCTCGTCACGGCATTGTCCTTGCTGGTTTCGCTGCTGATAAGGAAGAAGGCGGCAACCGCCACCACGACCACCAGCAGCAATATGGCGAAGGTCATTCCGCCGCCACCGCTGCGCTTTTCGATCACGGTCGTCGTCGTTGCCGGACGGTCCTGATAGTCGGTGCGATACTCGGTCATGGTGTCTCCTCCTCGTCACGCCACCCGGCAGCAACAATGCTGTAATATGGGATGAGGTTCCCAAAAGTGAGTGAGGCGTCAGTCCTCCATGGGGACGAACGCCCCCTTCGCCCTGTCCTTCACCACCTTGTCGGCGCGGAACACCGATCCGCTCATGGTGATATAGACGCCCGGCTCCGCCACCTGCGCTGTCGCGAACGCCATGCCGAGGTTGAAGCTGGCGTCGCTCTCGCCGAAGCGCGCGGGGGCGAGCGCGCCGACCAGCACGATGGTCTTGCCTTCGATGGCGTGGAGCTGCTTCGCGGTCTCGGTCATCGTGTCGGTGCCGTGGGTGATGACGACATGCCGCTCCGGGGCGGCGGCGACGCGGGCGTAGATCAGCGCGCGGTCGGCATCGTCCAGTTCCAGACTGTCCTTGCGCGTGACTTCCTCGACGCGGAAGGGCCGCTTGACCCGCGCGATCTCCAGCAGCTTGGCCATCACCGTCTCGCCCACCTGATAGTCCGATAGAGCGTCGAAATAGATTTTGTCGATCGTCCCGCCGGTGGTCAGCAGCAGGATCGGCGTATCGGGCGTGAGCATAAGAGGGTTCCTCTAAGCGCCGCGCGCCATCGCCTCGCCCCGGTCGCGGGCGGCGGTCAGCGTGTCGGTGAGCAGGGTCAGCAGCCGGTCCTCGGCGTCAAGGACGTTCAGCCCCTCGCGCGTCATGCCGCCGGGCGAGGCGACCTGATCGGCGAGCGTGGCAGGGCTGACACTGGCGCGGGCGGCCATGTTGGCCGATCCCTGCACCGTCGCCAGCGCCATGCGCGCGGCCTGATCCGCCGGAATCCCGATCGCCTCCCCCGCCCGCGCGAGCGCGTCGACGAAGCGGAAGAGAAAGGCCGGGCCGCAGCCCGATAGCGCGGTGATGCTATTGAACAGCCCTTCGTCCGCAATCCATTCAGCGAGGCCGAGCGGCCGGATCAGCGCTTCGACCGCTGCCCGCGTGTCCGGGCCGGTGCGGTCATCGGTGAACAGCGCCGTCACTCCTTCGCCCAGGCCCACGGGCAGGTTGGGCATGGCGCGAACGATGCCGGCGACGCTCGGGAAATGACCACGCAATGTAGCAAGCGTGGTGCCGGCAAGGATCGAGACGATCCGCGTATCCGCCGCGCAAATCGGCGCCAGCCGCCCTGCCACATCCTCAATCTGGTAGGGCTTCATCCCCAGCAGCACGGTGGTTCCCGCCGGCAGCGATGCGGGCCAGTCTGTGACGACGCTCACGCCCGCCGCCACCGCCCGCCCGCTGGGGCGAAGCACCGTGACCCGCGCCGTATCAAGGCCGCAGTCGAGCCAGCGGCCGAGCATCTGCCCCGCCATATTGCCGCAGCCGACCAGGAACAGATGGTCGGGCCATGCAATTGCCGCCACCCCTCAGGCCTCGCCGCGGGTTTCGATCAGGCTGGCGGAAATGGCTTCGGCGGGCGACTTGCCGCCCCACAGGACGAACTGGAACACCGGATAGAAGCGCTCGCATTCGTCGATCGCGGTTTCGACCAGCATCTGCGCCTGATCGAGCGTCAGCGTGCCGCCCGCGCCCAGCAAAGCGCCATGGCGGAACAGGATGATGCCGCTCGAAGACCACAGCTCGAAATGGCCGATCCACAGCTGCTCGTTGATGAGGCCCAGCGTCTCGTAGATGGTCGCGCGCTTTTCGTCCGTCACCCGAATGTCGGGCATGGCGAGCAGCTGGAGCACCTGATCCTCGTCGCGCCAGATGCCGCGCAGCTCATATTGCGCCCATGACCCTTGGGTGTTGCCGACGATCTCGTCGTCGCCGACCTGGTCGAAGCTCCAGCCATGCGCCTCGAAATAGGCGGCCAGCATGTCGATCGGCGCGGCTTCCTGACCGCCA
The DNA here is from genome assembly GCF_036170395.1 of Sphingobium sp. Classification (GTDB taxonomy): domain Bacteria; phylum Pseudomonadota; class Alphaproteobacteria; order Sphingomonadales; family Sphingomonadaceae; genus Sphingobium. The sequence continues at coordinate 41,994 of NZ_JAVHPD010000011.1, forward strand.
TGTTCAAATTCGTCGCTATCCATCATCGCCGCGCTTTATCATCGCGCGCAGCCAAAGGACAGATGGATCGCAGCGGCAAGCGATCAGGCCGTGCCGCCCTTGCCTTCCAGCGCATCGATACGGGCTTTCAGCAATTCCACTTCCTCGCGCGCCGCCGCGGCCAGCGCCTTCACCGTCTCGAACTCCTCGCGCGAGACGAAGTCCATGCCGCCGATCCATTCGCGCGCGCGCTCGCGGGCGTTGGACTCGAACTCGCGGGTCATGCCCGCCATCGTACCGGCCGCTCCGTTCACCAGCTTCGCCAGATCGTCGAAAAAGCGGTTCTCGCTCTGCATTGCTCTTGTCCTCATGTCGGGCGCGCCGGGTGCGCCGCTATCTATCTTACTTGGGTTCGCAGCGCAGGCGCGACAAGGGTCTCGGCATCGGGGTTCAGCCGGCCGATCTCATAATTGAGGTAGGAGGCGAAGGCCAGCCAGGCGAGATAGGGGAGCAGCAGCACGCCTGCGAGCCGGCGGATGCGCCAGAACAGCGCCGTGGTGGCCGCAACCGTCAGGAACAAAGCGACGATCAGGACAAGCGCACTGCCGACCTGATGCGCGCGGAAGAAAAGCGGCGACCAGGCGAGATTCATGAGAAGCTGGACAAGGAACAGCGCGATCGCCGCGCCCCGCCCCTTCGCGCCGCGCGCGTGGAGGACGATGGCGAAGGCGAGCGCCATCAGGATATAGAGGATGGTCCAGGCGACGCCGAACACCCAGCCGGGCGGGATCAGCGTCGGCTTGTCCAGCGCGTCGAACCAGCGATTGCCATAGCCGCTATTGGCGAGCTGTCCCGATAGAAACCCCAGGAAGACGATCGCCGGAACGGTAACCAGCGCCCAGCGCAGATAGGCAAGGCGCAACTGACCTTGGGACGCAATCTCATTCATCGAAAGCAACACTCCCCACGCATGTCACTCATTCGGCCGGTTCGGGCGAATCCTTCAGCGCCGATTCCAGCTTGCGGCTGACGGTTTGCGGAGAAACCGTCCGCTTGGCAACGCGCGAATAGAATATGGGGATCAGGAACAGCGTGATGAGCGTCGCGAGGCTGACGCCAAACACCACGACGACGCCGATCGACTGGCGCGCGGCCGCCCCCGCCCCGCCCCGGATGACCAGCGGCACCGCGCCGATGACGGTCGCGATCGAGGTCATGAGGATGGGGCGCAGCCGGCGCTTGGCCGCTTCCCGGATCGCCGCCGCCACCTCCCGCCCCTCGTCGCGCAGCTGATTAGCGAACTCCACGATCAGGATGCCGTTCTTGGCGGCAAGGCCCACCAGCATGACGATGCCGATCTGGCTGTAGAGGTTGATCGTGCCGCCGGTGATCGCCAGCCCCAGCACACCGCCCGCTACCGCCAGCGGCACGGTGGCGATGATAACGCCGGGATGGATGAAGCTCTCGAACTGGGCGGCGAGCAGCAGGAAGACGATCAATATGGTAAGGCCGAACACCAGCCAGATCGCGCTGCCCGTCTCGCGCAGCGACTGGCTTTCGCCCCGATAGCCGATCGCCAGCACTTCGGGCGACTGGCGCGCCTGCCCCTCCAGCCAGCCGAGCGCATCGCCCAGCGACGTGCCGGGCGCGAGCGCGGCGGACAGGGTGATGGCGCGCAGCTTATTGTAGCGGTTGAGCTGACGCGGCCCGGCGACCTCGCGCACCGTCACCAGCGCGGACAGCGGCACCAGCGCGCCGGTCCGGCTGCGGACGTTGATCCGCTCCAGATCGGCGACCGTCTCGCGCCCTTCATTTTCCGCCTGCACCAGCACGCGATATTCCTCGCCCCGGTCGACATAGGTGGTGACACGGCGCGATCCCAACAGGCTCTGCAGCGCCTGGCTGACGTCGTTCACCGACACGCCAAGGTCGCCGGCGCGGGCTAGGTCGGTCTCGATCCGCATCTGCGGCTTCGATTCCTTGTAATCGCTGTCGAGGTTGACGAGGCCCGGATAGTCGGCCGCCGCCGCCATGATCCGATCCCGCGCCGCCGCCAGCCCTTCATAGGTCGATCCCGCCAGCACGATATTGACCGGCAGCCCGCGCCCGCGTCCCAGCCCGGATCGCGGCGCGACATTGCCGCGCACGCCGGGCTGGTCGGCAATCACCTTGTTGACGATCGCGGCGACTTCGCTCGTCGTGATGCTGCGATCCTCCCAGGGGCGCAGGAAGGCGATGACGTTGCCGCCATTATAATCGTCGGTGGAGCCGAAGCCGGATGGCGTGCGGATAACCAGATTCTGGAGCGTCCCGTCCTTCCGCAGGAAAGCGAGATCGTCCTCGATCTTTTTCATATAGGCCATCATCCGGTCGAAGCCGGTGCCTTCGGGGGCGCTGATCTGCCCTTCGACGACGCCCGTATCCTCGGCCGGGGCCAGCTCGCTCGGCAGGCGGGTGAAGAAGAAGCCAGCTATCCCTAGAAACAGCAGCACGCCCAGCAGCGGCAGCAGCGGGCGGCGGATCGCATGGTCGAGCCAGCGGGCATAGCCGCCCTCCAGCCGCTGAAAGCGCGCATCTACCCAGCGCGCCAGCCGCCCGCGCTCGGCGGTCTTGAGCAGCTTGGAACAGAGCATCGGCGCGAGGCTCAGGGAGATGAAGCCGGAGAAAGCGATCGCCGCGATCATCGCGATCGCGAGTTCGCGGAAGAGGAGGCCGGTCTGCCCCGCCAGGAACATGACCGGCACGAATACCGCGCAGACGACCAGCGTGGTCGAAATGATGGCGAAGCCCACCTGCCGCGTGCCGAGAAAGGCGGCGACGAGCGGATCGTCGCCCTGTTCGACGCGGTGATAGACATTCTCCAGCACCACGATCGCATCGTCCACGACGAGGCCGATCGCGAGAACGAAGGCGAGCAGGGTCAGGAGGTTGATCGAGAGGCCGAGCAGCCACATCACCGCGCAGGTCGCGAGCAGGCAGATCGGCACCGTCACCGCCGGGATCAACGTCGCGCGGACGGACCCCAGGAACAGGAAGATGACGAGGATGACGAGCAAGGCCGCCTCGATCAGGGTGTCATAGACATTCTCGATCGCGCGCTCGATGAACAAGGATTCGTCGGTGCCGATCGCGACCCGCATCCCCTGCGGCAGGGTCGGTTCCAGTTCCTTGATGAGCGCCTTGGCGCGCTGCGCGACCTCCAGCGTGTTCGCGCCCGACTGCCGGATGATGCCGAGGCCGATCGCCGTGCCCTGGTTGGAGCGGAAGCTGCTGTAGCGGTTTTCCGCGCCCTCCTCGATCCGGGCGACATCGCCGAGCTTCACCAGATAGCCGTCCGCGCCGCGCCCGACGACCAGATTGGCGAACTGGTCGGGCGTGGCGAAGGGCCGCTCGACGCGCAGCGTCTGGTTCTGGTCGCGCGATTCGAAGCGGCCGGCGGGCAGCTCGACATTCTGAGTGCGCAGCGCATTTTCGACATCGGCCGGCGTCAGACCGAAGGCGGCGAGCTTTTCCGCGTTGAGCCAGATGCGCGTCGAGGGCCTCGCCTCGCCGCCGATATTGACGCGGGCGACGCCGTCGATCGCGGCGAAGCGATCGACGATATTGCGATCGAGATAATCGCTGATGCGGATCGGCGACCAGCCCGGCCGCGAGAAAGCAAGGAAGAGGATGGGGCGGGCGTCCGAGTCGACCTTGCGGATTTCGGGCGCGAGCGCGTCCTCCGGCAGATCCTCGACCACCGATCCCACCCGGTCGCGCACATCGTTGGCGGCGCTGTCTATGTCGCGCGAGGGATCGAATTCGATGTTGATGTTCGACGTGCCGTCCTGCGAGGTGGAGGTGATCGTCTCGATCCCCTGCACGCCCGCGACCGCATCCTCGATCAGCTGGGTGATGCGGGTTTCGACGACCGATGCGGCAGCGCCGGTATAGCTGGTTTCGACCGACACGATCGGCGGGTCGGTATCGGGATATTCGCGCACCGACAGGCTGAGCCAGCCGACCACGCCGACGATGCAGAGCAGCACCGCCACGACGGCGGCGAACACCGGGCGGCGGACGGAGAGGTCGGACAGCTGCATCGCGTCAGCCCGCGCGCCGGGATACGCCGGGTTCCGCCTTGTCGCCCGCCAGCCGGACCTTGATGCCGTCGCGCAACTTCACGACGCCCTCGGTCACGATCCGCTGCCCCGGCTTCACCCCGCCGGTGATTTCGACAAGGCCGTTCTGGCGGATGCCGGTGTCGACCTTCACGCGCTTTGCCTCCCGCCCTTCCAGCACGAACAGGAAGCGATCCTCGCCATCGCCCACAACGGCCAGCTCAGGGGCGGCGAGGGACTGGTGCTGGCGCGCGGCGACGGTGACGGTCAGCAACATGCCGGGCTTGAGCGCGCGATCGGGATTGGGCAGGATCGCGCGGACGCGCACCGCGCGGGTCGCCGGGTCGATGACGGGATCGATGGTGGCGATCGTCCCGGCAAAGGGGCGGTCGGGGAAAGCGGCGGAGACGGCGCGGATCGCCATCCCTTCGCGGATCATCGCCAGCCGCGTTTCGGGCACGGTGAAGTCGAGCTTGATGCGGCTGAGGTCGCTGACCGTCGCGATCGCTGTCCCGGCCGGGATGATCGCGCCGGCGGAAATGGTGCGCAGGCTCACATAGCCGGAAAAGGGCGCGCGGATCACCCGGTCGCCGATCGCCGCGCGCGACTGGTCGGCCGCCGCCTTCGCCGCATTGGCGAGCGCGAGCTGCTGGTCGAGCGAGGCGGCGGTGGCGAAGCCGCGCGCCTTCAATGCCTGCACCCGGTCGAGCTGCTGTTGCGCCTGCCGCGCCTGCGCCTGCGCGGCGGCAAGCTCCGCCTGTTCCTGCGCCACCGCCATGCGCGCGACCACCTGGCCCTGGCGCACATAGCCGCCATCGGCGAAGTTCAGCGACTCGACCCGCTCCGTGACGGGGGCGGAGAGCACCACCTGCTCATTGGCGAGCGCGGTGCCCACCGCTTCGATGGCGTCGGTGAAGGTCGCGCGCGCGATCGGCGCGGCGCTTACCAGAGGCGGGGCGCTGGGCTTGCGGTCGGGCTGGCCGCCGCAGCCGGCGAGGCAGAGCAGGGTCGCGGGGAAAAGCAACAGGGAACGCATGGTCGCGGGCTATCGGGCCTTGGGCAAGGATACAAGACGGCCCTTTGTGCCGGCCTGTATCAAATCGTATCGGCCATGAAAACGAACCGTGGCCGCTTATCCGCCAAGCCGGGCGTGGAGCAGGAATTCGACATTGCCCTGCGGCCCGGTGATCGGGCTGTGCGTGAGACCAGCGACGGTCCAGCCCTTGCTGGCGACCCAATCCTGCACCTCGGCGCAGACCCGATCATGCACGGCGGGATCGCGCACCACGCCATTCTTACCCACTTCCTCGCGCCGCGCCTCGAACTGCGGCTTGATGAGGGCGACGAGATGCGCGCCGGGGCGGGCGAAGCCGATGGGCCGCTCCAGCACCTTGGCGAGGCTGATGAAACTGGCGTCGCAGACGATGATGTCGACGGCTTGCGGGATATGGGCATCGGTCAGGATGCGGGCGCTGGTCTGTTCGTGGACGATGACGCGGTCGTCGGCGCGCAGCTTCCAGGCGAGCTGGTTGGTGCCGCTGTCCACCGCATAGACGCGCGCCGCGCCGTTCGTCAGCAACACGTCGGTAAAGCCGCCGGTCGAGGAGCCGACATCGATCGCCACCATGCCCGTCACGTCGATGGCGAAGGCGTCGAGCGCATGGGCGAGCTTGATGCCGCCGCGCGAGACCCAGGGATGGTCGCGCCCGCGCACGTCGAGCTGTGCGTCGGCCGCCACCTGCTGCCCCGCTTTCTCGACCTTGCGATCGCCGAGATAGACGAGCCCGGCAAGGATCAGCGCCTGGGCGCGCGCCTTGCTTTCGGCGAGGCCATTGTCGACGAGCAGCTGGTCGGCGCGGACCTTTGCCATGTCAACGCACCAGATCGGTGAGGGTCGATGGCGTCAGCAACTGCGGCAGGGTCTGCGCCTCCTTGCCCGGCGCATACCAGAGATAGAGGGGGACGCCGGAGCGGCCCTGGCTTTCGAGGAAGCGAGTGATGGCGGGGTCGGCATTGGTCCAGTCGCCCACCATCACCGTGACGCCGGCCTTGTCGAACGCCGCGCGGGTTTCGGCGCGGTCGATCGCGGCGGCTTCATTGGCCTTGCAGGTGAGGCACCAGTCGGCGGTGAAATAGAGAAAGACCGGCTTGTTGGCGGCGCGCAGCCGGTCGAGGTCGCGAACAGCGAACGGAACAGCTGAATCGCCTTTCGCCTGCGCCGCTGGAGCGCTCGCCGGCAGGGCCAGAGCCGCGCCCGCCAGCAGCGCCAGCGCCGCAACGCCAACGATTATACCGCCGCCCCGCCCCGCCCGCTGCCGCCCGCCCAGCCACCAGAGCAGCAGCGCCAGCAGCAGCGCCGCGCCAAGGCCGATGGTCATGCCGGGGACGCCCCTTTGCTGCCCCAGCAGCCAGGCGAGGCCGAGCGCGGTCAAGAACATCGGCAAGGCAAGGGTTTTCTGAAAGCGACCCATCCATGCCCCAGGCTTCGGCAAACGACTGCGAAACGCCGGCACATAGGCGAGCAGCAGGAAGGGCAGCGCAAGCCCCAGCCCCAACCCGGCGAACACCGCCAGCGCGGCAGCAAGCGGCAGCAGCAGCGCCGCGCCCATCGCCGCGGCCATGAACGGTCCGGTGCAGGGGGTCGCGACGAAGGCGACCAGCGCGCCGGTCCAGAATGCGCCGGCCAACCCGCCCCTGCCCGCAAGCCGCTCGCCGCCGCCGAACGCGGCGAGATCGAACAGCCCGGCGAGGTTGAAGGCGATGGCGGTCACCAGCAGCAGCAGCGCGAGGATGATGCGCGGGTCTTGAAGCTGGAACGCCCAGCCGACCGCCCCGCCCGCCGCGCGCAGGCCGAGCAGCAGGCCGCCCAGCGCAAGGCAGGTGAGGATGATCCCCGCCGCATAGGCCAGCGCCTCCCTCCGCACGACGCGCTCATCGCCCCCGGCTTTCGCCAGCTTCATCGCCTTGAGGCCAAGGATCGGAAACACGCAGGGCATGATGTTGAGCAGCAAGCCGCCCAGGATCGCGCCGCCGAGCGCAACGAGGATCGCGGACCATTGCCCCGGCCCCGCTGCCTCGGGGACGGCTCCGGGGCGGGCGGTCAGCAGGAAACCGACATGATCGCCGGTGCGCAGCACCGCCTGCGCCTTGTCGCCCTTGGGCGCTTCCGCCGCGTCGGTCTCGATGAGCAGCCGGTCGCCTTCGCGCGAAACCGTCTGCGGCGCGGCGTAGCGAGCCAGCCCTTCGGCGAGCGGGAAGAGATGCACCGCGCTCGCCGGTGCGTCGGCCGGGAACGGCACGGACAGGCGCAGCTTGCCGTCCTTGACCGCATAGGTCGCCTCCGACCCGAGCGGCCGGGGCAGACGGGTTCGCCACGCATCGAAGCGATTTCGTTCCGCATCCGAAACAATGCCCTCGCCCGCGACCAGATCGAGCGCGAGGTCGCCGCTTTCGGGCACGCACACCTTGTCGGTGCAGGCGAGCCAGTTCGCCTTCGCCCGCACCAGCAGGCGCGTGCCGGGCGCGACATCGGCCGCGACCTTCAGCGTCGCCAGCACCGCATAGGGGCCTTCATAGACATGGTTCATCAGGCCCGCGATCAGCAGCGTCTCTGGCACCGGATAGCGCAGCGGGCCGACGCTGACGCCCTTGGGAAGCGTCCATTCGACCGTCATGCCAAGGCCCGCGTCGCCCGGATTTTCCCAATAGCCGTGCCACCCCTTCTCCGGGTTCATGGCGAAAGCGATAGTCGTGCCCTCGCCCGCCTTGGGCGAAGCGCTTTCCGCCGCCAGCCGCGCGGCGATATGCGCCGGCCCGCCGCCGAAGGCGCCCTGCGCATAAGCGGCCGGAAGCCCCGCGAGCAGCGCGACTGTCATCAGAATGACGTGAAAAATCCGCATCGGGCCTCTGGTCGGCTGGATGATTGCGGGCTAGGTCGCTGGTCATCCGCCGTCAAGGCCGCTGGCAGCGCCGACGCTCCGATGATCCCCCATCCTCCCCTGGAAGGGGAGGGGGACCATTTGCGGAGCAAATGGTGGAGGGGTGTCGCCCTCTCGATAGGCTGACACCCCTCCGTCAGGCGCTGCGCGCCTGCCACCTCCCCTTCCAGGGGAGGATATTAGTGGGATGATATGATGAAGAAACTCGCCGCCGCCCTCCTGTTCGCTTCCGCCGCGCCGCTGGCGGCGCAGAGTCCCGCCCCGCCCAAACTCATCGTCGCGATCAGCGTCGATCAATTCTCCGGCGATCTGTTCAGCGAATATCGCCAATATTATAGCGGCGGCCTGAAGCGCCTCACCGAACACGGCGCGGTGTTCCCGCGCGGCTATCAGAGCCATGCCGCTACCGAGACCTGTCCCGGCCATTCGACCATCCTGACCGGCAGCCGCCCGTCGCGCACCGGCATCATCGCCAACACCTGGTTCGACCTCTCCACCGCGCGCGCCGACAAGGCGGTCTATTGCGCCGAGGACGAGACCCAGCCGGGGACCAACAGCGACGCCTATGTCGCCTCGCCGATCCACCTCAAGGTGCCGACGCTCGGCGGCCGGATGAAGATCGCCAATCCCGCGACCCGCGTGGTGTCGGTGTCGGGCAAGGACCGCGCGGCGATCATGATGGGCGGGCCGACCGCCGACCAGACATGGTGGATGAGCGGCGCGCAGGGGTTCGTGAGCTATAAGGGCATTGCCGTCCCGCCGCTGGTGGCGAAGGTGAACGCGGCTCTGGCCGAGCAACTGGCGCGGCTGAGCGCGGGCTACGACCTGCCGCCGCAATGCGCCGCGCGCGATTTTCCGGTTTTGATCGGCGCGGGCAAGACGGTGGGCACTGGCCGCTTCGCGCGCGAGGCGGGCGATTACAAGGCATTCCGCGCCTCGCCCGAGCAGGATGCCTATACGCTGGTGCTGGCGGCCGCGGCGGTCGAAAGCATGGGCCTTGGCAAACAGGCGCAGACCGACATCCTCTCGATCGGCCTGTCGGCGACCGACTATATCGGCCACACCTACGGCACCGAAGGAACCGAAAGCTGCATCCAGATCGACCGGCTGGACAAGGAGCTGGGGTCATTCTTCGATCGGCTCGACCGCGACGGGATCGACTATATGGTCGTGCTGACCGCCGACCATGGCGGCCACGATCTGCCCGAGCGCTATCGGGAAAATGGCATCCCGACGGCGGCGCGGGTCGATCCGGCGCTGACGCCCAAGGCGCTGTCGGCGACGATCGGCGAGCGGACCGGGCTGGCCGGGCGCAAGCTGATCTGGGGCGACGGGCCGGCGGGCGATCTTTACTTCGACAAGGGCCTGAACGCCGCGCAGCGCGCGACAGTGGAAGCCGAGACGCTCAAGCTCCTGCGCGCCCATCCGCAGGTCGAGCGTGTCTTCACGAAGGCGGAGATCGCCGCCGCCCCTGCCCCCTCCGGCCCGCCCGAAAGCTGGAGCCTGCTCCAGGAAGCGCGCGCGAGTTTCGATCCCGCGCGGTCGGGCGACCTTCTGCTGATGCTGAAACCCCGAATCACCCCGATCCCCGATCCGACCAAGGGCTATGTCGCGACCCATGGTTCCCCCTGGGACGCCGATCGCCGCGTGCCGATCCTGTTCTGGCGGAAGGGGATGCGGCCCTTCGAGCAGCCCATGGGCGTGGAGACGGTGGACATCATGCCGACCCTCGCCGCTGTGATCGGGCTGCCTGTCCCGGCGACCGAAATAGACGGGCGATGCCTCGATCTGGTGGCGGGCGAAGGGGATAGCTGCGCGGCGCGATAACGCCAAACAGCTGTCCCACTCGCTGTTCGCTTTAGGCCGCTAGGCTAGAAAAGGCTCCCATCGACATCGGGTTCGGGATCGTCGTGCATCCCCCTGGTCTGGATCGCCATTTCCACCTCCCCGGCCAGCAGCGCAGCATCATTGCCGGTAAAGCCGCTATCGGCGTCGATCACCTCGTCAAGACGGAAGCGGCCGACGAACAACTGGAACCGCTCCAGGGCTTCGTTCAATTCGTCCGGCACGGGCCTGCTCCTGCAAGAGGGTGATACCGCGCCAACGAAGGGCGGCCAGCTTTGTGCCGTGCGGCGGAACGAGGTGGGGCCTGTTTGCATGATCCGCAAACAGGCCCCGCCCTGGCTTGCCTTCCCCGGTCAGCCGAGGATGAAGTCCGCGCTGGTCAGCGCCAGACCGGTGCCGATCGTGGCGAACACCACCGCCGCGCCGCTGCCCGAACCGTCGGCATCGTAGAATAGCTGCCCGGTTGCACTGTTATAGATGATCCGATCCGATGCATCGGCCGCCGCCGCGCCGATCGCGAAGGCATCCGCCTGCAGCACGCCCGCCGGCTCCGCCGCCGCGAAGATGGCGGAAGCAAGCGAGATTGTATCGTCGACGACGCTGAAGTCGGTGATGGTATCGACGTTACTGGCCCCGAGCGCCGTCGAGAAACGGAACTGGTCCGCCCCCGCGCCGCCGGTCAAAATGTCGGCCGCAAGCCCACCGTCAAGGATGTTGTTGCCGCTATTGCCGATCAGCTCGTTCGCCTTGGTGTTGCCGGTCGCGTTGATGTTGGCCGTGCCGGTCAGCGTCAACTGCTCGATGAGCCGTCCCGTTAATCCATAGCTGACCGAACTGAAGATGCGGTCGAAGCCTTGCACCTCGACATCGACCACCCTGTCGCCGGCATTGTCGACATAATAGGTGTCGTCGCCAGCCCCACCTGCTATGGTGTCCGCTCCAGCGCCGCCGATCAGCGTGTCTGCGCCGATTCCGCCATTCAGCGTATCATTGGCTGCGCCTCCGGTAATGACATTGTCGAGGTCATTGCCTGTCAACGTTTGCGCTGTGGTAGCCGTGCCGGTCAGATTTTCGACATTGGCGCCCAGCGTGTAGCTAGCAAGGCCGGTCCGCACCTCGTCAATGCCCTGGCCTGTCAGTTCCACCACCGCGTCGCCAACGACATCGACGACATAGACGTCGTTGCCTTGACCGCCTTCCATGTGGTCAGCGCCCGTCCCGCCGTTCAGCACATTGTTGCCGCTGTTGCCGATCAGCGTGTTGGCGTAGGTGTTGCCGGTCGCGTTGATATTGTCGCTGCCGGTCAGCACAAGTGTTTCGATGTTGCGGCCGCTCAGCCCGTAGGAAACCGAACTGTAAATGAGGTCATTGCCCTGCCCGGTCGCCTCCACGACCTTATCACCTACATTGTCGACAAAATAAATGTCGTCCCCGAGACCGCCGGTCAGCGTGTCCGCTCCCCCGCCGCCATTGAGGATGTCGTTGGCAGCACCAGCGAGGATGGTGTTGGCAAGCGCGTTGCCGGTCAGCGTCTGACCTGTCAGCGCGGTGCCGGTCAGATTTTCGACGTTGGCGGCCAAGATGTACGCGGCCAGATCGGTTTTGACCTCGTCGATGCCCTGACCTGTCAACTCCACAACCACATCCCCGGCAGCATCCACGATGAAGGCATCGTTGCCCTGTCCGCCCTCCATCTGATCGGCCCCGGCGCCGCCATTCAGTACATTGTTGCCGCTGTTGCCGACCAGACGGTTGGCGTTGGTGTTGCCGGTCGCATTGATATTGCCGTTGCCCGTCAGGACCAACGTCTCGATGTTACGGCCATTCAGGCCGTAGGAGACCGAGCTGTAGATGAGGTCGTTGCCCTGCCCGGTCGCCTCCACGACCCTGTCGCCAACATTGTCGACATGATAAACGTCGTCACCCAGTCCGCCTGCAAGGATGTCCGCCCCAGCGCCGCCATTCAGCACGTTCGCGCCATTGTCCCCCGTCAACTGATCCGCGCCGCTGCCGCCGATCAGATTTTCGATGTTGCGCAGCACGTCTTCGGCGATGCCGCCGACCGAGACCGTTGAATTGACGGCACCCTGCAAGGTGACCACCACCGATTCCAGCTTGTCGCTATAGTCGGCCGTGTCGACGCCGGCGCCGCCGTCGATGATGTCGGCGCCGCCCAGACCCTTGATGACATCGTCACCCGCACCACCGACGATCGTTTCGGCCGCGGCCGTCCCGGTGACATTCTCCGGATCGACATTGAGGATCGAGACCATGATCGTGCGGTCGAAGTGACCGCCCTGGCCGTCGGACACGCGGATGGTGACGCTATGCTGCCCGGCTTGTTCATAGTCGGTCAGCACAGCCCCGGCCACAAGCTTCCCATCGACGATGGCAAAGCGACCGCCGGCATCGTCGATCAGGCTGTAGCTGAGCGCATCGCCATCCGGATCGGACCCGCCGAGCTGGCCGATGAGCGTGCCGGCAGCGGCATATTCGGCCAGCTGGGTGCCGTCGATCGACAGGGCCGTCGGCGCATCGTTCGCACCCGTCACGGTGATCGTCAGCGTGGCGGTCGATGTCGCGCCATGCTGGTCCTTCACCATATAGTGGGCCACGACATCCTGCGTCGCGCCGGCCTTAAGCGACTGATAAGCCGCATTGCCGGCGTCGAAGCTCCAGCTGCCGTCGCTATTGAGGGTGAGCCCCGCTACCGGCGTGTCGAGCGTGTAGGTAAGCAGCGCGTCGAGATCCTGATCGAGCGCCGCCAACGTGCCGCTTGTGCTGGCGTCCTCGACAACCGAAGCCGTGCGGTCGAACGCAACCGGTGCCTCGTTCACGTCGGTGACATTGATCGTCACAGCCCGGTCGGTGCTGGTGCTGCCCTGCTTGGCGGTGA
>NZ_JAVHPD010000011.1:54851-101644 GCF_036170395.1 Sphingobium sp.
TGCCGCCCGAGGTGAACACCGGCGCATTGTCGTTCACGTCGGTGACATTGATCGTTGCGGTCGCAGTGGCAGTGCCGCCCCGGCCGTCGCTCACGGTGACGGTCAGCACATGGCTCGTCGCGCTTTCATAATCGAGTATCTTGCCGGCCGCGAGCGATATAGCGCCCGTGCTGTCAATCTCGAACAGGCCCGCGCCGTTGCCGCCCGTGATGGCGTAGCCCAGGCTATCGCCGTCCACATCGTTCGCCAGGATCGTCGCGAGGGTCACCGTTTCCGCGACATTCTCGGCCACCGTTACGGTCGCACCCGTGGCGGTCGGCGCGTCATTCTGGTTGGTGACGCTGATGGTCACCGTCCTGGTCGTGGACGGCCCGCTGCCCTGCGACGCCGTGATGTCGACGCTGTAGGCGGATTTCGTCTCATAATCGGCGCTCGCCTTGAGCTTGAGATCGCCGGTTGTCGCATCAAGGGTGAAGGCCCCCGCGTCGATGCCGCTCAGCGCATAGGTTACCGGGCCGAAGTTCACATCGGCGTCGGTGGCGACTGCCTTGTAGACCAGGGTCGATGGATCGGCATTCTCCGCCACGCTCGCCGTGCCGCTCGAGGTGAAGACCGGCGCGTTGTCGTTGAGGTCGGTGACGTTGATCGTTGCGGTTGCAGTGGCCGTCGCACCCTTCGCGTCAGTTACCGTAACGGTCAGTATGTGACTGATCGCGCTCTCATAATCCAGCACCTTGCCGGCCGCGAGCGAGATGGCGCCGGTGGCGTCGATCTCGAACAGGCCGCCCGTGTTGCCGCTGGTGATGGCGTAGCTCAACGTGTCACCCAGCGGCGCATCGAGATCGGATGCGCTGATCGTCGCGAGGATTTCAGTGTCGGCGATATTTTCGTCGAGGGTGACCGTCTGGCCCGTCGCTGTGGGGGCGTCGTTGAGAATGTCCGCCGCAGCTACCGCAGCGCCGCCGTTGAAGCTGAACAGTTCGACCGAGGTGGCGGTGACCAATTCCCCGGCCCGGCTGAGCGTGTAGGTGCCGCCGGCCTGGCTGATCGTGTAGGACGCCCAGCTACCCGCCAGATAGGCGGTGTCGCTGCCCGATCCGCCGATCAGCGTGTCCTCGCCGCCGCCGCCATGGAGCGCATCGTCGCCGCTGCCGCCGGACAGGGTATCGTCGCCCTCGCCGCCATAGAGCGTGTCCTTGCCGCCATTGCCGATCAGGCTGTCGTCGCCACCCAGGCCGGAGATCACATCGTCCGAACCCGAGCCGTTGAGCGTATTGTCGGCGCCATTCCCGGTCAAATTCTCCGCCGCGCCGGTGATGGTCAGGGTGAAAGTGCCGGTGGCGGTAGCGTTGCTGTCGTCGGCGACGACATAGTTGATCGTGATCGTCGCGCTCTGGCCGGGGGCCAAGCGATCATAGACCGCCTCGGTCGTGCCGGGCAGGCCCGCCGACGGGGTGAAGACCAGCTTGCCGCCGACGATCGCGAAATCATCGGCAATGTCGGCCTTTTCGCTCAGCGTCAGGTCGCCAAGACCGCTTATCGCATCGACATCGACGGTGAAGCTCTGGAGCGTCTTGCTTTCATTCTTGTCGACATCGGTGTCGTTGGCGACCAGATCGAAGGTGCCCCCGACATTTTCCGCCAACGTCGCCAAGTCCGCGACGGCCACAGGCGCATCATTCTCGCCGTTGATGGTGAAGGTCAGCGTTCTGCCGACCGGGCCGTCATTGCCCGATTCCGCCTGGAATTCTATGCTGTAAGTGACGCTTTCGCCGTCGTCGAGCCAGTTGAAGGCGGCGCGGTTGTAGCTGACCGCACCGGTTTCCTTGTCAAAGGTGACGAGACCAACGAGCGTTCCCGAGGCCGGTGCCGGGCCTTGTGCGGTAACGCTGCCGCTGTTCGCGACATATTTGGTGGGCGTGGCCGCATCGCTGGTGTCGGGGTCGGTGATCGTCACATAGCCTGCGACGTTAAAGCTGACAGGCGTGCTGGCGTCAGTTTCGGCCAAATCCATCACGCCGCTCACGGTGATGGTTGCCGCGTCGTTCCCGCCGGTGATGTTGACGGTGAGCGTGCTGGTCGCCTCGTTGCCCGCGCCCCCGCCATTGTTGGCGATGGTGTAGTGGAAGGTCTCGCTGACCAGTTCACCGCTGTCGAGCGCTTGCGTGTCCGCATCCGCATCGTTCAGCACATAGCGGTAGCTGCCGTCCGTTTTGACGAACAGGTCGCCATATTTGCCCGCGATCTTCGCTTCGCCGGTCACGCCGTCAAAAACGAGATTAATTTGCGCGTCGGTGCCCGAAGAGCCTTTGACAAGCTTGAGCGCCGCATCCTCGGTGCGGTCGGCGTCGAACCAGTTTGCGCCGTCCACGCCGGACAGGTTGCCGCTGACGCTGGCATGGGTCAGGACATCGCTGCCCTCGACGACCGCGCTGGGCGTGGTCGATGGGACGTTGATTTCCGGCGCATCATTGGTGCCGGTGATGGTGATGACGAGCGGCTGCTGGCTGGTTGCTCCCGTCTCGTCCTCCAGCGTCACCGTGTAGGTCAGCGTCAGCGTGTCGCCGGCGCGCAGGAAGTCGAGATCGGCCGTGGCGGCGTAGGTCCAGCCGATCGACTGCTCCTCCCCGCTCGCGCTGATGGCGTCGTCGAAGCTCAGCCCGTCCAGCAGCGCTTCCGGAATGCCCGAATAGCTGACGACAGTGTCGGACGCATCCCTCAGTTCAACCTCCGGCGTGCCCGCCGATACGGTCAGCGTGTCGCCGATATCGGCATCCTGGACGGTGAGGAGCCCGTCGGCTTCAATTGTCTGAGCCGAGGCATTGCCGGATTCCGCCTGATCGTCCGGCAACGTGATTATCGAGAGCAGCGGCGCGTCATTGGTGCCCGTCACGGTGATGGTGACAAGCTGCGTGAAGAATGCGTCCTGCTTGTCCTTCACCTCGACAGTGTAGGTGAGGGTGAGGGTGTCGTCCTTCTTGAGATAGTCGAAGTTGATGTCCGGGGCCGAGAAATCCCAGGTGACGCTCCCGGAGCCGCTGCCATCGGTCTGCGCCACGGTCAGCCCCAGCAGGTTCTTCAGCGCCGCTTCGTTTAGGGCAAGGCCGTCATCATTGCCGCTGATCTCAACCGACTTGACGATCGCGCTGTGCTCCGATGCGTCGTCGACAAGGTCGGCGTCGGTGAAGGTGAAGCTGCCCGTGTCGATCAGCGTCGGTACAAGGCTGCCCGTCTGGTCGACAGTTTCGGCCAAATCGCCGACGACATCCGTGGCCGTCCCGATCACCGGCGCGTCATTCTCGCCGGTGATGGTGAAGCTCAGGGTCTGCGGAACTTCGCCATCGTCGCCCGACTGCGCCTTGAAGGCGATGGTGTAGGTGACGCTCTGGCCTGTCCCCAGCCAGTTGAAGGCGGCGCGGTCGTAGCTCACCTCACCGGACGGCTTGTCGAAGGTGACGAGACCATCGAGCGTACCGTTCACCGGCGCGGTGCCGGTGGCGGTGATGCTGCCGGAATTCGCGACATAATCCTGAGGGTTGGACGCGTCCTGCGTGTCGGGATCGGTGATCGTCACATAGTCGGCGACATTGAAGCTGACCGTCGCGGTCGTGTTGATCTCGCTCACGGCGGTCGGGTTGGTGACGGTGATGGTCGCCGCGTCGTTGCCGCCGGCGATAGTGACAATCAGCGTGCTGGTCGCCTCGTTGCCTGTGCCGCCGCCATTGTTGGCGATGGTGTAGTGGAAGGTTTCGCTGACCGACTGGTCGGAGTCGAGCGCCTGCGTGTCCGCATCGGCATCATTGAGGACGTAGCGATAGCTGCCGTCATCCTTGACGAACAGGTCGCCATATTTGCCCGCGATCTTCGCTTCGCCGGTCTGAGCGCCGCTCGCCAAACCGTCAAAGACCAGATCGGCTTGCGTATCCGTGCCCGACGCGCCCTTGGTGACCTTGAGCGCGGCATCCTCGGTGCGGTCTGCGTCGAACCAGTAGCTGCCATCGTCTGACAGGTCGCCTGTGACGATTGCATTACCCTCGACGACGCCCGCTTCCACCACGCCGCCGGTGGATGACGGCGCTGTGATGATCGGCACATCGTTGGTGCCGTTGATCGTGATCGTGACGACCTGGTCCGCCGTGCCGCCATGCTTGTCGGCGACCGTGACGGTGTAGGTCAAGGTGAGCGTGTCGTCTTCGCGCAGATAGTCGAAGGCGCTGTCGGCCGCCGTGAAGGTCCAGTCGACATCGCCGCCGGTGCCGTCGCTTCCGGTCTGGGTCGTGACGAAGCTGAGCAGCGCCTTGAGCGCCGCTTCGTTGAGGCCGAGGCCATCCGTTGCGCCGCTCGTGGTGACGCTCTTGACCGACGCGCTATGCTCGTCGATCGCATCCGCCAGATCGACGTCGGAGAAGGTGAAGTTACCTATGGCCTGGAGGCTGGTCGACCCGTTGGTTTCGCCCGTCTCGGTGACTGCGCCCGACTGGGTGCTGGCGGCGATGACCGGCGCGTCGTTGGTGCCGGTGATGGTGATGGTAACGGTCTTATCGAACTGCTCGCCCGACGAGTCGATGATGCGAACCCGATAGGTTTCGGTCACCGTGTCGCCCACGGCCAGATAGGTCGAGGCGCTGTTGCTGAGGCTGTAATTCCAGGTGACAACCCCGTTGCCGTCATCCAGCGCCGGATTGGTCACGCTGGCGGTCAGCGACCCCCCGGGGCCGCTGAGGCCGCTTGTCAGGCGCGTGACCTGAACGGCGTGGTTGGAGAAGTCGGCATCGCTGAACGCGATGGTGCCGGAGGCCGGGGCGGGATCGACGCCGGTCGCCGTCGGCTCGCTGACGGAAGCGCTCAGCGTCGCCAAGCCCTGCGTGATCGGATCGTTGGTGCCGTTGAAGGTGATGGCGATGGTGGTCGACGCCGTCGCATTGGCAGCACCACTCTGATCGTCGGCGGTGACCTTGATGTAGAGCGTGAGTACTTCGCCCTGGCGCAGGAAGTCGATCTGGCTTTCGGTGACGGCGTAGGTCCAGCCGACCGCGCCGTCATTGCCCGTGATCGGCGGCAGGGTGAGCGAACCCAGCAGGCTCGTGATCTGGCTTTCGCTCAACGTGCGCGCCGCGAAATTGCTGGTGAAGCCTTTGGAATCGCCGAGGCTGAGGTCCAGCGCCTTGGTGAGCACGGTCTGCCCGTTCGCGTCCGCATCCGTGATCGTGAAGGTGCCGCTGATCCCCGGCAGCGCGGTCGTCCCGCCGCTATGGCCGACGGGCTCTGCGATCGGACCCGCCGATTGCGAGACGCCGGAAATGGCCGGCGCGTCGTTGGTGCCGGTGACGGAGATGACCACATTCTCGGACACCGATCCGCCCTTGCCGTCGCTGATCGTCACCGGGGTGGTGATGGTCAGCGTTTCGCCGAGCGCCAGGAAGTCGAGATTGGGAGAGGCGGTCCAGGTCCAGGTGAAACTGCCGTTCATATTCTTCACGACGGTGAAGGCGTCGGCACTGGAAAGGGCTATGACCAGGTCCATCGGTGGCGTGCCACCCGACCACGCGACGGTGGTCGAGCCTTCGCTGACGGTCAGCACGTCGGTCAGGTCGAGATCGCTGGCGGTGAAGCTGCCGCTGGTGCTGATGGACGTAGCACCGGTCACGGCTTCGGCGAACGTCTCGGCAAAATCGCCGCCGGCATTGATCGTCGGCGCGTCATTGGCGCCGGTGATGGTGATCGTCACCGTTTCCGTATCGGCGCCACCTTCGCCATCGCTGACTTCGATCTCATAAGCGAGGACGAGCGTTTCATCCTTGGCGAGATAGTCGAACGTCTGGGCGCCGGAGTTGAAGGCCCAGGTCAGGCTGCCGACGCCCGTTTCGTCGTCGGTGAGGTCACCCTCCGTCACGCTCATCATTGCCTTGAGCGCGTCGTTGCTGATGCCGTTGGTGATGCCCACGGCAACCACGCTCTTCACCGTAGCGGTATCCACATCGCTGAGGTCGAGGTCGGACACGCTCAGCGTGTCGCTGGCAGACAGATTCCCGGCGTTGGCTTCGGTCACGCCGCCGGCGACGGAATCCTCGACGCCGATTGAGATGACAGGATTGTCATTCGTGCCGTTAATGGTAATGACCACATCCTGCTTGGCAACGCCGCCTTTGCCATCGATGACCGTGGTCTCATAGGTCAGGACCAGCGATTCGCCGACCGCGAGATAATCGAACGCCCGGCCGCCCGAATTGAAGGTCCAGTTCAGCGCGCCTGCACCAGTGGCATTGTCGGTCAGGTCGGTGTGAACGCCGATGCTGAACATCGCTTCAAGATCGAGGTTCGAAATACCGGGATGTTCACCCCCGACACTCTTCAGCGTTGCCGATGCGGTGTGGGCATCGGTCAAGTCGACGTCGGTAATGGTCAGCGTGTCGGTGGCGCTGAGCCCGGAGTTGCCTTCGTTGAAGCTTTGAGCAGCGCTATCCCCTTGCTCGGTCGAGATGACTGGCTGGTCGTTGCTGCCGGTGATCGTCACGGTGACCGTTTCGCTGTCGGAGGCAGCGCCATCGGACACGGAAACCGTGTAGGTCATCACCAGCGTCTCGCCGGCGGCGAGATAGTCGAACGCCTTTTCGGCGGCTGCGAAAGCCCAGCTTGCGCTGCCCGCCTGTGCATCCCCGCCCGCCGCGGCGATAGAGGTAGTCAGATAGCCCCGCGCGGCCGCTTCGGACGGACGGCCGATGGTGGGGCCGGTGCCGCCGAACGCGACCTCATGGGTGACCGTGTGCGTGCCGTCCTGGCTGACGTCGAGGTCGGTGAAGGCGATGCTGCCGTTGCCTCCCAGCAGGGTGTCGCTGCCGGTGCGGTCGGTAAGCTCGGTGAACGCAGCATTCTCCGCCGCATTGCTGGTGATGACCGGCGCGTCGTTGGTGCCGGTGACGATGATAGTGACGGTCTGCGTGTCCGTCGCGTCGCTGCCGTCCTTGACGGTGACCGTATAGGCCAGCGTGACCGTTTCACCGATCGACAGATAGTCGAACTTGCTGCTGGCGGCCGAGAAGGCGAAGTCGATCTTGCCATGCTGATTGTCGGTGCCCGCATCCACGAGCGACGCGGTGAAGGCAGCGAGCATGTCCGCTTCGGTCACACGCAGCGTCGTCGGGCCGCCCGAAATCTGAACGCTCTTGTCGATTATGTGCGTCGCGTCCTGCGCGATGTCGAGGTCAGTGAAGTCGAAGCTACCCGATACGGTCAGCGTGTTCGCCTCGCCTTCGGCAAAGGTCTTTGAGAAAGCCATCGACGTGATGTCCGGCGCGTCGTTGGTGCCGGTGATGGTGATGACGACATCCTGCGTGTCGATGCCGCCCTTGCCGTCGTCGACCATGAGGCTGTACGTGATCTTGAGATCCTCGCCCGCCGCGATGAAGTCGAACTTCTCCGCCCCAGCGTTGAAGGACCAGGTCAGTTGGGCGGTGCCGTCTGCTGCGATGACCGGCTCGTCGGTCGGCCGGGTGAACATGGTGAGCAATTGCCCGTCGGTCAGCCCATTCCGTTCGCCTGTGACCGGACCAATTACGACCGAGAAGCTGTGAATGTCGCCCACATCATAATCGGTAAGAGTCAGCGTGCCGCTGGTGGTGAGCGAAGCATCCTCGGCCAGGGTCTTGGCGTCCGAATTGCCGGTTCCGATGCTGATGACAGGATCGTCGTTGGTCCCGGTGATCGACACGATGATCTTGTTGGTCGCGGTCAGCGGCGTCGTGCTGTCGTCCGAAATGGTATAGTCGAATATATCGTCCACGACTTCCTGAACAGCGAGCTTCTGCGTATCGAGGGCCGCATTATTCAGCGCATAACGGTAGCTGCCATTGGCCTTCAGATACAGCGTGCCGTAGACGCCATCGATGACGGCCTCATCGCCGGTGCCGCCGGTGAAGGCCAGGCTGCTCTGGGTGGTGCCCTCGGCACTGGCTTTGGTGACACGAAGAGTCTCACCTTCCACGTCGGACCATAGGAGGGCGGCATTGCCGCTGGCGGACGGCTCGCCCGCCGCCCCATTTGCCGCGCCGCCGGCCTCGATAACGCCGCCGACGATGGACGAACCCGAAATCACCGGCGCGTCGTTGCGTCCCTGCACGCTGATGGTGAGCGTGGCCTCATCGCTCGCGCCCTTGTCGTCGGTGACGACATAGGCGAATGTGTCGCTGCCGGTCTCGCCCGCTTTCAGCGCCTGCGTGTCGGCATCGCTTAGCGCATAGCTGTAGCTGCCATTTTCATAGATGGTGAGCGTGCCATATTTGCCGGTGAGCGTCACGCCCTCATCGGTGACGACGCTGCTGTCCAAACCCTCAGGATTGGCGGCGGTCACCTTGAGCACGGCATTGCGGTCGGCGTCGGTGTCGCTTCCGGTGATGACATTGCCGGCCGCCGAAGCGTCGCCGGCCGTAGCATTGGCGACGCCGCCGGCTTCGATCACGGCATCGGCGGTGTTGTTGTCATCGACCGCGACGGGACCGTCATTGGTGCCCGTGATAGTGATGGTGACGGTCTGCTCGTTGGACGGACTCGTCCCGTCGGTCACGGTCACCGGATAGCTGATGGTGAGCGTGTCGCCCTCTGCCAGAAAGTCGAGATTGGCGGCGGCGGGATTGTAGGTCCAGGTGACGGTCCGCGACGTGCCGGAGGCGGAGGCGGCGTTGTTGATCGCCAGAGTGAACGCGCCGGTGGCGGTGAGTTCGGCGGGTGCACCGGCGAAGGTTACGTTGTTGAGCTTGATCGTCGGCACACCGGCCTGCGGCGTCAGCATGTCGCTGCCGTCCACGTCCGATACGCTGATCGTGCCGACGATCGGCGCGATGTCCTGCGCGGACGCGACCAGCAGTTCCTCGACCGCATTCGGCTGCGTGACGCTGCCCAGCACCGGCGCATCGTTCTGCCCGTTGACGGTGATGACGATCTGCGCCGTATCCTCGTTCGCGGCGCCCGCACCGTTCGACACCTTGTAGGTGAAGGTCTCGGTCGGGCTGTCCTGGCTGTCGAGCGCCTGCGTCACCTCGCGGCTGTTGTCGAGGACGTAGCGATATTCGCCCGTCTCCTTGAGATAGAGGGTGCCGTAGGTGCCCTCGATCGCCATTTCATCGACCGCGACATTGTCAGGCAGGGTGAAGGCGCGGCCGAATATGCCCTGGCCGTCGCCTGGACCGTTGCCGTCCCACACGGACACGATCCTGCCGTCATCCAGTTGCGCGAGCGGGATGAAGCCGTAGTCGCTGTGCCGGAACTGGGTGCCCGAACTGGTCTCGTTCAGCCGGAACTCGGCGCCGACAGCAATGCCATTCGCATCGAAGCGTTGACCATAAATGCCCCAGCTGGACCCATCCTGGCTGTTGGAGGTCCAGCTGATCAGGAAGCCGCCATCGTCCAGGCTGGTGATCGCGGGGTAGTGCTGACCATTTGTCGTGTAAGTATTTACGCGGAATTCGCCGCCGATTTTGGCCCCATCGACATCGAAACGCTGGGCGTAGATGCCATAACCGCCGCCATCTTGGGGCGACTGCCATGTCACGACGAAGCCGCCATCGTCGAGCGTCGCGACGGAGGAATATTCCTGTTCCGAAGTCGTGAAGCTGTTTACGAGAATCTCGCTGCCGGACGGCGCGCCATCGGCCCCATAAGTCCGGACCAAGACGTCATAATTACTGCCGGTATAGGCGGTCCAGGTTGCGACGAAGCCGCCGCCAGGCAAAGCCGATACCGAGGGATATACCTCCGAATTCAGGCTGAATGTCAACTGTGTCTGGGTTCCGGACGGTTCTCCATCTTCGTCGAAAATTTGGGCGAAAATGCCGTATCCACTGCCATCTTCGTACAGGGACTGCCATGTCACCACAAAACCACCGTTCGACAAAAGTGACACGGTGGGATTAGATTGATTGTAAGCGGTGGTCGTGATGGGAAAAGCGTCGCCGCCCACACCGGCGGCATCGTAGATGCGGCCATACACACCGTAACCAGTGTCGTCCGGGGCGCTCCAGGTGACCACGAAACCGCCGTCACCGAAAGCTGCGACCGATGCGGCAAGTTCGTCGACGCCCAGATTTGTGATCGGGAAATCATCGCCTTCCGGTTGCCCGTCAGCGCCATATCGCCGGCCATGAACATTGTAGCTGACGCCGTCATAAGCGCCGTATGTAACCACAAACCCGCCGTTCGACAGCGCGGTGATCGACGGCACAAACTGGGTATCCGCTGTAGTCTGATTGACGCGGAAATCGCCGCCGTCCGCAACAGGCGTCGGGGTCGGCAGCGCGAAGCTCTGGCTGGCGCTCTGGCCGAAGCCGATGGCGGTGATGTGCAGCCCGGCCGCTTCGGCGCCGTCCACATCACTCCAGTTGCCGCCGGCCGACAGGTCGCCTTCCAGCGCAGCGACAGCATCCTCGGAAATCGAGCGGGTGGTGTCCGCCAGCACCACCGGCGCGTCGTTGCTGCCGGTGATGGCGAGAGTCAGCGTCGCGGTGGCGGTTACGCCGCCGCCATCGACCATCGTGTAGGTGAAGGTCTCCGTCGCCGGCTGCCCGTCGGTCAGCGCCTGGGTCGCGGCCCGGCTGTTGGCCAGCGTGTAGGTATAGCTGCCGTCGGCGGCGATGCTGATGTCGCCATAGGTGCCGGCGATGGTGGCGGCGACACCGCCGCTGGCCGATGGCACCGATCCGGCGCTGACGCCGACGACCGTCTTCGTATCGCCATCATCGATGTCGGTATCTTCGGTCAGGACATTGCCCGTCGCCGTGGCATTGCCCGTGCCGGCAAAGCCCGCCTCCACCAGCGCCGTGCCGGCATAGGTGTCCCAAACCGCCGTGGGCACGTCATTGGTGCCGGTGATGGTGATGGTGAGGGTCGAAGAACCGCCCACGCCCGCCGCGTCGCGGCCATGATAAGTGAAGACCTCGGTAACGGTCTGCCCCGCCTTAAGCTTCTGCGTGTCCGCATCGCCATTGTTCAGCGTATAGGTATAGGCGCCGTCCGCCGCGATCGTCAGCGATCCATATTTGCCTTCGAGCGGCTCACCCACCGTGCCGGTGACCGCACCGAACGCGATGGCGTCGACAGACTTGGAGTCCGCGACATCGACGTCGGTGTCATTGGTAAGGACATTGCCAGTGAAGGTCGGGGTTCCGGCAACCAGTCCGGTCGAAATCTGCCCCGCTTCGGTGACCGCGCCCGTATCCGCCACGACCACCAGCCCGTCATTCGCGCCGGTGACGTTGATCGTGACGGTCCGCGTATCAGTGCCGCCATGGCCGTCGCTCAGCGTCAGCGTATAGGTGAGGGTCAGGGTCTGGCTGGCCTGAAGATATTGGAAATAGGCGGGTGTGTTGGTGAAGGTCCAGGCGACCGAGCCGGCGGCGTCCGTCGTCGTGGAGGTCACCGCCGTCCCCAGCAGCGCCTTCAACTGGTCGGACGTTGCCGACAGGCCGGTCGTATCGCCGGTCGAAGCGACGGCGACGCTGGAAATGCTGTGGGTGTCGAGCACATCGACATCGGTGAAGGTCAGGGTGCCGGTCAGGGGCGGGATCGCGTCCTCGGTCAGGCTGTCGGGGGAGGACTGGCTGCTGGTGAATGTCGGGTCATCATTCGTGCCGGTGATGGTGATGGTGACATTGGTCGTTTTTTCGTCGCCGTCATCGTCGATGATCGTGACACGGAAGACCTGCGTGACCGTCTCGCCGACGGCGAGATACTGGACTGCGGCGTTATCGACCGAGAATTTCCAGTCCACCTCGCCATTCTGATCCGCGGTGCCGGTCGCGTCATCGAGGATGTTGACCGAGAAAGTCCCGAGATTCGCCCCGGTGCTGCTGATCCGCTCTGCCAGCGGGATATGGAAATGGCCGGTGCCGCCAGATGTATCGGTGAACTTGATCTTGCCGATCGTCTCCAGCTTTCCGAGCGAAACCGCGACCTCTTCGGTAACGCTGCCGGTCAGATTGCTGTCGCTCAGATTGATGTTCAGCCCGCCGTCCATGATAACCCCCCTATGCGCAACACAATGCAGCCCGCACATGTCATGTGCAGGAACGACCTTCTTACCGATGCGACCGGATTACTTATTCAGATTCTTTTATAGATTCCCGATACTTAGTTCTTATTCACTAATTTAGGAGAATCACTATTAACCGCATCTTAACCACAATGGAGCGCGCGCGCAATACCGCAAATGCGGGATGCGCATCGGATTTGGCTTCATTTTTTCTCAATATAGGTGGATGGGAACTTGACCGATCATCGCTATATTTGAGGCACCAGAAGTCGCGCGGAGATCATCGGACGGCTAGACTAGGCCAATGGAATAGGCCGCCGCGAGCAGGCACAATAGCGCACCCAGAATGATCGCGCCGGCCCCTCGGGCGCGCCTTGCGGCCGGGGCGGTGGCTGTCGGCTCCTCAGGAGCGAGGCTCGCACCAAAATTCGCGCGGACGATGATGCCGGCCTGCTTCGCCAGGTCGAACTCGGCGGCGGAGAGAGGGAGGTCGAACAGGCATCCCGCGCGCCCATCCCGCACCCAGACCACCCGCCCCCCGCGCGCGCCGACCCCGGAGAGGCCGACCAGCACGGATGCGCCGGGCACAAGCGCAGGCACGCCCGACAGGCTGCACCCGGTCAGCGACACATCGTCCAGCCACACGTCGCAGGGCGCGCCGTCCGCCGTCCGCAGCGTCGATGCCCGGCGGAGCGCCAGCCGGCTCGCGGCGCGATAGAAGCGGTGGAGCCTGGGCCGATAGGGCGGCTTCATCTCAGCCCGCCATCGCCAGCGCGACCGCTTCGGCGACCTTGATCCCGTCGATCGCGGCTGAGAGGATGCCGCCGGCATAGCCCGCGCCCTCCCCCGCCGGATAGAGGCCGGCGACGTTGAGGCTCTGAAAATCCTTGCCCCGGTTGATCCGCAGCGGCGAGGAGGTGCGGGTCTCCACGCCGGTCATGACCGCGTCGGGATGATCGTAGCGCGCGATCTGCCGGCCGAAGACGGGCAGCGCCTCGCGGAACGCCTCGATCACGAAGGGCGGCAGGCATTGCGACAGGTCGGTGGGGGTGACGCCGGGCTTGTAGCTCGGTTCCACCGATCCCAATCCGGTCGAGGGGCGGCCGGCGAGGAAATCGCCCACCGTCTGCCCCGGCGCATGATAGGAGGAGCCGCCGGCGATATAGGCCTGGGCTTCCCAGTGGCGCTGGAAATCGATCCCCGCCAGCGGCCCGCCGGGATAGTCGCGCTCCGGGTCGATGCCGACCACAAGGCCCGAATTGGCGTTGAATTCGGCGCGGCTATACTGGCTCATGCCGTTGGTGACGACCCGGCCCTCCTCCGAGGTGGCGGCGACGACGCGGCCGCCGGGGCACATGCAGAAGCTGTAGACCGTCCGGCCGTTGGCGCAATGATGGGCGAGGCTGTAGGCGGCAGCGCCCAGGTCCGGGTGGCCTGCGCAGTTGCCGTAGCGGGCCTGGTCCACCCAGCTTTGCGGATGCTCGATCCGCACGCCGATCGAGAAGGGCTTGGCCTCCATATGGACGCCGCGCGCGTGGAGCATGGCGAAGGTCGGGCGGGCGCTATGGCCGATGGCGAGGACGACATGGTCGCTCTCGATGACGTTCCCGTCCGCCAGAACGACGCCGCGCAGCCGCTGCGTCCCCTCGCCGGTGCGGTCGAGCAGCAGGTCGTCCACCCGCGCCTGCCAACGATATTCGCCGCCCAGCCCCTCGATCTGGCGGCGCATCGCCTCAACCATCGAGACGAGGCGGAAGGTGCCGATATGCGGATGCGCTTCCCAGAGAATGTCGTCAGGCGCGCCGGCGGCGACGAATTCCTCCAGCACCTTGCGGCCCAGGAAACGCGGGTCTTTGACCCGGCAATAGAGCTTGCCGTCGGAGAAGGTGCCCGCGCCCCCTTCCCCGAACTGGACGTTGGAATCGGGGTTCAGTTCGCCGCGCCGCCACAGGCCCCATGTGTCCTTGGTGCGCTCGCGCACCACCTTCCCCCGGTCGAGGATGATCGGGCGGAAGCCCATCTGCGCGAGGATGAGGCCGGCGAAGAGGCCGCACGGCCCCGCGCCGATCACGACCGGGCGCTTGCCGGCCCAGCCCTGCGGCGCATGGGTGACGAAGCGGTAGCGTGTATCGGGGGTCGGGCGGACGTCATGGTCGTTGGCGAAGCGGGCCAGCACTGCCGCTTCGTCCGCCACATCGACGTCGAACGTATAGACGAGTTGGATCGCCGAGCGGCGGCGCGCGTCATTGCCCCGGCGCACCAGTCTGTGGCCGCGCAATTCATCCGGCGCGAGGCTTAGGCGCGCGCAGATGGCGGGGGCAATCGCGTCGGCGGGGTGGTCGAGCGGGAGTTTGAGGCCGGACAGGCGGATCATGCCCGGCCCATAGTCCCTCTCCGCTTCGCCGTCACCCCCGCGCGACGCGGCGGGCTACACCCTCCCCCAGCAGCGCCGCGACCATGCTGAGGCCCGTTAGCGGGAAGAGGACGCCGATTGCGATCATCAGTGCCGCGACGGTGCGGCGCGCGCCCGGCGTCGCAGGGGGCGGCGTGGCGAAGCGCCGCTTCCACCAGAGGATCGGCGCAGTGAGGCAGAGCGCGAGCAAGCAGAGGCAGCCCGCCAGCATCAGCAGCCGGTTCGCTTCGCCATATTGCTGGCCCTGATGCACCGCGATGCCCCATTCCACCGCCTTCGCGCAGGGGCCGAACATGCGCCAGTCCATGTCCTGCACCACCGCCCCGCTCGCCGCGTCGATCGTTAGCGCGCGTGCATCGTCGGCGCGCTCGACCAAGGTCACGACCAGATAGGGCGCGCCGGGCTGCGCCGGCAGGATGATCTGATAGCCCGCGCTGATCCCGCGTCCAGCAGCGACGCGGGCGACGGCATCGACGCCGACATCACCCGGACCACCCGCGCCGCTGCCGCCCTCGCGCAGGGTCCAGGGCAGCGCCTCCTTCGCGGGTGCGCTCCAGGGGATTGACGCCATCTTCGGCCGGCCCCACGCGTTCGCTGCCACGACCGCGCGCAGTCCGCCGCCCCATATCTCCGTCCAGGGCATTCCCGTGACCGCAAGGAACAGGATCACCCCCGCCGACAGGAAACCCAGCGTGCCATGCAGGTCGCGCCAAAATAATCGGCCCTTGGGACGGCCCCGCACCGCCAGCGCCGGCTGGCCGCGCCGGGGCCAGCGCAGATAAAGGCCCGTGACGCAGAGCAGGATCGCCCAGCCCGCGACCACCTCGACCAGCCGGTTGCCCACCGCCCCGGTCAGCGCCAGGCTGTGCAAATTCTTGACGACGCCCATCACCCCGCCGCCGCGCATCTCGCCCAGAAGGCGGCCGTCAGCCGGATCGACGAAATGGACGATCGGCGCGCCCCCGCCCGGCCGGGTCATGACCCGCCAGCTTTGATCGGCCGTCTGCGGCACCGTAATCTGGGTGACTTTCTCCCCCGTCCGCCGCTCGACCGCCGCGATCAGCCGGGCCGGTGAAGCAGCAACCGCCGGGCGATCGAGTGTCACCGGGTAGAGCCACGCCTCCACCTCCGGCTTGTAGAGATAGAGCGCTCCGGTCACCGCCATCAGCGCGAGCACCGGCAGCACGATCAGCCCGGCATAGAAATGCCAGCGCCACATGGCGCGATAGAAAGCGGCGTCTTCCATGCGATCCCCTTTCATCACAGGCGCGCGCGCAGGCCGGCATAGACGGCGCGGCGCTCGACCGGGTAGAATGACGCCTGCCCGCTGTAACGGACGACCGCGCTGATGTCACCGATGGCGCGCCGCTGCGTCAGGTTGCGCGCGTCGAGGAACAGGGTGACGCCCTCACGCACCCCCGCCTGCGCCGTCAGCCCCAGCAAAGCATAGCCGCCGGTGCGTTTCGTGTTGGCATAGTCGGCCCATGCCCCCTGCGGCAGCCACTCGATCGCCGGCGACATGCTGAGCCGATCGCCGCCCAGCGTCAGTTCGGCGCGGTAGAGATGGCGCGGGATGACGGGCAGGCGATTGTTCCTGAACTGGGCGTCGCCCCGGAACCGGAAGTCGCTATATTGGTAAACCTGCCGCAGCCGCGCCCAAGGCAGTAGGGAGAGGTCAAGCCCAGCTTCGATCCCTTGGTGCCGCGTGCGATCGGCATTGAAGGTCGCGGCCGGGATTATGCCGGGCACGACATTATATTGCAGCATCTCGCCCCTGATGTCCGCGCGGTAGAGGCTGATATCCCAGGCCGCGATCCCCGCTCGGCCGCGCGTGCCGACCTCCGCCGTCCACGCCTTTTGCAAGCCGACCGGGGTGAAGCCCGGCGCGCCGCCGCTCGGGGTCTGGCTCAGTTCGCTATAGCCGGGCATTTCGACCGAGCGGCTGTAATTGGCGTAAAATTGCACCTGCCCGGTCGGGGCGTAGAGCAGGCCGAACTTCGGCGCGAAGGCGTCGAACGTCGCCTGGCCGCTGCGTACGGGCGCGAAGCGATTGGCGATGCGCCGCTCGCCATGGCTGTGAATGCCCCCGACGATCAGCCAGAGATGGTCCACCGGCGCAATCCGCGCCTCGCCATAGCTGTTGATCGTATGCGCCCGCACACGGGCATAGGCGGTCGGTGCGCCGGATTGGCCTGCCACATTGACGAACTGGCGTGCTGTTCCCCTGCCGAAACGTGCCTGGCTGCCCAATGTCACCTCAACCGGCATCCCGCCCAGATCGCCCGCCAGATCGACGCTGGCATAAACCCCTCGATCCTCAGATTTCTGGTCGATCACCTGAAAGATCGGGTGGAACAACTGCTTGGCGTTGTAGAACAGCCCGAAGGCCAGCGTCCCGTCTCCCAGATCGACCGTCGTGCGGTTCTGGAGCCGCAGCGAATCGATGTCGCGCGCCTGATCGCCCACGAAATTGCCGGTGGTGGGGTTGGTCAGCGCATTCCGCTCAGTCAGCGCCCCGGCAAGCTTCTGCCGGATCGTCTGCGCGCTGGCGTAGAAGCGGGTCTCGACGCGATCGCTGAGGCGCAGCCCGACATTGCCGTTGAAGCGCAGCGCCTTGCGCTCGCCATGGGCGCGGTCGCTGTCGGAGCGGTCGCCCGTCACCGCAAGATAGACGTCGCCTCGCGCATCCGCATAACCATAGGCCGCCTTGCCCCGCAGCGTGTCGAAGCTCCCGCCGTCCAACCGCAGTTCAATGCCCGGTGCGCTGCGTGCCGTCGGCGTCACCGCGTTGATCGCGCCGCCCAGCGTCGATCCGCCATAGCGCAGCGCATTGCCGCCACGATACACCTCGATATGCTGGAAGACCTGTGGGTCGAGTTCCTGGAAGTCGCCATTATCGTCGGCCATGTTGATCGGGATGCCGTCCTGCAACAAAGTCAGCCCGCGCATATGGAAGCCGCGCGACAGGCCCGATCCCCGGATCGAGAGGCGCACCTCCTGCCCGAATCGCGGCTGGGTATAGACGCCGGGCGAGAAAGCGAGCGCATCGCGCAGCGAGACGGCGAGACGGTTCTCGAAGGCTTCGGCCGCGACGACATCGGCCCCGCCGGGGGTGCGCTCGACACGAGCGACCGCCTCCTCGACCTGCGGGATGGCGGTGACGATGATGGTGCTGCCCGGCGCTTCATCGGCAAGGGCGGGCGGGACGGACAGGAGGATGGCGCACAGCGGCAGGCTGCGCGCGGCATGACAAGGATGCATGGGAAATCTCTTCTGAAAACAGGCATGGGGTCGCGCGGCGGGATCGCCGGCGCGAATCTATTGTTCAGAAGTACAAGGGCGGCCCCGACGAGGGCGGCGGCGGCGCGGCGAGGCGCGCGATCAGCCCGGTCTTGAGCGCGAAGGCGATCGGCCCAAAGGCACGCTGCCATGCAGGCAGCGGCAGATCGGCGAGGATCAGCGGCGGAACCACCGGCTGGATCGAGGCGGCGAAGGGGCAATGTTGCTGCCCCGTCATACCGTCGTCGGGCGCGTCCGGCCTGCCCGGTGCGCGGTCGCGCGGCACGACGACATTGACCGCGCCTTGCCCGGTGCACAGCGTGACGACCACGCCGCGCTCGGTTCGCATCGGCATGAAGCCCGCAGGCGCGATCAACTGGACCGCAAGGACGAGCAGCGCCAGCACGGCCAGCAAGCCGCGTGCTTTGCTCGATCCTCTGATGGCCCCTGTCATGGCGCAGGCCGTAGCGGCCACAGACTGCCCTGTCACCAGGGCAAAAGGCCCCAGCAGCCCGAACTGACATTGACGTAAACGTAAAGCTGCCTTACATCAGCGCCCATGAGCAAGCTGAGCACCATCGCAGGCATCGAGCTGCCGGACCATAGCGACCGGCAGAGCTACAGCATCACCGACCTGTCGGAGGAATTCGGAGTCACCGCCCGCGCGCTCCGCTTCTACGAGGATGAAGGGCTGATCTCGCCCGAGCGGCAGGGGCTGGCGCGCATCTATTCGCGCCGCGACCGTGCCCGCCTCGCGTGGATCTTGCGCGGCAAGCGCGTGGGCTTCAGCCTCACCGACATTCGCGAGATGATCGACCTCTACGACGCGGACGAAGCGCATGAGGCGCAGCGCCGCGTCACCATCGACAAATGCCGCGCGCGCATCGACCTGCTCACCCGGCAGAAGGACGATATCGACGCTGCGATCGCCGAACTGGCCGATTTCGTCGCCACCATCGAACAGAAATAAGCCCTGCCCCCTTCATAAGAATCGTTCCAGGAGAAGATCATGCCGAGCTACGCCGCCCCCGTCCGCGACACCCGCTTCGTGCTGGAGCATGTCGTCGGGCTCGACCGCTATGCCAATCTGCCAGGCTTTGCCGCCGCCACGCCGGACCTCGTCGAAGCGATCCTGACCGAAGGCGGCAAGGTCGCGGCGGAGATACTGTTTCCCCTGAACGCCTCGGGCGACAAGGAAGGCTGCACCCGGAACCCCGACGGCAGCGTGACCACGCCCAAGGGGTTCAAAGAAGCCTATGACCAATATGTCGCGGGCGGCTGGACCACGCTCCACGCGCCCGAAGAATTTGGCGGACAGGGCCTGCCGATGGTGATCGCCACCGCGCTCGGCGAATATATGTCCGCCGCCAACCAGGCGTTCGAAATGTATTTCGGCCTGACATCGGGCGCGATCTCGGCGCTGATCGCCAAAGGCAGCGACGAATTGCAGCAGCGCTACATCCCCAAGATGGTGACGGGCGAATGGACCGGAACGATGAACCTGACCGAACCCCATTGCGGCACCGACCTCGGCCTCATCAAGACCAGGGCCGTGCCGCAGAGCGACGGCAGCTACGCGATCACCGGCACCAAGATCTTCATTTCGGCGGGCGAGCATGACCTTGCCGAAAACATCATCCACTTGGTCCTCGCCAAGACGCCCGACGCGCCCGAAGGCAGCAAGGGCATATCGCTGTTCGTCGTGCCCAAGATCTTCGTCGGCGCGGATGGGTCGCTGGGGACACGCAACGCTGTGTCCTGCGGCTCGATCGAGCACAAGATGGGCATCCACGGCAACGCCACCTGCGTCATGAATTATGACGGCGCGACCGGATGGATGGTGGGCGAGGAGAATAAGGGCCTCGCCGCCATGTTCATCATGATGAACGCGGCGCGCCTCGGCGTCGGGGTGCAGGGTCTGGGCCAGGCGGACGCCGCCTTCCAGAACGCCGTCCATTATGCGCGGGACCGCCGTCAGGGCCGCGCGCTCACCGGCCCCAAGGAGCCGCAGGAGAAGGCCGACACCCTCTTTGTCCATCCCGACGTCCGCCGGATGCTGATGGAGGGGAAGGCGATCACCGAGGGGCTGCGCGCGCTGATCCTATGGACCGCGCTCCAGGTCGACCTGTCGCACAACGCCGCGAGCGAGGAAGAGCGGCAGGCGGCCGACGACATGCTCCAGCTCTTGACCCCGGTGGTGAAGGGCTATGGCACCGACAAGGGCTTCGACGTCGCGGTCGCCGCGCAGCAGGTGTTCGGCGGCCATGGCTACATCTGGGAAAATGGCGTCGAACAATATGTCCGCGACGCGCGCATCGCCCAGATCTACGAAGGCACCAACGGCATCCAGGCGATGGACCTGGTCGGCCGCAAGCTGCCGATGCATGGCGGTCGCGCGTTGCAGGCGTTCCTGAAGCTGGTGGCGGAGGAAGTCGCGGCGACGAAGGCGGACGAACAACTCGCCCCGATCGCCGAGGCGCTGGAAAAGGCCAGCGGACAGCTTGGCGCCGCGACCATGTGGCTGATGCAGAACGCGATGAAGAATCCCGACAATGCCGGCGCGGGCGCACATCACTACATGCACATCCTCGGCATCGTCGCGACCGGCCTGATGTGGCTGCGGATGGCGAAGGCCGCCTCCGCGCTGATCGCCGCGGGCGAAGGCGATGCCGGGTTCCTGGAAGCCAAGCTGGTGACCGCGCGCTTCTTCGCCGAACGCATCATGCCGGATGCAGGATCGCTGCGGCGGAAGATCGAGGGCGGCGCGGACGCGCTGATGGCGCTGGACCCGGAGATGTTCCTCGCGGCGTGAGGGGGCATGTTTCCCCTCCCGTTTACGGGAGGGGGGGGTCTATCATCGACCATTTTTTGCCGTTGTCGTCTCTTTCTGCGGTTCCCCGAATCGGACGCAGGATCAGGCCTCGGCCTCCGTCCCTTGGCTTTTGCTATAAAGCTCCAATGTGGCGACCCGTCGTTCTTCGCGCGCGACATGCACGATCACTGTGCCCGAAAGTTCGATGTCAGGGTGCGACGCACAATTCCCAGCGAACCATAGAGCCTCTGACAGCGGTTCTTTGTCATGCCATGTCGTCATCACAAACCTGTCATCCGGGATGTCCCCGAAATCAAAGGCTTCTAAGTGCCTCCAATCTACTGTGTCGTGCCAAGCCTCGCAGTCGATACCCCAAGCAATAAAGTAGAGGCATCCGCTCTCCAAGAGCCAAGAGGCCACTTCATTCCGCCGCACTTCGCTTACAGCCTGTTCGGAAATCAAAACTGCTCGGTAAGGCCGAACCTCTACGCTGGGCAGGGGGTCGTCGGGCGATAGATGCAGATAATCCAGCGTCATTGCACAAGCCTAATCGCGTCTCGACCAAGTGCAAGCGGAACAGCAGCTAACGGCCCCAGTGCAACCAAAAGACGACAGTCTCAAATCCACCCATCTCCGTCCTGCCAGCGAAGGCTGGCATCTCTCTTCTTCTGCGGCGCGGTTGAGAGAAAAGGGAGATCCCAGCATCCGCTGGGATTACGGGACATCAAACTGGCCTCTCTAACCCAACTCACCCGATCCACACTCGTCAAACTCCGTCACTCCCCATAAGCTCGGGCGATGCAGCCCCCTTTCCCCGCCTCCCGCACCCTGGGCCTCGCCGCCTGCATCGCACTCGTCATGGGCAACATGATCGGGTCGGGGGTGTTTCTGCTGCCCGCGAGCCTTGCTCCTTTCGGCTGGGACGCGGTGGCGGGGTGGGTGTTCACGATCGGCGGATCGCTGCTGCTCGCTTTCGTCATAGCGCGGCTCACCGTGGCGATGCCGGACGCCAATGCGTCGCAGATGATCGCGCGCGCCTATGGGCCGCTCGCCGGGTTCGCGATCGGGTGGATCTACTGGCTCTCGATCATCATCACCAATGTCACCATCGCCGTCGCCGCGACCGCGAACCTCAGCAGCGTGGCGCCCGCGCTCGCGCGGCCGGGCGCGGGTGCGGTCTGCTCGATCGGCTTCCTCTGGGCGATGACCGCGATCAACCTCGCCGGCGCGCGGGCGGCAGGGGTGACGCAGATCGGCACTACGATCGTCAAGCTGATCCCGATCCTGGTGGTCCTCGTCCTGCTGATCCTGATCCTGGGCAGCGGCCGGGCGGAGGTCGCGCCCTTCCCCGCGCGGGGGCTGACCGGCGCGGGCATTACCGCGTCGGCGGCGCTCACCCTCTGGGCGCTACTGGGCTTCGAGTCCGCCAGCGTCGCCGCCGACAAGGTGCGCGATCCCGCGCGCACTATCCCGCGCGCGACGCTGATCGGCACGGCGGCGACGGGGCTCATCTACCTGCTGGTCTGTTCCGGTATCGCGCTGACGCTGCCGGCGGCGGAGACGCAGACCGGCTCCCCCTTCGGCGCGTTCGTCAGCCATTATTGGTCGCCGGGGCCGGCGCGCTTCATCGCGCTGTTCGTGATGGTGAGTTGCCTCGGCGCGCTCAACGGCTGGACGCTCCTTCAGGGCGAAGTGCCGCTGGCGATGGCGCGCGCGGGCGAGCTGCCGCGCTGGCTGGCCGCGACTGATGCGAAGGGAACGCCGGTGCGCGGCCTCATCCTGTCCACGCTGCTGGCGAGCCTGCTGCTGGTGGCGAACAGCCTACAGGGGCTGGTGGCGCTGTTCACCGCGATGGCGCTGCTGGCGACATCGGCGACGCTCTGGCTCTATGTCGGCTGCGCGCTGGCCAGCCTGCGCTTCCGGCTGGTCATGCCCGCCGCGCTGCTGGGTCTCGCCTATGCGCTCTGGACCTTATGGGGCGCGGGCGTGGTCGCGAGCGGGTCGAGCCTGCTGCTGATGGCGGCGGGGCTGCCCTTTTATTGGTGGGCGCGGCGGGAGCGGGTGGCCCCATAAACATCCGTTCGCCCTGAGCGAAGTCGAAGGGCGGGGCTGAGCGGAGCGAAGCCACTTCGCTTCGCTCAGTGAGAGGGCTTCGACTTCGCTCAGCCCGAACGGTTTTATCCTAAGTAGAGGCTCAATCCCCCCATAATTCCTTGAGCTTGCCGAAGAAGCCGGTCGAGGCCGGGCATTCGTCGCCCGTCTCGGTCTCGCGGAACGCCTCCAGCAATTCCTTCTGCTTGGCCGTCAGCCGCGTGGGGGTTTCGACGTCGACCTGGATAACGAGGTCGCCCTGACCGCGGCCGTTCAGCACAGGCATCCCCGCGCCGCGCTGGCGGATCTGCTTGCCCGACTGGATGCCAGCGGGAATCTTGATCTCGTGTCGGCTGCCGTCCAGCCCCGGCACGTCGATGCTGCCGCCCAGCGCCGCCGTCGTGAAGCTGACCGGCGCGCGGCAGAACAGGGTCGTGCCGTCGCGCTCGAAGATCGAATGGCGCTTCACGTGGAGGAAAATGTATAGATCGCCCGGCGGCGCGCCACGCGCGCCCGCTTCGCCCTCGCCCGACAGGCGGATGCGCGTGCCTTCGTCCACGCCGGCGGGGATGGAGACCGACAGCGTCTTGGGCTTGTCCACCCGACCTTCGCCCCGGCAGGCGCGGCACGGGCTCTCGATCACCTGCCCCGCGCCATGGCAGGACGGGCAGGTGCGCTCGACCACGAAGAAGCCCTGCTGCGCGCGCACTTGGCCATGGCCGTGGCAGGTGCCGCAGGTCTTGACCCCGGTGCCCGGCTGCGCGCCCGATCCGTCACAGGTATCACAAGCCGCCGACACCTCAATCTGAATCTCGGTCTTCTTGCCATGATAGGCGTCGTCGAGGCTGATTTCCATGTCATAACGCAGATCAGCGCCCCGGCGCTGCTGCTGCCGTCCGCCGCCGCCAAAGCCCGACTGGCCGAAAATCGTCTCGAAAATGTCGCCCAGGTCGGAAAAGCCGCCCTGCTGCCCACGGAACCCGCCGCCGCCTCCGCCGTTCTGGGCATTGGTATAGGCGGCGTGACCATAGCGGTCATAGGCCGCGCGCTTCTGGGGGTCTTTCAGGCACTCATAGGCCTCCGACACGGCCTTGAACTTGGCCTCGCTGTCGGCGCATCCCCCGGTGCGATCCGGGTGATACTTCATCGCGAGCTTGCGATAGGCGCTCTTGATCGCCGCGCCGTCCGCCGTGCGCTCGACTTCGAGCAGCGAGTAGTAATCGACTTCGGTCGTCATTCGGACCCCCGCCCGCCCATATCGTCACCCCAGCGAAGGCTGGGGTCTCTCTTTTCTTGAGGCACGAAACCAAAGAAAGAGAGATTCCAGCCTTCGCTGGAATGACGAAGGTTGGACATAGCTTACGCCTTGTTGTTTTCGTCCACTTCCGAGAATTCGGCATCGACCACGCCGTCATCGGCCTTGGGCGCTTCCGCCTCGGGTGAGGCAGCGGCGGCCTGTTCCTTCTCGTAGATGGCCTGGCCGAGCTTCATGGCGACCGTGGCGAGTTCCTGCGCCTTGGTCTTCATCGCTTCGGCGTCGCCGCTCTCGATCGCGCTCTTGGTCGCGGCGATCGCGGTCTCGATCTCGCCCTTTAGGGACGCATCGACCTTATCGCCATGCTCGGCCAGCTGCGCCTCGGTTGTATGGACCAGGCTTTCGGCATTGTTCTTGGCTTCCGCCGCCTCGCGCCGCTTCTTGTCCTCTTCGGCGAAGCGCTCGGCGTCCTTGACCATCTGCTCGATGTCGGCGTCGGAAAGACCACCCGAAGCCTGGATACGAATCTGCTGCTCCTTGCCGGTGCCCTTGTCCTTGGCGGACACGTTGACGAGGCCGTTGGCGTCGATGTCGAACGTCACCTCGATCTGCGGCACGCCGCGCGGCGCGGGCGGGATGCCGACCAGGTCGAACTGGCCGAGCAGCTTGTTGTCCGCCGCCATCTCGCGCTCGCCCTGGAACACGCGGATCGTCACCGCCTGCTGATTGTCGTCGGCGGTCGAATAAACCTGCGACTTCTTGGCGGGGATCGTGGTGTTGCGGTCGATCATGCGGGTGAACACGCCGCCCAGCGTCTCGATGCCCAGCGAGAGCGGAGTCACGTCGAGCAGCAGCACGTCCTTGACGTCGCCCTGAAGCACACCCGCCTGGATCGCCGCGCCCATGGCGACGACCTCGTCGGGATTGACGCCGGTGTGCGGCTCCTTGCCGAAGAAGTCCTTCACCGCTTCGCGCACCTTGGGCATACGGGTCATGCCGCCCACGAGCACCACTTCGCTGATCTCGCTCGCAGTAACGCCCGCGTCAGCCAGCGCCTTCTTGCAGGGCTCCATCGTGCGCTTGATGAGGTCGGCGACCAAGCGCTCCAGATCGGCGCGAGTCACCGTCTTGACGAGGTGCTTGGGACCATTCTGGTCGGCGGTGATGAAGGGCAGGTTCACCTCGGTCGTCTGCGCCGAGGACAGCTCGATCTTCGCCTTTTCGGCGGCTTCCTTCAGCCGCTGGAGCGCCAGCTTGTCCTTGGTGAGGTCGATGCCCTCGGCCTTCTGGAAGTCGGCCGCCAGATATTCCACCAGCTTGGCGTCGAAATCCTCGCCGCCCAGGAAGGTGTCGCCGTTGGTCGACTTCACCTCGAACACGCCGTCGCCGATCTCCAGGATCGAAATGTCGAAGGTGCCTCCGCCAAGGTCGTAGACGGCGATCGTCTTGCCGTCCTGCTTCTCAAGCCCGTAGGCGAGCGCGGCCGCGGTCGGCTCGTTGATGATGCGCAGCACTTCAAGGCCCGCGATCTGGCCAGCGTCTTTGGTCGCCTGACGCTGGGCGTCGTTGAAGTAAGCAGGGACGGTGATGACCGCCTGCGTGACCGTTTCGCCCAGATAGCTCTCGGCGGTTTCCTTCATCTTCTGGAGGATGAAGGCGCTGATCTGCGACGGGCTATAGTCCTGCCCGCCGGCCTTGACCCAGGCGTCGCCGTTCGGCCCTTTCGCGATCGAATAGGGGACCAGCTCCATGTCCTTCTTGGTCATGGGGTCGTCGAAGCGGCGGCCGATCAGGCGCTTGACCGCGAAAATCGTATTATCCGGGTTGGTGACCGCCTGGCGCTTGGCCGGCTGACCGATCAGACGCTCGCCATCCTTGGCGAAGGCGACGATCGAGGGGGTGGTCCGCGCCCCTTCCGCATTTTCGATGACCTTGGGCTTGCCGCCGTCCATCACGGCGACGCAGCTGTTGGTGGTGCCAAGGTCGATCCCGATAACTTTTGCCATTTCTTCCTCTTTTAACCCCAAATCATGTTCAGCGGTTGAAGGCCCCATACCCCACGAAAGCGCCAAGGCAAGGCCGGTTAGCAAGGGCGATATAGGCGTGGTTTCGCTTGGCACAAGAAGCGCGGGCCATTAGCGTCGTGCAACGACCGGAAACGAGACAGTCATGGAGTGACGGATGCGCGCGGCCCTTGCCCTTATCGCCCTGGCGGCACCGCTGGGCCTTGCGGCCTGCGGCGATCCCGCGCCCAGCTATGTCGATCAGGCGTGGGTGCGGCTGTCGCCCAACAAGGATACGCCGTCCGCCGGCTATTTCGTCGCGCATGGCGGCGACGCGGGAACGCAGATCAGGGGCGTCATCACCGACTATGCGCTCAAGGTCGAAATGCATGAAAGCGTGATGAAGGACGGCGTCATGGCGATGCAGCCGATCGAGAGCGTCGATGTTCCGCCCAAGGGCGAAGTCGCCTTCGCGCCCGGCGGCAAGCATCTCATGATCTTCGGCGTCAACGACACGGCGATCAGCCGGGGCAAGATGCAATTGACCTTCCTGATGGGCAATGGCGACCGGCTGCTGGTCGACGCGGTGATCCGCAAGCCCGAAGCCGCCAGCGCGCCGGCCGCGAAGGGCGGGGCGCATCAGGGCCACTGACCGCCACCGCCCTTCGCCCCGCCTCCTATTTCCGTTGCGCCGCGCTCGCGTCGCGGGCCGCGCGAAATTCGCTGTCGGCAGACCAGTTGGGCCAGACATGGCTGTCTGCCACCCGCCGCCCGGTCGCGTAGAGCAGCCCCATGTCGCCTGCCCAGCTGCTCGTGTTCCAGCTCTCGTCATATTCGTCGGCCGGCTGGTGATAGCGGTCGCGGGTATAGGCGTCAGCCAGTTCCTTGCCCCGCGCCTCGCCCCCGTTCACCAGTTCGCGCCCCGGATTGAAGGAAATGGCGGGCACGCCACGCTTGGCCATCGGGAAATGGTCGGAGCGGTAGAAGAGGCCAGCCTCCGGCCGCGCGTCCGGGGTGTAATGCCGACCGACCTTCTGCGCTTCCTCGGTCAGGATCGTCAGCAGGTCAAGCTTCGCCGCGCCCGATATGCTGAAATTGGTCGTCTTCTCGACCCCGAACGGCCCGTCCATGTTGATGACGCCCGCCGTCGTCGCCAGCGGCCGCAGCGGATTGTCGGCATAATATTCGGAGCCAAGCAGCCCCTTCTCTTCCGCCGTCACCGCCAGGAACAGCACGCTGCGCTCAGGCTTTGGCCCTTTGGCATAGGCGCGCGCCAGTTCCAGCAGCGCCGCCGTGCCCGACGCATTGTCAAGCGCGCCATTGTAGATCTTGTCGCCGCTCGCATCGGGCAGTCCGACGCCGAGATGATCCCAATGCGCCGAATAGATGACCGTCTCGTCGGGATAGGTGCTGCCCCGCACCAGCCCTGCGACATTATAGGAGGTGATGATCTCTGACTTGACCGCATAGTCGGCGCTCATCGTGGCCTTGAGCGGGATCGGTCGGAAATCCTTCTTCCGCGCCGCCGCCTTCGCCGCGTCGAAATCCACGCCCGACGCGCTCAGCAGCTTGGCCGCCAGGTCCTTCTGGATCCACCCCTCCATCGGCGTATGCGCCTTGGTCGGGTCGGCGCGCACGATGTCGAACATCGTGTTGGTGTTGCTGTTCTTGACCGTCGCCCAGCCATAGGAGGCCGGCTCGGTCTCATGCACCACCAGCACGCCGGCCGCGCCCTGCCGCGCGGCCTCCTCATATTTATAGGTCCAGCGGCCATAATAGGTCATCAGCTTGCCGCCGAAATCGCCCTCGCCACCCGCGAAATCGGGGTCGTTGACCAGCACGACCATGATCTTGCCTTTGAGGTCCACGCCCTTGAAATCGTCCCAGCCACGCTCCGGCGCCTTGACCCCATAGCCGACGAAGACCAGCGGCAGGTCGGCGAATTTCACCGACGCCTGTCCGGTCTCGGCGGCGCGCAACGCGACTTCACTGCCCTGGGTCAGCGGTTGCGCCGCGCCGCCGATCGTCATCGAGAGCGTCGGCGCGCCCACGATCTCCGACTTGCGGAGCGGCACGTCCTGGAACCAGCCGCCTTTGCCGCCCGCCGGCTCCAGCCCCGCCGCCTTCATCTGCGC
Organism: Sphingobium sp.; assembly: GCF_036170395.1. Classification (GTDB taxonomy): domain Bacteria; phylum Pseudomonadota; class Alphaproteobacteria; order Sphingomonadales; family Sphingomonadaceae; genus Sphingobium. The sequence goes on from NZ_JAVHPD010000011.1 coordinate 82,859, forward strand.
GGCAATATAGTCGATCGTCTTCTTTTCGGCCGGAGTCGCTGGCCCGCGTCCTTCAAATTCGTCGCTCGCCAATATCTTGATGTCGTTGGCGATGCGCGCGATGTCGAACGTCGGCGCTTGCGCCGCCGCAGGAGCCAGAGCGGACGTGGCGAGCAGGCCGGCAAGGGCCAGGATGCGCAAAGGGCGAGTGGTCATGACGGTAACTCTCCAGAGCCGCGTGGTCGGCGGCCATGATGGGACAGGGGCCGGACGGCCCAATGGGCGGGATCATGCCGATCGCGAACCGCTTTTCAAGGGGCTGCCAGATTGCAGCGGCGACCGTAATAAAAATGAAGTAATAACCATGATCGCCAACAACGCGGCCGAACCGGCTGCGCTTCCATTTGGTAACAATTGCTGACAGACGCGCTCCTTTCGTCGCTGGCCAAGTTGCGCTGCCCATCATGTTCGTGCATTAGCCGCGGAGTCGGAGCGATGACTGGCGCCTTACCAGCGGAATCATCCATGCGACATGGGGCTTTGGCGCGGTTGGGGTGCTGTGCGCTTGACGATGAACACGGGACGTGCCGGGGGGCGCAGAGCCGCTGCGCTGGCGATGCTGTGCACGGGCGCGGTTGGGCTCATGCCGGCGCGCGCGCAGGATCATCTGATCGTCCCGCCCAATCCGCGCCCCTTCTCCGCCCCGGCGCAGGATGATCCGCTGCTGGCGCTCGCCCGCACCACGACCACCGAAAGCCGCTTTCGCGCCGAAGTGGAATCGGCGGTGCGCTACAATCCGCTGCTGGAGGAAGCCCGCGCCGGCGTGCGCGAGGCGGAGGCGGCGCGGGTGCAAGCGCGCTCGGCCCTGTTCCCGACCGTCGATCTCACCGTCGACGCCAACCGCAGCTTCGCGCGCAACTTCTCCAACGATCCGGGCAACATCATCGAACGGTCGCGCCCGGAAGGCCGCACCGACGCGACCGCCTCGATCCGCCAGCGGCTGCTCGATTTCGGCGCGACGTCGAGCCGCATCAACGCCGGCAACGCCCGCGTGACCGCCGCTGAAAATGCGACGCTCGGCTATGGCCAGGATGTCGCGATCCGCACCGTCACCGCCTGGTATTCGATCCTCGCCCAGCGACTGATGACGCAGGCGGCCGAGGAATATGTCGGTCGGCAGGCGCGTCTGCGCCAGGCAGTCGAAAAGCGTATCGGCCAGGGCTTTTCCGCGCGCGGCGAGTTGCCCCGGATCGACAGCTCGATCGCCAATGTCCAGACCCGGCTCGCCAGTTTCCGCCGCGACCTCGCCAGTTCCGAAGCGCAGTATCGGGCGCTCACCGGCCATGACGCGCCGCCCGATCTCGCCCGCGCGCCGCTGCCCCGCACCGCCGCCGACACGCCAGAGGCGCTCGATGCGCTCATCGCCCGCGCGCCGGTGGTGCTGCGCGCCGAGGCCGAAGCCCGCGCCGCGCGGCAGGACGCGCGCGCCACCCGCTCCGAACGGCTGCCGACCATCTCCGCCGGACTGGACGCCGGCCGCTATGGCGTGTTCGAAAATCCGGGCGACTATGACATTCGCGGCCGCGTCATCGTGCGCGCACAACTGGGCGCTGGGATCAACGCGCGCGCCGACCAGGCGACCGCCCGCGCCGACGCCGCCGACGCCTATGCCGCGCGCGTCCGGCTGGAGGCGCTGCGCGACGCGCAAATGTCGCTCGCCGATGCCAAGGGGCTGGAGGCGCAGCTTACCGCCGCCGAATCTGGCTATATCGCCAACCGCACCGCCCGCGATGTTATTGCCACCCGCTTTGAAGCCTCGCAGGGCACGATCACCGACCTCCTCTATGCCGAGGACAGCTATTTCTATTCCATAACGACCTTCATCCAGACGCTGGCCGAACGGGACGTGTCGCGTTTCGTCCTGCTGGCGAAGAGCGGCCTGCTGCTCGACGATCTGGGGATCAGGGTCGATCCTGCCGAGAGGATGGCACAGCCGTGACCGATCAGCCCTTGCTCGCCACCGCGAAGGCGCGTTTTGCCCCCTGGCTGATCGAGCCGATGCTCCGCAACCGCAGCACCTATATCAAGGTGGCGGCGGCGGCGGCGCTCATCAACATCTTCGCCCTTGTCTCCTCGCTCTTCACCATGACGGTCTATGACCGGGTGATCCCCAACGACGCCTCGGAATCGCTGCTGGGCCTCAGCATCGGCCTCGCCATCGTCGTGGTGTTCGATTTCGTGCTGCGGCTCCTGCGCGTCTATTTCGTCGATATCGCCGGCGCGAATATCGACTATGAGGTCGGCGACACGCTATTCGCCAAGCTGATGGCGCTGCGGCTCGACATGCGCAAAGGCTCCACCGGCACACTCACCGGGCTGATGCGCGAGTTGGAGACGCTGCGCGACTTCTTCGCCTCGGCGACGCTCACCGCGATCATCGACGTGCCCTTCATCCTCATCACCCTGACCGTGATCTGGCTGCTGGGCGGCGTTCTGGTGCTGCTGCCGCTGGCGATGATCCCGCTGGTCATCGGCGCGGGCCTTGTCACCAACCCCGCGCTCGACCGGCTTTCGGCCAAGAGCCTGGGCGATGGCCTCGTCAAGCAATCGGTGCTGGTCGAAACCATCGGCAGCCTGGAAACGGTGAAGGCGATCGGCGCCGGCCCGATGTTGGGGCGCCGCTGGCGCCTGGCGCTCAACAAACATTCGCACAGTTCGCTGGGGCAGCGGCTTATCTCCTCGATTGCCGTCACTGTCGCCAGCAGCGCCAGCACTATCGCCTACTGCGGCATCATCATCGTCGGCGTCGGCCTGCTCCGCAGCAACACGATCACCACCGGTGCGCTGCTCGCCTGCTCGGTCCTGTGCGGCCGCGCCATCGCCCCGCTGGCGCAGATCGCGACGCTGCTGTCGCGCCTGTCGGCCACCCGCGTCGCCTACCGCCAGATCAACGCGCTGATGGAAACGCCGAGCGAAGGCCCGCAGGGCGAAGGCATCATCCCCGCCAATCTTCAGGGCCGGATCGAACTGCGCAACGTCGCCTTCCGTTACCCCGGCGCGCCCGAAAAAGCGCTGGACGGCGTCAACATGGGAATCGCGCCGGGCGAACGGGTCGGCTTCCTTGGCCGCGTGGGATCGGGCAAGTCCACCCTCGCCCGCATGATCCTCGGCCTCTATGAGCCGCAGGAAGGCGTCGTCCTGATCGACGGCACGGACGTGCGCCAATATGACCCCATCGAACTGCGCCGCCATATCGGCGCGGCGATGCAGGACAATGTGTTGCTGCAAGGCTCCGTGCGCGAGAATATCAGCCTGGAGCGCGGCCATGTCGACCAGGACGAGATGATCCGCGTCGCCGAGATCAGCGGGACGCACCGTTTCATGGGGCAGATCGCCAATGGCTATGACCTGCGCCTCGCCGACCGCGGCGATGGCCTGTCGGGCGGCCAGCGCCAGTCCATCTCGATCGCCCGCGCGCTCGCTGGGCGGCCGCCGATCCTGATCTTCGACGAACCCAGCAGCGCCATGGATGCGCAGACCGAAAACGAGCTGATCGCCCGGTTGCAGGACGAGATTCAGGGCCGCACCTTCCTCCTCATCACCCACCGCACCTCGCTGCTGCGGCTGGTGGACCGGATCATCCTGCTGGAAGCGGGCAAGGTGGCCGCCGACGGGCCGCGCGACGCCATTCTCCAGCGCCTGACGCGAGGCAAGGCCGCATGAGCGACACCATGGACCTTCATCAGCCCACGGCGGAGATCAAGCCCGCTGTCCCGGCCAACATCTTCCTCTGGGCGATCCTCGCCTTCGTCATCATCTTTCTCCTCTGGGCCGGGCTGACCGAAATCGACCGTACCGTCCGCGCGACGGGCAAGGTGATCCCAAGTTCGCAGCTCCAGATCATCTCCAACCTCGAAGGCGGCATCGTCGAATCGATCCTTGTCCGCACGGGGCAGGAGGTGAAAGCCGGCGCGCCGCTCGTCCGCTTGAACCCCACCCAGCCCACCGCCGAACTCTCCTCCAACCAGGCGAGCACCGACGCGCTCGCGCTCAAGATCGCGCGGCTGGAGGCCGAGATCGCCGGTCACGCGCCGCGCTTCCCCGCCCCCCGCAACCCCGCCATGGCCGGCCAGATCGCGGTCGAGCGCGCGCTCTACGCCTCGCGCATGTCCGAAATCGCAAGCATCAATTCAGTCGGCGCAGCGCGCATCGCGCAAAGCCAGCGCGCCATCGCCGAGGCGCGCGCCGCCGAAGCCGCGCGCATCTCCGCCCGGGACACCGCACAGGCCGACCTCACCCTCATCCGTCCGCTGGTGCGCGAAGGAATAGAGCCGCGCCGCTCGCTGCTCCAGGCCGAAAACGCCTATAGCGTCTCCTCCAGCGAAGCCGCCGCTGCTGCCGCCGCGCTCGGCCGCGCCCAGTCGGCGCTGGCCGAAGCGCAGGCGTCCGCCGCGCAGCAGCGGCGCGACTGGCTGACCCGCGCCGCCGACGAACTTACCGCCGCGCGCGCCGAAGCCGGCGTGCGCCAAGCGACCCTGCCGGCTTACGAGTATAAGCTCGACCGCACCATCGTCCGCGCGCCGGTCGACGGCCGGATCAACCGCGTATTCGCGACCACTGTCGGCGGCACTGTCCGCCCCGGCGATCCGCTGCTCGAAATGGTGCCGGGCCGCGACAATCTGCTGGTAGAGGTCATGGTCGCCGCCAAGGACATCGCCTCGGTCAAGCTCGACCAGAAGGCGAAGGTCAACATCACCGCCTATGACAGCGCCGTCTATGGATCGATGGAGGGCCGCGTGATCGCGATCTCGCCCGACGCCGTTGTCAACGAGCGCACCGGCGAGAGCCACTATCTCGTCCGCGTCCGCACCACCGCCGACGGCATCACCGACAAAAATGGCCGCCGCCTGCTGATCGGCCCCGGCATGGGCGCGGAAGCGAACCTCCTCGGCGACAAGCGCACCGTCCTCGCCTACATCCTGACGCCGCTCACCCGCCTGAAGGAAACCGCCTTCCGCGAATGAGAAAGCTGTTCCCCGGCGCAGGCCGGGGCCCAGGGTTCGAGGCGCTGTGGGTGGGACTCTGGCCTCCGGCTTGCGCCGGAGAACGAACGGCGAAGGTCAGTTGAAGCCTTATCGCGCCACGCTCACCCCCGTGTTCCCCGGCGCAGGCCGGGGTCCAGGTTCGAGGCGCTGCGGTCAGGAGTTCGTCCCGCTCAATCCTTCTTCGGCGCGGTCAGATGCTGGCTGAGATGCTTGTTCATCTCGAACATGCTGACCGACTTCTTGCCGAAAATCTTGCCCAGTTTCTCGTCGGCGTTGATCTGCCGCCGGTCCTTAGCGTCCTGAAGGTCGTGCTTCTTGATATAGTCCCACACCTTGCTGACGACTTCGCTGCGGGGCAGATCCTTCTCGCCCACGATCTCGGCGAGTTCGGGCGAGGGCGTCACCGGCGCGGTGATGCCGCCGCGCGCGCCGCCGGCGGGCTTGCCCGTCGCCTTGACCTTCTTCGCCGCCGCAGCGGTTTCTTCCTTGCCCCGTTTCTCGGCCGAACGCGCCATGTCTTGCTCCCATGTCCCATGAAGGTCCAGCATGGACCCTGGCGGGATATACGCGGATGAGCCGTCTTGGTTGCGCGCGCACGCTCAGGTGCGCGGCCGCGCCTGCCGATAGCTGCCCAGTTGGCGCACCCATTTGGTGTGGAATTCCAGCTCCGCGAGCGCCCGATCGACCGCCGGGTCGCCCGGCATCCCTTCAATATCGCAGTAGAATTCGGTCGCGGCGAAGCTCGCCCCGCGCTGGTAGCTTTCCAGCTTGGTCATGTTGACGCCATTGGTCGCAAAGCCGCCCATCGCCTTGTAGAGGGCGGCGGGGATGTTCTTCACCTCGAACAGGAAGGTCGTCATGACCGGGCCGACCCCGACGAGCGGCATCTTCGGCTCGCGCGCCAGCACCAGGAAGCGGGTCATATTGTCGTCGCTATCCTCGATATTCTCGGCGATCAGGCGCAGCCCGTAAATCTCCGCCGCCAGATAGGGCGCGATCGCCCCTTCGCCGGGGTTGCGCGTCTCCGCCACCAGCGCCGCCGCGCCGGCGGTATCGGCATAGGCGACGGGCTGGATGCCGCGCTCGCGCAGATAATGCCGGCACTGGCCCAGCGCCTGCGGATGGCTGATCGCGCTCTTCACCGCCACGCTGTCCACCGCCATCAGGCAGTGGCGGATACGCAGGAAATATTCGTCCACGATCGCCAATCCCGATTCGGGTAGCAGGAAATGCATGTCGGCCACGCGCCCGTGCAGGCTGTTTTCGATTGGGATGATCGCGCGCGCCGCCAATCCGTTGCGCACCGCGTCGATCGCATCCTCGAACGCGAAGCAGGGCAGCGGCACGCAATCGGGCGCATAGCCGAGCGCCGCCAGATGCGAATTCGCGCCCGGCGCGCCCTGATAGGCGACAGCGCGTGTCGGGTCGGCGGCGGCCTTCTGGCTAAGCTCGGCGACGATGGCGCGGGCGGGAGCGGGATAGTTTTCCATAAGCGCGCGTGCGCTTAGGATTAAGTGGATGCGAGTGCAAGCAATAGGGCTCAACCCGGCTTGCACCATCGCGCCTCCGCCATTATGGCAGCGCACAACAGGGGGCGCATCTGCCAGCCGCCAGAAGAAAAAGCTGAGGGAAATCGAGCGAGATGGGCGATCGTTTCAATACCGTTGCGGGCTGGGCTTTGTTTGCAGGCATCATCGCCCTGGGCGGCGCGATCGTCAGTTCCAAATATTTCCATGACGAACGGCCCGAGAAGATGGGCTACGCCATCGAGGGCGTGGAAGCCGAAGGCGAAGGCGGCGACAGCGGCCCCGGCCTCAACACCCTGCTCGCCAGCGCCGATGTCGCAGCGGGCGAAAAGGTGTTCGCGAAATGCGCCGCCTGCCACACCGTCAACCAGGGCGGCGCGAACGGCATCGGCCCCAATCTCTGGGGCACGGTGGGCGAGGCCATCGCTCAGGGCAAGGGCGGCTTCGCTTTCTCCGACGCGCTCAAGAGCAAGGGCGGCCAGTGGAGCTTCGACAATCTCGATGCGTGGCTGAAGAGCCCGCGCGAGTTCGCGCCGGGCACCAAGATGACCTTCGCGGGCCTGGGCAATCCTGCCGATCGCGCCAATCTCATCGCCTGGCTCAACACCCAGGGGTCGAACCTGCCCCTCCCCGCCGCCGACGCGGCCCCCGCCGCCGCCGAGGGCGCGAATGCGGCGGAAGCGGGCAACGCCGCCAATGCGGCCGAAGCGCCGGCGGCGAACGCTGCGGGCAACGCGAGCGAGTAAGCGCACGGATAATCCAACTTACGATGTTCCCCGGCGCGCGCCGGGGTCCAGAGTCCCATGCGCAGCGCCTCGAACCCTGGACCCCGGCCTGCGCCGGGGAACAAAAGTCTCTACTGCCAGCCTACCCCGTCACCATCGCATAGGACAGGTCCATCGCCTGGGCCAGGTTCCGTAGCCGCCGCTCGACAGCCTCGCCATAAAGCTCGGCATCCTCGGCGCGCATGTGCAGCGTAATGCCCGCGTCCGTCCGCGCCAGCCGCGATACGGCCAGCGGCGCTTCCACCCCGCCCGACAGGCGCTGCGCCAGCCGGATGGCAAGCCCCCAGAGCGCGGCGCGACCCAACGCATCGGCCGGCGCGATGCGGTCCAGCCCCGGCGGCACGCTCATCCCCCCGCCGAAATGGCTGTGCAGCGCCTGTCCCAGCATGGCCCGCTCGACCACGGTAATGCCCACCCAATTGCTGTGCAGCGCGATCTCGACCCCGCGCTCTGCGCGAAAATCAGGGTTGGCGCGCCAGCTCACGTCAGCGAGCAGGCAGGCCGCCCGCCGTATCCGCCGCATAGCCCGATCATCGTCCGGGAAGAGCGGATCGATCCAGCGGTCGATCCGGTCGCCATGGCCGCGAAAGCGCGCCTGCGCTTCCCCTTCCGCTTCGGCCGCGACCAGCAGCGGATCATGCGCGCGGATTTCGGGCGGCAGCGCCTCGAACAGCAATCCTTCGCGCAGGCCATAGGCCGACACGACGAGGCAACTCGACTTCAACTGCCGCACCACCACCGACAGCAGAGCCGCCGCATCGGGCAGCGTGGGCACGCGCGATCCGGTCATGGCCGGGATCTGCTTCAATCGCGCGCGGTCGACATGGCTCACGATCCGCGTCAGCTGCTCGGCGCGCGCGGCGGTCATTTCATATTGATGCACGACCGGCAGCGGGAAGTGGGTCAGCTGCATGTCGAACCGCGCCAGCGCGCGCCACGATCCGCCGACCATGTAGAACGGCAGGCCCGGTTCGGGCCGCCATCCGGCCTTCTCCAGCATGCTGGCGACCAGCCGCTCCAGCGCGCGCGGCCCCTTCGCCCGGATCTGCGGCAGGCGCAGCACGCCGAGCGGCAACGATATCGTCTGCTCGACCGCGCCGCCCCGCACCCGCGCCAGCTCCAGGCTGCCGCCGCCGAGATCGCCGACGATGCCGTCCGCGTCGGGTATGCCCGACAGCACGCCCATCGCCGCGCCGATCGCCTCCTGCCCGCCTGACAGCAGCTCGACGCAGAGGCCCATATCCTCGGCGCGGGCGATGAAGTCCGCGCCGTTGGTCGCATCGCGCACCGCCGCCGTCGCGACGCAGCGTATGTCGGCGACCTTCATCGACCGGCACAGATGGGCGAAGCGGCCGATCGCGCGCAGGCCGCGCTCCATCGCCTCCGCCTCAATCGCGCCGGTCCGCGCCAGCGACGCGCCCAGACCCGCCATCACCTTTTCGTTGAACAGGATGAAGGGGATGCGGCGCGGCCCGTCATAGACGACCAGCCGCACGCTGTTGGAGCCGATATCGATGATCGCGGTGCGCGCATGGGCGGGCTCGGGCGATGTCACCATCTGCTCGGCGGCGGCGCGCACCCGGCTCAGCATCGAATTCATCGCGCGATCACGCCCGGCCGCGCAGGCGCAGCGTCGGCACCGCGCCATCGTCATAGGCCGCGCCGCGCCCGGACAGCGACGGGTTGGTCATGAAATAGCGGTGCAGGTTGAACGGCTTCTCGCCCGCCTCCAGCCGGCTATAATGGCCGTCGCCGTCCAGCGTCCAGCTCTGCTCGGTGTCGATCAGGTTCGCGACCATCACCTGGTCCAATATCTGGTCGTGGACGGTCGGATTCTCGATCGGCGCCATGAACTCCACCCGCCGGTCGAAATTGCGCGGCATCCAGTCGGCCGAGCTGATATAGACCTTCGCGCCGTTATTGGGCAGCGCCTTGCCGTTGCCGAACACGGCGATCCGGCTATGCTCCAGGAAGCGGCCGACGATCGATTTCACCCGAATATTTTCCGACATGCCCGGCACGCCCGGCCGCAGGCAGCATATGCCCCGCACGATGAGGTCGATCTGCACCCCGGCATTGCTTGCCGCGTAGAGTTTCTCGATCATCGCCGGATCGACCAGGCTGTTCATCTTCGCCCATATGGTGCCGGGCCGCCCGGCGCGGGCATGGTCGATCTCGGCCTCGATACACTGGCACAGCCGATCGCGCAGGTCGCGCGGGCTCATCACCAGCTTTTCGAGGCGCTTGGGCTCGACATAGCCGGTGATATAGTTGAACAGCGCGGCGGCATCGCGGCTATAGGCGGGATCGGCGGTGAAGAAGCTGAGGTCCGTGTAGATGCGCGCCGTCACCGGATGATAGTTGCCCGTGCCGAAATGGCAGTAGCTGCGGAACTGCTCGCCCTCGCGCCGCACCACCATCGACACCTTGGCATGGGTCTTCCAGTCGATGAAGCCATAGACGACCTGCACACCCGCCCGCTCCAGCGCATCGGCCCACAGGAGGTTCTGCTCCTCGTCGAACCGCGCCTTCAATTCGACCACGGCAGTCACGGATTTGCCCGCCTCCGCCGCGTCGATCAGCGCGCGGATGATCGCGGACTGCTTGCCGGCGCGATAGAGCGTCTGCTTGATCGCCACCACATCGGGGTCGGACGCCGCCTGCTTCAGGAAGGATATGACGACGTCGAACGCCTCATAGGGGTGGTGGACGACGATGTCCTTAGCCCGGATCGCGGCGAAACAGTCGCCGCCATATTCGCGGATGCGCTCGGGGAAGCGCGGGGCGTAAGGCTCGAACTTCAGGTCCGGCCGATCCTCGTCGACAATGCCGCTGAGGTCGCCGATGCCGACGAAGCCCTCCACTTCCTCGATGATCGCGTCATGCCCCTGGAGCATGTCCTGCAACATCTCCTCGACCGGCTCGGGGATGCGCTCCTCAATCTCCATGCGGATCACCCGGCCGCGCCGCCGCCGTTTGATCGCGCTGCGGAAATGGCGAACCAGATCCTCGGCTTCTTCCTCGATCTCGATATCGCTGTCGCGGATGATGCGGAACACGCCGCTGTTGCGCACCTTATATCCGGGGAAGAGGTCGGCGGAAAAGCGCCGGATCACCGCTTCGAGCGCCATATAGCGCGCTGGCTCCCCCGGCACCCGCACGAAGCGGGCGAGCGAAGGCGGGATCATCACCAGCTCGCGGATCGGCTGCTGATCGGACAGACGTTCCAGATCGAAGACGATCGATAGCCCCTGATTGGGGATGAAGGGAAAGGGATGCGCCGGGTCGAGCGCCTGGGGGGTGAGGATCGGAAAAATCTGCGTCAGAAAATGCTCGCGCAGCCATTGCGCACAGCCGATATCGATCTCCGCCGATGGCCCGATCACCTCGATGCCCACCTGCGTCAGTTCGCCGTGCAGCGCGCCCCACACCTGCTGCTGCGCGCGCATCAGCGTGGCGGTCGCCTCGGTGATCGCACCCAATTGCTGCGCCGGGGTGAGGCCGTCAGCCGAGCGCAGATCGACATCCTGTAACTGCTGCCCCTTGAGGCCCGCGACCCGGACGGAGAAGAATTCGTCCAGGTTCGCGCCCGAAATCGACAGGAAGCGCACCCGTTCGAGCAGCGGATGGGCGCGGTTCATCGCCTCCTCCAGCACTCGCTGGTTGAACGCCAGCCAGGACAGCTCGCGGTTGAAATAGCGGTCGCCGGGTACGGTGAGGCTGGCGATGGGATCGGCGTCGGCCACGGATTACTCGCGCTGGTCGGTGGAAGGATCGGGCGGGACTATAGGCAGAAAGCCGGCGCTTTGCAGAGCCTCTTTCGCCATTGCGATGGAAATCTTGCGTCCGGATGACAAAGCGGCGCGATCGAGCAGGCGGATGACCGCGGCGATCGCCCCATAGCTGCGCTCGATCCGGCGCAGCAGCCAGTCGGACACGTCCGCCGCATAGCCGGCCCCCGCCCGATCGAACCCCCGCGCGATCAGCGCGCGGGCGAGCGCCTCGTCCGGCTCGGCAATGGCGACATGGGGGGCGGCGGCGAGGCGCGATCTAAGGTCCGGCAGGGCCACGGTCCAGGTCATGGGCGGCGTCTGCCCCACCAGCAGCAGCGGCCGCCGCGCCGTCTGCGCTGCATTCCAGGCATGGAACAACCGATGCTCGTCGCTCCCTTCAGCGTCATCGATCACCGCGCCGCCGCTCATCGCCGCGAAATGGCGCGCCAGCGTGGTGCGACCCGACAGCGGCGGTCCCGTCAGCACGCTCACCGACAGCGGCCAGTCGCGCCACCGCTCCAGATGGGTGACGGCAATGCGGTTGGCGTCGCTCACCAGGAAATCGCCGTCCGCATCGCCCTGCCAGTCGAAGGGCAGGCTGATCTGGCTCATTGCGCCGCCGGGGCCGCCTGCCTGCGGCTGATGCGCAGCGTGTTGCCCGACGCCGCCACGCTGTAGCCGCGCGCTTGCAAGGCGGTGCGCAGCATGTCGGCGGTGCCCTCGAAGCTCACCTGCATCACCGACGTGCCGCCCAGCGCCAGGCTGCTGGTCGCCGCCGACCGCACCCCCGGAACCGCGCGCACCGCCGATTCGGCCGCGCCGATCGATCCGACATCGGGCGTGTCGAACTGGATCGAGAAGCTCGCTGTGCCCGCCGCCGGCAGCACCGGCACGTCGATCGCCTCGATCGGCGCGTCGGTCGCATTCTCGATTTCCAGCGCATCGGGATCGACCGGCTCTTCGATGATGAGCGAGGGGTCGGGCCGCAGCCGCCCGTCATTGAGCGCGCGGATATAAAGCTCGTCGATCCGCCGCGCGCCCTCGTCCAGCATCTGCGGAATGCCGCTGTCGTTGGAGGCGCGCAGCGTGAAACTGCCGATCAGGCTGTTGTCGGGGCCATAGCGCGCGGTGAAGCGCCCGGTCACCGGCCCGCCGGGAAAGGCGCGCTCCAGCCGCGCGATCGGGATCACCACGTCGGCGGCGCCATATTGGTCGAGCAGCACCCGCCACCACAACCGCCCGCGCCGCCCGGTCTGCCCGGCATTGAGCAGGATCGGGTCGGCGATGGAGCCTGCGACGCGGACATAGTCGATCGCGCTGTCGCCGGTGCGGTAGCGCGCCCAGGCTTTCTGCCATTCATTGGTCCGCTCATAGGACACGGCGGAGCCGCCGTCCCACAGCACCGGGATGACCAGCAGCGGCGGTGAGCGCATCACATTGCCGCTCACACCCAGCAGAGCGCCTGTCCGCGCCCGGTCGAACATCACGCCCAAGGTCGCGACATAGCGGTTGGGGCCGATCTGCTCGCTCTCGATCTCAATGCCCGAAATCATGCCTTCCAGCTGCGAATCGGACAGGCCCGGCGCGCCCGCCCCGCCATGGGTGCGGGTCCAGAGCATCCGCCATGCCTGCCGCTGCGCGATGCGCCAGCCGGCATAGCGGGCGCTGTCGGCATCCTTCGCCACCACGTCCACCTTGACCCCGCGCACCTCGAAATCCCCGCCGCTGGCGATCGGCGGCACGCCCCGCTCGCCCTCCATCTGCGCGAACAGGGCCGCGGCGATCAGGCCGATGCCGATGGCGAGCACGATCTGAACCGGCCGGGACAGCAGGCGCAGCAGGGCGGGGGACAGGGACCAGGATCGGGACAGGCTAAGGCTCACGCGCGCCCTTTTGGCGGCAATTGCCTGCGATGCCAAGCGTGAAGGAGAGATTGGCCCCAGCTTTACCCAACCGTTCCCCGGCGCAGGCCGGGGCCCAGTTCGGACCGTGGAACTGGACCCCGGCCTGCGCCGGGGAACGAAGAGTCTTAAGCCCCCCGCCCTTCCCCTTTCGGGCACATTACCCTAGAGCGCTTGCCCCATGAGCGACACCGAATCCTACAGCTACGCCAAGGCCGGCGTGAACATCGCCGCCGGCAACGCCCTCGTCCGCGCGATCGCCCCGCTGGCGAAGGCCACCCGCCGCCCCGGCGCGGAGGCCGATCTGGGCGGCTTCGGCGGCTTCTTCGACTTGAAGGCCGCCGGCTATGACGATCCGCTGCTGGTCGCCGCCAATGACGGCGTCGGCACGAAGCTGAAGCTCGCCATCGACCATGACCGGCATGACGGCGTCGGCATCGACCTCGTCGCCATGTGCGCCAACGACCTGATCGTGCAGGGGGCCGAACCGCTCTTCTTCCTCGATTATTACGCCACCGGCCGGCTGGAAAGCGGCGTCGCCGAGCGGGTCATCGCCGGCATCGCCGAAGGCTGCCGGATCGCCGGCTGCGCGCTGATCGGCGGCGAGACCGCCGAAATGCCGGGCATGTATGCCGATGGCGACTATGATCTCGCCGGCTTCTGCGTCGGTGCGGTGGAGCGCGCGAAGGCGCTGACCGGCAACCGCGTGAAGCCGGGCGACATATTGCTCGGCCTAGCCTCTTCGGGCGTCCATTCCAACGGCTATTCGCTGGTCCGCCGCCTCGCCGCCGACAAGGGCTGGAAGCTCGATCGCCCGGCGATCTTCGATCAGGATGTGCTGCTGATCGACGCGCTGATGGCCCCCACGCGCATCTATGTGAAGAGCCTGCTGCCGCTGGTGCGCGCTGGCATGGTCAACGCGCTCGCCCACATCACCGGCGGCGGCGTGCTCGAAAACATTCCGCGCGTGCTGCCCGAAGGCAGCCATGCCGTGGTCAACGCCGACGCCTGGCCCCAGCCGCGCCTCATGGCCTTCCTCCAGGCGCAGGGTCATATCGAGCCCGAAGAAATGGCGCGCACCTTCAACTGCGGCGTCGGCATGGTGCTCGCCGTCGACGAAGCTCATGTCGCCGCCGTCATCCACGCGCTGGAGGATGCGGGCGAAACCGTCTTCACCATCGGCGCGGTGGAGGAAGGCGAGAAGGGCTGCACGGTGAAGGGCAGCATCGAGACGTGGAGCGCGAAGGCCGACTGGTCGGCGACGCATCTGGGCTAAAGCTTACACCACCCCCGTTCGGTTCGAGCTTGTCGAGAACGGCGTGCAGGGTTCTCGCCCTTCGACAAGCTCAGGATACTCGAACCGAACGGAGGTTTTGATGCAAAAGGCAAAAGTCGCCGTCCTGATTTCCGGCCGCGGGTCCAACATGGCGGCCCTGCTCTACGCCGCGAAGGCTGACGATTGCCCGTTCGAGATCGTGCTGGTCGCTGCCAACGATCCGCAAGCCCCCGGCCTGGCCCTCGCCGCCGCAGAAGGCATCCCCACCTTCGCCTACAGCCACAAGGGGCTGAAACGCGCCGAGTTCGACCGCATCATCGACGGCGAGCTGCGCGCCGCCGGGGCGCATTATGTCGCGCTCGCGGGCTATATGCGCCTCCTCTCGCCCGAATTCGTCGCGGGGTGGGAGAACCGGATGCTCAACATCCACCCCAGCCTGCTCCCCAAGTATAAGGGCCTCGACACCCACCAGCGCGCGCTCGACGCAGGCGATGCCCAGGCCGGCTGCTCGGTCCATATCGTGACGGCGGAGCTGGACGACGGCCCGGTGCTGGGCCAGACCCCGGTCGCGATCCTGCCGGGCGACACCGCCGACACCCTCGCCGCCCGCATCCTCATCGCCGAGCATCAGCTCTACGCCCGCACCCTCGCCGACTTCGTCACGCGCGAGCGCCAGCCCGACTGGCTGCTGAACAAGGTTCGCGAAATCGCGCTCGCCCTGCCCCAGGCGGAAGAGACGCTCTCGCACGGCATGCCCTGCTTCGGCGTGGTCAAGGGCAAGAAGTTTGGCTGGTTCACCCGCGACCATCATGGCGACGGCATCACCGCCGTCCTCGTCAAGACCACCGCGCCGGAGGAACAGGCGACGCTGATCGAAGCCGACCCCGACCGCTATTACCGCCCCGCCTATTTCGGCAACGACTGGGTCGGCATCCGCCTCGACCTGGGCGACACCGACTGGGAGCACATCGCGGAGCGACTGCGCGCAAGCTGGCGCCAGATCGCACCGAAGAAACTGCTGGGGCTGATGGATATTGCCGAGCAGTTTTAGCCCATAGCCCTCTCCCGCTTTTCGCGGGAGAGGGTTGGGCGAGCGTCTTCTTTCCAATTCGCCGAAAAGCTGCCCCGAGACGAGATAAAGCGGCAAAACCCCAACCTCGCCCTTTCCTACACGCGCCTTTTCTGATCCACCCTATCGGATGGCACAGCACCCCTACCCCAATCCCCCCGCCGCACCCGCGGCGTCCGTCACTCCCATCCGCGCCTACTGGACGCCGCACAGGCAGCGCGCCTTTCTCGCCGCGCTGCTCGACACCGGTAGCGTCGCCCGCGCGGCAAGGTTGGTAGGCATGTCGCGGTCCAGCGCGTATCGCCTGCGTCAGCGGCTCGCGGGCACGGCCTTCGACCGGGCCTGGGCTAACGCGCTGGCGCTTCACGCCGCGCGCCTGGCCGATCCCTTCGCCCCCGATCCTTCCCGCCGCCCCGCGCCCCGCGTGGCGCCATGAAGGTGTCGCCTCGCCGGCGCGATCCTGTCGCGACCCCGTCGCCTGCGCGGCGCGCCGATGTCGCATACATGGCGCATTGCCGGAACGCATGTGGCGCGCCACTGTCGCCTCGCGGTGGCGTCGCGATCGCTTCCCGAGCGCTTCGTGCGCCCGAAGCCCAACGACGGTGTGAACTTCGGCTGTCGCGTCGTCCGGTTCCGGCAGGTCGACGATGCCCCTTCCCATCCCGCGCCCCGATCCCCATAGATATCAGCCATGACTGATAGCCCATCCGCAACCCCTCAAGCCGCCATCGAAATCCGCGACCTCACCAAAGTCTATAAAGGCGGCAAGCGCGCGCTCGACGGGATCAACCTTTCCATCCCGCGCGGCCAAATCTACGGGCTGCTGGGGCCGAACGGCGCGGGCAAATCGACCACGATCAACATCCTCGCCGGCATGGTCAATAAGACTGCGGGCGATGTCAGCATCTGGGGCTTCGACATCGACGCGCATCCGCGCAATGCCAAAAACAGCATCGGCATCGTCCCGCAGGAAATCGTCTTCGATCCCTTCTTCACCCCGTTCGAGACGCTGGAGAACCAGGCCGGCTATTATGGCGTGCCCAAGGAGCGCCGCCGATCGATGGAGCTGCTGCGCGCGGTGCATCTGGAGGACAAGGCCAATGCCTATGCCCGAACCCTCTCGGGCGGCATGAAGCGCCGGCTGCTGGTGGCCAAGGCTATGGTCCACTCGCCGCCCATCCTGGTGCTGGACGAACCCACCGCGGGCGTCGACGTGCAACTGCGCCAGCAACTCTGGGCCTATGTCCGCGAATTGAACGCCATGGGCGTGACGATCGTGCTGACGACCCATTATCTCGAAGAAGCCGAGCAGCTCTGCGATCGCATCGGCATCATCAACCATGGCCGCGTCATCACCGACAAGCCGACCCGCGAACTCATCGCCATGGCGCAGGAAAAGGTCGTGGTGGTGACGGTGGACCGCGATCTCACGGCGGCGCCTGACGCGCCCTGCTTCGAGAAGGTCGAGCTGTCGAACGACCGCACCCTCACCATCACCTACAGCAAGGACCGCGCCAACGCGGGACAGGTGCTGAGCGCGGTGCAGGCGAGCGGCTTGGCGATCGTCGATGTATCGACCCGCGACCCTGACCTGGAGGATGTGTTCCTGAATTTGACGGCGGATGCGTGAGGGATGAAAGCAACACAGTTCCCCCTCCCGCAGGCGGGAGGGGGCTAGGGGGTGGGCAAGCACGCCCCTTCAAGCAACGCAATACGTCTCGGGCAAAGAGCTTGCGGAACGATGCGACCGCTGCTGAGCAACTCCTCTGGCAATGCCTGCGCAGCCGCAAGCTGGACTATAAATTCAGCCGACAAATGCCTGTCGGACCTTATTTCGCCGATTTTCTCTGTCGCGAACTCAAGCTGATCATCGAACTTGATGGTGCCAGCCACGATCTGAGCATCGATCACGACGCTCGACGTGACGCCTATTGCCGCTCGCTAGGTTTCCAAATCTTGCGCATCGGCAATGACGATGTGATGACGAATCTTGAAGGCGTCGTCTCGCACATTCGAGCGATGCTTGCGCAGACCCACCCCCAGCCCCTCCCGCCTGCGGGAGGGGAGTAAAGAAAATAAGATAAGAATGACCACCCTCCACGACGTCATCATCATCGGCTCCGGCGCGGCCGGGCTTACTGCCGCGATCAATCTGGCACAGGATCGCAAGGTTCTGGTGCTCGCCAAGGGCGCGCTCGATGGCGGCTCGACCAACTGGGCGCAGGGCGGGATCGCCGCCGTGCTCGACGCCGGCGACAGTTTCGAGGCGCATGTCCATGACACGATGGTCGCGGGCGCCGGCCTCAATGATCGCGCGACCGTCGAGTTCGTCGTCTCCGAAGCGCCCGCCGCGATCGAGCGGCTCGCCGCATTGGGCGTCCCCTTCAACGGCGGCGAGGAGTTCGGCGAGCGCTGGCACCTGACCCGCGAGGGCGGCCACAGCCACCGCCGGATCATCCATGTCGACGACGCCACCGGCCATGCGGTGCAGGTTGCGCTGCTGAAAGCCGCGCGCGCCAACCCCAACATCACGCTGATGGAGGATATGGTCGCGATCGACCTCGTCACCTCCCGCCATGGCGAGCGCTATTCGGGCGACGGCCATGTCTGGGGCGTCTATGCCTTCAACAAGAAAACGAAGCGCGTCGATACGCTGCTCGGGAAAGCCACGATCCTCTGCACCGGCGGCGCGGGGCGCACCTATCTTTTCTCGACCGCACCGCGCGGCGCGACCGGGGACGGCATCGCCATGGCCTGGCGCGCGGGCTGCCGCGTCTCCAACATGGAGATGAACCAGTTCCACCCGACCTGTCTCTACAACCTCGAAGTCAAGAATTTCCTCATCACCGAAGCCGTCCGCGGCGAAGGCGGGCATCTGAAGATCCCCGGCACCGGCGAGCGCTTCATGCCCCGCTTCGACCCGCGCGCGGAACTGGCCCCGCGTGATATCGTCGCCCGCGCCATCGACCATGAGATCAAGCGCTTGGGGCTCGATTATGTTCATCTGGACATCAGTCACAAAGACCCCGAATTCGTGAAGCATCACTTCCCGACCATCTACGCGCGCCTGCTCGATCTCGACATCGACATCACGAAGGAGCCGATTCCGGTCGTGCCCGCGCAACATTATACCTGCGGCGGCGTCATCATCGATCTGGACGGCCGCACCGACCTGCCCGGCCTCTATGCCGCCGGCGAAGTAAGCGAGAGCGGCCTGCACGGCGCCAACCGCCTCGCCTCCAACTCGCTGCTCGAATGTTTCGTGTTCGGCGAGGCGGCGGCCCGTCACATCCGCGCTAATTGGGACAGCCTGCCCCCGCCCCCGCCCATCCGCCCCTGGGACGAAAGCCGCGTCACCAACAGCGACGAGGAAGTCATCGTCCAGCATAACTGGAAGGAAATCCGCCGCTTCATGTGGGACTATGTCGGCAT
>NZ_JAVHPD010000012.1:0-99450 GCF_036170395.1 Sphingobium sp.
CGTCGGGCAATGCCGCGCGCGCCGAAGGGCTGCTGGTCGCCTTCGCCGCGCGCCGGGCGCTCGATAGCGGCGCGCCGCTCGGCTATATCGAGGGGCAGTTGCGGCTGCGCTTCGGCCAGGCGCAGCCGCGCGCGGTGGCGGCGATCATCAACGCGGCGCGCGAGCCGATCACGCTCATGGACCTGCGCGCGAGCCTGAACCAGGTCGCCGATCAGGTGACGCGGACGCCGCCCGGCGCCAATTGGTGGACGGCGCTGGAACATGAAGCGCGCGAACTGGTTTCGATCCGCAAGGCGAGCACGCCCTCGCCCCAGCCGGAGGCGGCGCTGGATCGGGCGCTGCGATACATTGACAGCGGGCGCGTCGGCGCGGCGCTGGCCGAGGTGGAGCGGATGCCGGGCAAGGCGGCGGCCGATCGCTGGGTGCAGGCGGCGCGGCGCTACATCGAGGCACGGCGGGCGCTCGACCTCATTGAGACGGCGGCGATCCTGGAACCGCGGCAGTTGCGCGGGACGACCGGCGCGGCGGTGACGCAGACCTCTCCGCTCGCGCCCTGAGCTGTCACAAACGACGAACCGTTCATAGCAGGCGGTGAAACCGATGGACGTTCGCCGCGTTTGTCACGACAATGTCATCTTTGCCCGACCGGGCCAAGGATATCCATCGTCGTGCCGCCTGCCGTTCAACCCTATGCCCAAGCCATCACCCATTTCTGGGAGGGACGGCTCGCGCCCGGCCCCCGCGCGACGCAGCTGCCGTCCTTGCAGCAGCTTCTGGGCAACCTGGCGGTGCCTTTCGATCTTGCCCGGACCAAGGCGGAGGCGGCTGGCCTTGCCGAGCGGATGTGCGGCGATGGACGGCATGTGCTGCTGATCCCCGGCCTGATGGCGTCCGAGCGGCGGATGGGCTGGCTGCGGCATATCCTGACCCTGGGCGGCTATCGCGCTCATGACTGGGGGATGGGCCGCAATTTCGGGCCTCGGCCCGACAGCCTGGACCGGATCGACAGCCGGGTCGAAGCGATCCGCGAGGAGAGCGACGCGCCGGTTACTCTTGTCGGCTGGAGCCTGGGCGGTCTTTATGCGCGCGAATATGCGAAGTTCGCGCCTCACAAGGTGGGTGGCGTCGTAACGATGGGGACGCCCTTTTCCGGCGATCCGCGCGCCAATCATGCCTGGCGGCTCTATCAATTGGTCTCCGGCTTCCCGGTCGATCGCCCGCCCTTCCCCTGCACCCGTGAGGAAAAGCCGCCGGTGCCGACAGTCGCTTTGTGGTCGAAGCGGGACGGCGTCATCCTGCCCGAATGCGCGCGCGGTCGCGCCGGCGAACGTGACAAAGCAATCGAGGTGGACTGCACCCATATGGGCTTTGCCGCTGCGCCCGAAGGGATAGCGGCGGTGGGCAAGGCGCTGGCGGCGTTGCGCTGACCGTTCAGGGTTGACCCGCCCGGCTCAGCTTTGCGACAGGCTGAGCAGATTGCCTTCACTGTCCCTGAACCAGGCGACCTTCGCTTTCCCGTCCGGGGCGGTCCAAATTCCCAGCTCGTCCTGGCCCATGCCGTCATAGACGATGAGGGAAACATCCTTGCGGCGGAGCGCCTGGGCAGCGGCAGCGATGTCGGCCACGTCCCAGCCGAACACCGGGTGCGGGCCGGGCTGATGGTCAGGCATGACGGTCATGCGGACCAGCGTGTCGCCGGCGCTCAGAAAATCGCCGAACGCATCCGCGCTCTTATGTTCCAGGCCGAGCAGATCGCCGTAAAACGCCAATGCCCTGCTTCGGTCGGTCACATATAGGAACGCGACGGCCTTGCTGGAACTTTCAAAGATCATTGCGACTCTCCGACCGACGCGCCTCAGCCTATCAGAAGGGGGTGTCGCCGCAACCATTGCCCCGCTGCGCTGCCGCCAGACGGCGCAGCGCTTCTTCCCGGCCGATCAGCGGCAGCAACTGCCCCATGTCCGGTCCATGATCCAGCCCCGTCAGCGCGCGGCGGAGCGGTAGGAACAGCGGCTTGCCCTTGCG
This sequence comes from Sphingobium sp., assembly GCF_036170395.1. Taxonomy (GTDB): domain Bacteria; phylum Pseudomonadota; class Alphaproteobacteria; order Sphingomonadales; family Sphingomonadaceae; genus Sphingobium. Next base: position 2,026 of record NZ_JAVHPD010000012.1, read on the forward strand.
ACCGGTCTCCTCCTTGAGCGCGTTGGTAAGCGTGCGCCAGATATCGGCGTCGAACGGCGCTTCGGTGAGGATGCGATGGGCGGCGGCGAGGAAGGCGCGGTCCTCCTCGGCGGGCTCGGGCGCGGCGATAGGGCCGGTGACGATGCGCCACCAGTCGGCGGCGCCGGCGACCGTTTCCAGATTGGGACGGATGGCGTCCCATGCCGCCGCGTCCATGCCTTCGGGAACGCGATCCGCCACGGCGTCGTAGGGCAGAAGATGGACGATCTTCTGGTTGAGCGCGGCGAGTTCGGCCTCGTCGAAGCGGGCGGGGGCGCGGCTGAAATGGGCGAAGTCGAAACTGTCGATCAGCGGAGCCATATCGGCGAACGGTTCGATCGGCTGGGAACTGCCGAGGCGAGCAAGGAGCGCGGCGATCGCCATCGGCTCAAGTCCCGCATCGCGGAAATGGGCGACGCCGAGCGATCCCAGCCGCTTCGACAGCTTGCCCTCCGCCCCGGTCAGCAGCGCTTCATGCGCGAAGGCGGGGAGCGATGAACCGAGCGCCTCGAACATCTGGATCTGGGTCGCGGTGTTGGACACATGATCCTCGCCGCGCAGCACATGGGTGACGCCCATGTCGATGTCGTCGATGACCGAGGGCAGCAGGTAGAGCCAGCTGCCATCGCTGCGGCGGACGACCGGGTCCGACAAGAGTTTGGGATCGAAGCGCTGCTCGCCCCGGATGAGGTCGGTCCAGGCGATCGGCCGGTCATGGTCCAGCCGGAAGCGCCAGTGCGGGGTGCGGCCTTCGGCCTCATAAGCGGCGATCTGGTCCGGCGTCAGCGACAGGGCGGCGCGATCGTAAACCGGCGGCAGGCCACGCCCCAGCAAGACCTTGCGGCGCAGGTCGAGTTCCTGCGCGGTTTCATAGGCGGGATAGACGCGGCCAGCGGCCTTGAGCGCCTCGAACCGCGCTTCATAAAGGGCGAAGCGGTCCGACTGCCGCTCCTCCCCGTCCCAGCCGAGGCCGAGCCAGCCGAGGTCCGCCTTGATCGCGTCAGCATATTCGGGGCGCGAGCGCTCCAGGTCGGTATCGTCGAGGCGCAGCAGGAAGCGGCCGCCCGCCTTGCGCGCCCAGAGCCAGTTGTGCAGCGCGGCGCGGATATTGCCGACATGAAGATGGCCTGTGGGCGACGGCGCGAAGCGGGTGGTGACGGTCATGGGCGCGCCCTAATCCATTTCCCTCAGGCGCGCAAAACGCCTTTCCAGCGTCCACATGCGCCGCTAAAGGGGCCGCGTCTCGCGCAGCGTCATCAATCCGTCACGTCACTCGGGGAGTCTAGGCCGTGAAGCTCATGACCGGCAATTCCAACAAGCCGCTCGCGGCCGCCATCGCCGACTATATCGAAATCCCCCTGACCGACGCCAGCGTTCGTCGCTTCGCCGACGAAGAGGTTTTCGTGGAAATCCATGAAAATGTCCGGGGCGAGGATGTGTTCGTCATCCAGTCGACCGCCTACCCGACCAACGACAATCTCATGGAATTGCTCATCATGATCGACGCGCTGAAGCGGGCGTCGGCCAAGCGGATCACGGCGGTCATCCCCTATTTCGGCTATGCCCGGCAGGACCGCAAGCCCGGCCCGCGCACGCCGATCAGCGCCAAGCTGGTCGCGAACCTCATCACCACGGCGGGGGCGAACCGGGTGCTCTCGGTCGATCTCCATGCGGGGCAGATCCAGGGCTTTTTCGATATTCCGACCGACAATCTGTTCGGCGCCCCGGTGATGTCGGCGGACATTCAGGCGCGCTTCGGCGACCGCAACCTGATGGTCGTGTCGCCCGATGTCGGCGGCGTGGTGCGCGCCCGCGCGCTCGCCAAGCGGCTCGACAATGCGCCGCTCGCCATCGTCGACAAGCGCCGCGAGCGGGCGGGCGAATCGGAAGTCATGAACATCATCGGCGACGTGAAGGGCCGCTTCTGCGTGCTGATCGACGATATCGTCGATTCGGCCGGCACGCTCTGCAACGCCGCCAATGCGCTGAAGGCGGCGGGGGCGGAGGATGTGGTCGCCTATGTCAGCCATGGCGTGCTGTCGGGCGGCGCGGTGGCGCGGGTTGAGGCGTCGGACCTGCTGGAGCTGGTCATCACCGATTCGATTCAGGGCACCGATGCGGTCAACAACGCCAAGCATATCCGCCATCTGCCGATCGCGCCGCTGCTGGGCGAGGCGATCAAGCGGATCGCGGATGAGAGTTCGGTGTCCAGCCTGTTCGACTGAAAGGAGAATAGGCTGGCGGACGATCCGGGGGATCGTTCAGCCGAACTCTGTCGGTGTCCACCCTGTTCGACTGACGGGGCGTCAGGCGGCTGGCAGCAGGATCAGCGGCAGGGCAAGGATCAGCGCGAGCGCAGCGACGATCCGCTGCGCGCGGGACACGCCCATCGGCTTGTCGCGCCAAAGCATCGGGCAGGCGAGGATAGCAAGGCCGATCAGCAGGTTGGAGATGGCGACGGAGCCGCCGACCGGCATGTCCTGCCGCAGCGCCAGGCCGCCGAACAGAGCGACAAAGCTCACCATCCATCCCAGCAGCGCCATATCCCGCCCCCTTTCCGTCGCAGCCTAAGACGGCCGGGTTGCGGAAGGCTTAACCGATCCGCTAGGGCCGCGGACTATGACCAGCCGCGATGACCTTGCCCTTGCCAACCGCCTTGCCGACGCGGCGGGCGAAGCGATCCGCCCCTTCTTCCGCGCGCGCTACGATATCGAGATGAAGGCGGACAAGTCGCCGGTGACCGAAGCGGATCGCGCCGCCGAGGCCGCGATCCGCGCGATCCTGGAGAAAGAGCGGCCGGGCGACGGAATCATCGGCGAGGAATATGGATCGGTGCGGACCGACGCCGAGCGGGTGTGGATATTGGACCCGATCGACGGCACGCGCAGCTTCATCGCAGGACGGCCGATATTCGGCACGCTGATCGCGCTGACGCAGGGGGGATGGCCGACGATCGGGATCATCGACCAGCCGATCGCGCGCGAACGCTGGGCGGGCATGAGCGGGCAGCCGACGACCTTCAACGGCAAGCCGGCGCGGACCCGCGCCTGCCGCGCGTTGGAGGGCGCAGGGATCGCGACGACCAGCCCGCACCTGTTCGCCGAGAGCGACGTGGCGCATTATATGGCGCTGGTCGCCGCCGTGTCGGGCGGATCGCCGCGCCAGGGGCCGGTCTATGGCGGGGACTGCTATAATTATGGGCTGCTGGCGTCCGGTTTCCTCGACATCGTGATCGAGTCCGGTCTGCAAAGCTATGATTTCGCTGCTTTGGTGCCGGTGGTCGAAGGCGCGGGTGGCCTGATGTGCGACTGGAATGGCGAGCCGCTTAACGCGGAGAGCGAAGGCGATGTGCTGGCGCTCGGCGATCCGGCGCGGCTGGAGGATGTGCTGGAGGCGCTGCACGCGGCGGGCCACGACCATCACCATCATTGACGGACGCGGCCGAATCGCTTGCCTTTTGCGCGTCACGCCACTAAGGGGCGCCCTTCGCGATATTCAGTGGGACTGCCCGGCTAACTAGGGCTGCCGTGGCCGTCTGTAATCGTCGCGCTGAACAAGGAGACGAAAATGCCCAAGATGAAGACCAAGAGCGGTGTGAAGAAGCGCTTCAAATTCACCGCCACCGGCAAGGTCAAGCATGGCGTCGCTGGCAAGCGTCACCGGCTGATCAGCCACAATGCGAAGTATATCCGTCAGAACCGCGGCACGTCCGTCCTGTCGGACGCCGACGCCGGTCATGTGCGCCTGTGGGCGCCCTATGGCCTCAAGTAAGGAGTTCTGACCCATGGCACGTGTCAAGCGTGGTGTAACCACCAAGGCGAAGCATAAGCGGATTTTGGATCAGGCGAAGGGCTATTATGGCCGTCGCAAGAACACCATCCGCATCGCGCGTCAGGCCGTCGAAAAGGCCGGCCAATACGCCTATCGCGACCGCAAGGTGAAGAAGCGGACCTTCCGGGGTCTGTGGATTCAGCGCATCAACGCCGGCGTCCGCGCCGAGGGCCTGACCTATTCGCAGTTCATGCATGGCCTGAAGCTGGCCGGCGTGGAGCTGGACCGCAAGGTTCTGGCCGACATTGCGATGCACGAAGGCGAGGCGTTTAGCGCCATCATCGCCCAGGCGAAGGCTGCGCTGCCCGCGGCCTGAGCCGGATCGATCGCAAGATCGTCCAAAGGGGCGCCGGGGCAGATAGCTTCGGCGCCCTTTTTGTTTTTGCTTAACCTCCGTTCGCTTCGAGCGTGTCGAGAAGCCGGGGGGGGGGCATCGCTTCCGTTTCTCGACAGGCTCGAAACGAACGGAGGTGGTGGACCGCATCAGAAGGACTCATCCCATGTCGCTGCATCTCTGGTGGATTTACGTCACGGCGGTGTTCCTGATCTCGGCGACGCCGGGGCCGAACATGCTGCATGTGATGACGCAGAGCATCGCCCATGGGCCGCGCAAGGCGCTCGCCACGATGGCGGGGCTGATGAGCGCGGTGCTGCTGTGCCTGGTCGCGTCGGCGCTGGGGCTGGGGGCGTTGCTCAAGGCTTCGCCGCGATTGTTCGATGTGCTGCGCTATGCTGGCGTCGCCTATCTTGTGTGGCTAGGGATCAAGGCGTGGCGGGCGCCGGTGAGCGGCGGCGACGCTGCCCGGCCGGTGCGGTCGGATCGGGCGCTCTATGCGACGGGGCTGTTGACGGGGCTGTCCAATCCCAAGCTCATCATCTTCGCCGCCGCGCTCTTCCCGCAGTTCATCGTGCTCGACCGGCCCTTCTGGCTCCAGCTCGGCATCTTGATCGCGAGCTTCGTCGTGATCGAGAGCTTCTGGTACGGCGTCTATACCTTGGGCGGCGCGCGGCTGGCGCGCTGGCTGGAGCCGGCGAACCGGCAGCGGCTGTTCAATCGGGGGACCGGGCTGCTGTTCATCGGCTTTGGCGGGGCGTTGCTGGGGGCGCGGGCGTAGTCATACTCATCTTGTCATTGCCGCGAAGGCGGGAATCCATCTCCGGACCTCGCCATGCCACGCGACTTCCATCCGACCGTCTATCTGCTCGCCAGCCACAGGAACGGGACGCTTTATGTCGGCGTCACGTCAAACCTCATCCAACGCCTCCATCAGCATCGTTCCGGCTTGATCGAGGGGTTCACTAGCGACTACGGCGTGCATCGGTTGGTCTGGTTTGAGAGCGGCGGCTCCATGGAAGAGGCGATAAGGCGGGAAAAGCAGATCAAAAAGTGGAACAGACAGTGGAAGATCGACCTGATCGAACGGACCAATCCGGATTGGCGCGATCTGGCACGCGATTTCGGGTTTGAGCCATTGGACAGCCGGCGCGTCGATTGAGCGTCGGCACTATCGGACAGCGCGGGAGATGGATTCCCGCCTTCGCGGGAATGACGTTTATGAATGAAATTGCCAACCTCAAAGCCGGCCTGATCGCCGATATCGACGCTGCCGACACGCTCGACGCGCTGGAGGCGTTGCGCGTCGGCGCGCTGGGGAAGAGCGGGGTTATCACCGGGCTGCTCAAGACGCTTGGCCCCATGTCGCCCGACGAGCGGCTGGAGAAGGGGCCGCCGATCCAGGATCTGCGCGAGAGCGTGACGGCCGCGATCGCGGCGAAGAAGGCGGCGCTGGAGCAGGCGGCACTCGACGCGAAGCTGGCCAGCGAAAAGGTTGACATGACCCTCCCCGCCGACGCCGCGCCGCAGGGGAGCGTGCATCCGGTGAGCCAGGTGATGGACGAACTGGCGGAAATCTTCGCGGACCTTGGCTTCTCCGTCGCCACCGGGCCGGAGATCGAGGACGACTGGCATAATTTCACCGCGCTCAACATCCCGGAGACGCATCCGGCGCGGGCGATGCACGACACTTTCTATTTCCCCGACGACGGGACGGGCAAGAAGATGCTGCTGCGCACCCATACGTCGCCGGTGCAGGTCCGCACGATGATGACCACGCCCCCGCCCATCCGCATCATCGCGCCGGGCCGGGTCTATCGCAGCGACAGCGACGCGACGCACACGCCGATGTTCCACCAGATCGAAGGGCTGGTGATCGACAAGGGCATCACATTGGGCCACCTCAAATGGACGCTGGAGACCTTCCTCAAGGCCTTCTTCGAGCGGGAGGACATCGTCCTGCGGCTGCGGCCGAGCTATTTCCCCTTCACCGAGCCGTCGGTGGAGGTCGATGTCGGCTACACGCTGGTCAGCGGCCAGCGGGTGATCGGCGGCGACGGCGATGCGCCGGACGGCGGCTGGCTGGAGGTGCTTGGCAGCGGCATGGTCAACCGCCGCGTGATCGAGGCGTGCGGGCTCGACCCCGATGAATGGCAGGGCTTCGCCTTCGGCACCGGGGTCGATCGGCTCGCCATGCTCAAATATGGGATGAACGACTTGCGCGCTTTCTTCGACGGCGATCTGCGCTGGCTCAAGCATTATGGCTTCTCGGCGCTGGACGTGCCGACGCTGAGCGGGGGAGTGGGCGCATGAAGTTCACGCTGAGCTGGCTCAAGACGCATCTGGCGACGGATGCGGAGCTGCCGACGATCCTCAAGACGCTCAACGCCATCGGGCTTGAGGTCGAGGGCGTCGAAAACCCGGCCGACAAGCTGGGCGCGTTCAAGATCGCCAAGGTGCTGACGGCCGAGCGTCATCCGCAGGCGGACAAGCTCCAAGTGCTGACCGTCGATCATGGCGACGGCACGCCGCTGCAGGTCGTATGCGGCGCGCCCAATGCGCGCGCGGGGCTGGTCGGCGTGTTCGGGGTCGAGGGCGCGGTCGTGCCGGCCAATGGCATGGTGCTCAAGAAGACCGCGATCCGGGGCGTCGACTCCAACGGCATGATGTGCAGCTATCGCGAGCTGGAACTGGGCGAGGATCATGACGGGATCATCGAACTGGCGGACGACGCGCCGGTCGGGCAGGTCTATGCGCAATGGGCGGGGCTGGACGATCCGGTGATCGACGTGTCGGTGACGCCCAACCGGCAGGACTGCATGGGCGTGCGCGGCATCGCGCGCGATCTGGCGGCGGCGGGGCTTGGGACGCTCAACGCCATCATCGTGCCGGAGATCGTCGGCACTGGGCCGAGACCGGACGTGCGGATCGAGGATGCGGACGGCTGCCCGGCTTTCTACGCCCGCGTCGTGCGCGGCGTGAAGAATGGCGCGTCGCCGGAGTGGATGGCGAGGCAGCTCAAAGCCATCGGCCAGAAGCCGATCAGCGCGCTGGTCGACATCACCAACTATATCATGATTGATCTCGGCCGGCCGCTCCACGTCTATGATCTTGCGACGCTCAAGGGCGGGCTGGTCGCGCGCAAGGGGCGTGCCGGTGAGCAGGTGCTGGCGCTCAACGGCAAGACCTATACGGTCGACGAGACGATGACCGTGATCGCCGACGACGAAGCGGTACACGATATCGGCGGCATCATGGGCGGCGAACATTCGGGCGCGCAGGAGAGCACGAACGACGTGCTGATCGAATGCGCCTATTTCACGCCGGAACGGATCGCGGTGACAGGGCAGAAGCTCGGCCTCACCTCCGACGCGCGCGGGCGGTTCGAGCGCGGGGTCGATCCGGCGTTTCTGGACGATGGCCTGTCGATCGCGACCTTCCTCGTCACCCATCTGTGCGGCGGAACCCCGTCTGAGGCGACCCGCGCGGGCGCGCCGCCGGTGCCAGCGAAGGTCGTGGACTATGCGCCCGAGCGCTGTCTGGCGCTCGCGGGCGTGGACGTGCCGGCGGACGAGCAGCAGCACATCCTCGAAAGCCTGGGCTTCGACGTGGCGGTCGAAACCGCGTCGGTCGAATATCAGGACGGGATGCCGGTGATGACGCCGGCGCGTTGGCAGGTCGGCGTGCCGAGCTGGCGGCGCGACGTGGACGGCTGGCCCGACATCGTCGAGGAAGTGGTGCGGATCGTCGGGCTCGACCATGTGCCCTCGACGCCGCTGCCGCGCGCGCCGGGCGTCGCGCGGCCCACCGCCACGCCCGAGCAACTGGTCGAGCGCCGGGTGCGGCGGACGGCGGCGGCGCGGGGCCTCGCCGAGGCGATCAACTGGTCCTTCATTTCCGAGAAGGAAGCGGCGAGCGTCGGCGGCGGGCATTGGACCCTCGCCAATCCGATCTCCGAGGATCTGAAGGTCATGCGGCCTTCGCTGCTGCCGGGCCTCTTGTCGGCCGCTGCGCGCAACATGGATCGCGGCGCGGCGTCGATCCGCCTGTTCGAGCTGGGCCGGCGCTATTTCGCGCAGGGCGAGCGGGCGACGGTGGGCTTCGTGCTGGCGGGCGAGAAGGCTCCGCGCGGCTGGCGCACGGGCAAGGCGCAGCCCTTCGACGCCTTCGACGCCAAGGCCGAGGCGATGGCGCTGCTGGCGGGCGCGGGCGCGCCGATCGCCAATCTCCAGATGTTCGGCGAAGCATCGGGCGCTTATCATCCCGGCCAGTCGGGCACGCTGCGGCTTGGCCCCAAGCAGGTGCTGGCCGAATATGGCGTGCTGCATCCCAGCCTCGCCAAGGCGTTCGGCTTGACTGGCACGGTGGTCGCGGGCGAGATTTTTCTCGACGCGATTCCGGCCAAGCGCAAGAGCGGCTTCATGCGTCCCCCCTATGCGCCACCGGCGTTGCAGGCGGTGAAACGCGATTTCGCTTTCCTTGTCCCCGCCGAGGTGCAGTCCGAAGCGCTGGTGCGCGCGGTCAGGGGCGCGGACAAGAAGAGCATCGTCGAGGCGCGGCTGTTCGACGTCTTCACCGGGCCGGGCGTGGAAGAAGGCTATAAGTCGCTGGCGGTCGAGGTGACGCTTCAGCCGGGCGAGAAGAGCTTTTCGCAGGAAGAGCTGGAAGCCGTCAGCGCGGCGGTGGTGAAGGCGGCGCAGAAGCTGGGCGGCAGCCTGCGCGGCTGATGGGCCAAGTGGCGGGCGTAACCTGCGCCCGCCACTTACCTCACAGGTCCACGCCCGCCGCGATCGCTTCCAGCTTGCGGATGCGTTCCTTGAGGTCCGCGACCTCGATCCGGGCGGCCGCCGAAGGCGGCGCGCTGTCCTCGCTCTGGGCGTAGCGGATGAGTTCCGCCCGCTTGAGTTCCAGCCAGCCGTTCCAGCCCCGCAGCGTGGCGGCTGCGACGATCGCGAGACCAGCGAGGCTGGTCGCCGCGAGGGTGAGATAGAGATAGGGGTCTTGCATCTAAGCCTCCCTGTCGAAAGGAACCGCTGTCAGTCGCGGTCCCGCAATTTTTCAAATTCCCGCTCCAGCGCGGTGGAGCTGTCCGTCGCGAGCCGTTCCAGCACGGCGACGCGATCCTTGAGCGCCTTGACCTCGGCGCGCAGGCGCTCGGCCTCCGGGTCGGGGCCGCGATGGATGAAATCCTCACCCTTGTCGCGGCGCACCACGCCCATCTTCGCTTTCACGACCTGTGCAATCATGACGATCGCGATGATGGCGACCACCATTTCAAATGGGCCCATAGGACTACTCCCTGAAGATGTGCGCTGCGCGGGTCAGTTCGCCGGGCCGCGCAGCCGTTCGATTTCGCGGTTCAGATGGTGGCTTTCGTCGGTGACGATCCGCTCCACCACGGCGAGGCGATCCTTCATCGATCCGACCTCGGCGCGGAGCTGGGCATTTTCCTGGCTCAGCAGCCGGATGCGTTCCACCATTTCCTCATTCTTCTGCGGATAGACTGCCTTGCCCCAGCTGTTTTCCAGCGGATAGCCGTGCTTGATCCGCAGCCAGGTGGTGAAAATCCAGCCGCCGATGGCGAGCGATCCGAGCACGAAGGCGATGGGCGCGAAGCCGCTTATCTGAGACATGTCCTTAACTCCCCTTGGCTTCGGCCGGATCAGCGCAGCGCGTCGATTTCGCGCGCGGTGCGGGTGGCGGGATCGGTGGCGATCCTTTCCAGCACGGCGATGCGGTCTTCGAGGCGGCTGATGCGGCCCGTCAGCTTTTCGTTTTCGCAGACAAGAAGGTCGATTTTTCGACCGGCGTCGGGATCGGTTCGATGAGCGACGCCGGACCATTCATTTTCCACAGGATAACCGTGGCGGGCGCGGACCCAGGTGGTGAAAGCCCAACCGATCGTCGACATCGCGATGATCGCAAGGATGAACAGCGGACTGCCGAAGCTCATGACGATTCTCCCCTTCCTCTTGGCCGAAGCCGTCAGCGCAGGCTGTCGATCTCTTCGGCCAGGCGGGTGTTGCGGCTGGTATAGTAGATTTCGATGTCGGCCAGGCGCCGGTCGATGTCGCGGAACTTCGCCCGCACGTCGCGGGTGGAACGCGCCGGGTTGGCGCGCACGCCCTGCCAGAATTTCTGGTCGTCCCGGTCGGTGTAGAGGCCCGACGGCTTGTTGTCGGCGATCACGCCGATCGCGAAATAGCCGAGCAGCGTCCAGCCGATGATGAAGAAGGACAGGAACATCGCGACCCGGACCCAGACCACGTCGATCCCGGTATAGTCGGCAATGCCCGAGCACACGCCCATGACCTTGCCATTAGCCTTGTCGAGATAGAATTTTGTACGGCGGGCGCTCATGTCAGTTCCTCCGGTCGAAGCTGTAGTCGTCCGTTTCCTGGGTCGGACGTTGCGGACGGAAATCGGGATTGTCGGCGGCGACGATCCGCTCGACCGTCTGGAGCCGTTCCTCGAGGCGGCGGGCGAGAAGGTGGAGTTCGTCCAGCAGCTTCTCGTCCTCATCGGTGATCTTGGGCGCCTGCTTCCACTTGGTGACATAGTGGAAGATCAGCCACGGCATGCCGATGAACAACATGCCGCAGATGACGACGGGCAGAAACACGTCCTCCATCGGTTCAGGCTCCCTTGTTCATCGACGCCTTGAGCGCGGCAAGCTCGGCATCGACCTTGTCGGCCGCTTTCAGCTCGGCGATCTCCTCCTCCAGCGTCTTGGGCTGCTGGCCCAGGCCCATCGCATCGGCGCGCCCTTCGGCGAGGTCGGCGCGGCGCTCCAGCATGTCGAAGCGGGCGAACGCCTCGTTCACCTTTTCGCCGGCATAGGCTTCGCGGACGCGCAGGCGGTTTTCGGCGCTCTGCATCCGGGTGACGATGCTGTTCTGGCGGGCGCGCGCCTCGCGCAGCTTGGCCTGGAGCTTGGCGATGTCGGCTTCGGACGCAGCGAGCGCCTCGTCCAGCACCTCGATCTCATGACCCAATTGCTCGGCCATGTCGGCCGCCTTCTGCTTCTCGACCAGCGCGGCCTTCGCCAGATCCTCGCGGTCCTTGCTGAGCGCCAGCTGCGCCTTTTCGGTCCAGCTGTCCTGAAGCGCGGTCAGCTTGGCGATGTGGCGACGCATCTCCTTCTGGTCGGCGATGGTGCGGGCGGCGGAGGCGCGCACCTCGACCAGAGTCTCCTCCATTTCGAGGATAATCATGCGGATCATCTTCGCCGGGTCTTCCGCCTTGTCGAGCAGGTCGGTCACATTGGCGGCGATGATGTCGCGGGTGCGGGAAAAAATGCCCATTTTATCGTTACTCCTGGTCGTGGCTGTGCGAACCGCGTCCTTACGCAAGATAGCGCGAAGGGGCGGCCATGTCGTGCTTGGCAAGCGCGGGGGTTTCGCTGGCGCGGGGCGCCTTTTCGCTGGCGCGGGCCGGGCCGACCGCCGAAAGGATCATGGTCGATCCGAACAGGACGGCGGCGATGGCGACCGACATCAGCTGGCCGATCTCGCGGATGCTGCTGGTCTGCTTGTTCATTTCACACTCCCTGAACCTTGGCCTTCATGTGGTTCCGCATCTTTTTCGCGGATTGTCCTGAGCTTTGCAGAGGGCATGCCAATTTGCGGAAAGGCGCACAAATCTGCCGGTTTCGGCCATAGGCGCAAGGCGCATTCCAACATCTCGCTTGCCAAGCAGTGGGACATTTCACCATAAGTTGGCACATGGAGAAAAATACGCAGTTTGTCGGCCAGAGCTTCGCCTTTCTGGACGCCGTCGAACAGGCCGGGCGCGCGGCCGAACTCAACCGCCCGGTGCTGGTCATCGGCGAGCGCGGCACCGGCAAGGAACTGATCGCCGAGCGGCTGCATCACCTCTCACCGCGCTGGGGCGAGCCGCTGATCGTGATGAATTGCGCCGCCTTGCCCGAGACGCTGATCGAGGCGGAGCTTTTCGGCCATGAGCAGGGCGCGTTTACCGGCGCGACCAAGGCGCGGCCGGGCCGGTTCGAGGAAGCGGACGGCGGCACGCTGTTCCTGGACGAACTCGGCACCCTGTCCATGGCGGCGCAGGAGCGGCTGCTGCGCGTCATCGAATATGGCGAGGTGACGCGGATCGGCGCGTCGCGGCCGGTGACGGTGGACGTGCGGATCGTGGCGGCGACGAACGAGGATCTGCCTGCCGCCGCCGACGCCGGGCGGTTCCGCCCCGACCTGCTCGATCGGCTGAGCTTCGAGGTCATCACCCTGCCCCCGCTGCGCGCGCGGGAGGGCGACGTGGCGGTGCTGGCCGACCATTTCGGGCGGCGCATGGCGGCGGAACTCAATTGGCCGCAATGGCCGGGCTTCACCGCCGCCTGCGCCGCCGAGCTGGAAGGCTATGGCTGGCCGGGCAATGTGCGCGAGCTGCGCAACGTGGTCGAACGCGCGGTCTATCGCTGGGACGAACCCAATAAGCCGATCAGCCGCATCACCTTCGACCCCTTCGCCTCGCCCTGGAAGCCCAAGGCGCTGATGCCGAGGGCGGAGGAAGGCGGTGCCACCGCCCCCGCTCCGTCAGTCGGCGCGCCGCCAGCGACGTTCGACGACATCAGCGATCTGCGCGCAGCGGTGGACGCGCATGAGGTCGCGATCATCCGCGCCGCGCTGGAGCGCTATCGCTACAACCAGCGCGCAACGGCGAAGGCGCTGAGCCTCAGCTACGACCAGCTGCGGCACTGCATGAAGAAGCATGGGCTGAGCGCGGGCTGACCCGATCAGCGGGTCGGCACCGGCTCCGGCCCCGAATAGTCGTAGAAGCCGCGCCCGGTCTTGCGGCCATACCAGCCCGCTTCGACATATTTGACCAGCAAGGGCGCCGGCCGATATTTGGGATCGCCGGTGGTGGTCAGGAACACGTTGAGGATTTCGAGCGCCGTGTCGAGGCCGACAAAGTCGAGCAGGGTCAGCGGACCCATCGGGTGGTTGAGGCCGAGCTTGCAGCCCTGATCGATGTCGGTGACGCTGCCCACGCCCTCGCCCAGAACGAACACGGCTTCGTTGAGCATCGGCAGCAGGATGCGGTTCACGACGAAGCCGGGCGCATCGAAGGCGTGGACCACGGTCTTGCCGGTCTTCGTCGCATAGGCTTCCACCGCCGCGACTGTTTCCGGCGTGGTGGCGAGCCCGCGGATGATCTCCACCAGCACCATAACGGGTACGGGATTGAAGAAATGCAGGCCGATGAAGCGGCCTGCGTCGGGCGCGGCCTGCGCCAGGCGGGTGATCGGGATGGAGGAGGTGTTGGTGGCGAGGATCGCGTCCGCGCCAAGCAGAGCGCCGACATTGCCGAAGATGGCGCGCTTCACCTCCTCGCGTTCGGTCGCGGCCTCGATCACGAACTGCGCGGCTCCGAGCGGCGCGAGTTCGCCGACCGGCGTGATGCGCGCCAGCGTGGCGTCGGCATCGGTCTGGCTGATCTTCTCCTTCTCCACCGCGCGCGACAGCAGCTTGGCGATGTTCGCCTTGCCCTTTTCGGCGCGGGGCAGGTCGATGTCGGAGAGGATGACGTCATAGCCGGCCTGCGCCGATACCTGCGCGATGCCGATGCCCATCTGTCCAGCGCCGATCACCCCCAGGGTGCGAATATCCGTCATATGCCTGTCTCCCTCCATCGTTTCGCTCTCCCTTAGCGGCGGCTCGCCTTCGCCGCCAGTGCCCGCACCCTGTCAAATGCGTGAGGCGGCAAAGCGAACAGCGCCGCGCGACGGATGACATGGATGAATGATTTCCGGCTTTGCGTGGAGGGTGCGCCATGGTTAAAAGCCGGCCCATGTCCTTGCCCCCCCTGATGCCCGCGTCCGGCCGCTTCGTTTCCGCGGTGCATCACTTCCCGCTGCGCATCTATTTCGAGGATACCGACCTGTCGGGTCTGGTCTATCACGCCAATTATCTGCGCTATATGGAGCGAGCGCGATCGGACATGCTGCGCCTCGCCGGGATCGACCAGCGCAGCGAGCATGAGGGCGGCAGCGGCGTCTATGCCGTCACCGACCTGTCGATCCGCTATCGCCGCCCGGCGCGGCTGGACGATGATCTGACGGTGGTGAGCCGCGTGACCGAGGTGCGCCCGACGCGCTGCACCATCGGGCAGGCGGTCATGCGCGACGCCGAGGAACTGACGGACGCCAGCATCACCGTCGCCTGGCTGACGCCGCAGGGCCGGCCGCAGCGCCAGCCCAAAGCCTGGACCGACATCTACACCCGCCTTTGCCAAGGGGACGATCTTCACCCATGAGCCTCAACCTGCCCGCCGGCGCGATCACCGACGCCGCGACCCTTTCCCCCCTCGCCCTGTTCCTTCAGGCCGATATCGTCGTCAAAGGCGTGATGGCCGGGCTGCTGCTCGCCAGCATCTGGACCTGGGCGATCATCATCGGCTTTTCCGTCACGCTGCGCCGGGCGAGCAAGGAAAGCCGCAAGTTCGAGGCGGACTTCTGGAAGGCGGAGGATATCGACCGCTTCTATGAATCGCGCGGCAAGACCGATTTCCCGGCGGCCAAGGTGATGGCGGCGGGCGTCACCGAATGGCGGCGATCGACCGCGCAGCGGGTGATCGACCGGGAGGGGACGCGCGACCGCCTGTCCACATCCATGTCGAGCGCGATCGCTGCGGAAGTGGATCAGCTGTCCGACCGGCTCAACATATTGGCGACGATCGGATCGGTCGCGCCCTTCGTCGGGCTGTTCGGCACGGTCTGGGGCATCATGCGCGCCTTCACCTCGATCGCGGCGGAGCAGAATAGCAGCCTGGCGGTGGTCGCGCCCGGCATCGCGGAGGCGCTGTTCGCGACCGCCATCGGCCTGTTCGCGGCGATCCCGGCGGTCATCGCCTACAACCGCTTCAGCCACGGCATCAACCGGTTGGAAGCGGGCCTGTCGCGCTTCGCCGACGGCTTCTACGCGACGCTGAGCCGCGAGTTGGAGGCGCAACGATGAAGCGCGCCCCGGCTAGCCACATCCGTTCGGTTCGAGCCTGTCGAGAACTGTGGGCGTCGTTCTCGACAGGCTCGAACCGAACGGGCGTTGGCGCGGGAGGGCGCGACTGATGGCGATGTCCGGCCCTCCTTCTAGCAGGCGCGGGCGCGGGCGTCCGCCGATGGCGGAGATCAACGTGACGCCGCTGGTCGACGTCATGCTGGTGCTGCTCATCATCTTCATGGTGACGGCGCCGCTGCTGGTAACGGGCGTGCCGGTGAACCTGCCCGAAACCCGCGCCAAGGCGCTGGACGAGGATCAGAAGCCGACCGTCGTGTCGATCGACCGCGACGGTGGCCTGTTCATCAACGACGCGCAGATCAGCGATGCCGACCTGCCCGATCGGCTGGCCGAGATCATGTCGGCCAATGCCGGCAAGGCCGAGCCGCCGCAGATCTTCCTGCGCGCCGATACCGCGCTCGATTATGGCCGGGTGATGCGGGTGATGGGCGAACTTAATCGCGCCGGGCTCAACAAGGTCGCGCTGGTCAGCACCGATGCCGGCTCGAACGCTGGTTCGGCCAGCGGCGGTTCAGAATAGGGGCCATAGGCCGGGGATATGGAGCGCGCGGAAAAGATCGGCTTGGGCGTAGCGACGGCGGGGCATGTCCTGCTGTTCGGCCTGCTGTCCGCCGGTTTCCTGGCGTCGCCCAATCCGCTGAAGCTCAAGTCGCCGCCGATGGACGTCAGCCTGGTGGACGAGGTCGCGCTGCAATCCACCGCGCCGCAGGTGTCGACCCAGCCGCCTCCGCCCAGCGTCGCGCCCGAGCAGGGGCCGACCGAAGACGCCAAGCCCGCGCCGGAACCCGAGCCCCAGCCCGAGCCAGCGCCGCCCCCGCCGAAGCCGGCTCCAGCGCCCAAGCCCGCTCCCGCGCCCCCGCCCAAGAAGGTCGAGCCGCCCAAGCCGCAGGAAAAGCCCGCTCCGGCCAAGAAGGCGGTGGCGAAGGCTCCGGCGAAGCCCAAGCCATCGCCGGAGAAGCCCGCACCCAAGGCGAAACCGACGCCTGAAAAGCCCAAGCCGGCAGCGGCCGCGCCCGCCAAGCCGGCGAAGAGCGAGGCCAAATCCTCGGCCTCCGCCAAGAGCAACAGCAGTAGCAGCAAGGCCACCGCGCCCGCCAAGGCATCGGGCCAAGGCAAGGCCGAGAAGGCGCGCGGGTCGCTGCTGGGCAAGGATTTCCTCAAGGGCATCGACAGCACCGAAGATGCCCCGCGCAAGCCCGCGCCGCCGCCCGCCGCCGCCATGGGGCCGCAGCAGAAGGCGGCGCTGGACGCGGAAATCCGCCGGCAGCTAAAGCCGCACTGGCGGCCGCCTTCGGGCGCGGATGCGGACAAGCTGGTGACATTGCTGGAAGTGCGTCTGGACCAGAATGGCAACATCGTCGGCACGCCGCAGGTGATCGACCAGCAGGGCGTCACCGCGAGCAACCAGCCGCAGGCCAAGCTGCATGCCGAGCGCGCGATCCAGGCCGTGAAGCTGGCATCGCCGTTCCGCAATCTGCCGGGTGAATTTTACGACCAATGGAAATGGCTGCGGCCACTCCGCTTTGACGCGAGGCTGAACCGATGAAGACCCCCTTGTTGCGCCGCCTGCTCGTGGCGACCGCCGCGTTGTCCGCCTTTCTGGCCGCACCCGCCCTGGCGCAGCTGTCGGTCGACGTCACCGGCGATATCGACAGCAACCTCAAGATCGCGGTGCCCGCCCTCCCCGCGCAGCAGGATGTCGATACGCCGGCGGGCACCGCGTCCGACCTTGGCCGCAAGATCGCCGAGGTGATAGCGGCGGACCTCAAAGGCTCGGGCCTGTTCGACCCGTTGGGACCGGGCGGGATGCCGGGGATCGCCTTCCCCGAAGTCACCAACCCGGTCTATGACAAATGGGGCGCATACCAGGCGCTGGCGCAGGGCTTCGTTCGCACGACCGGGGGCGAGGCGGACATCACCGTCGGCTGCTATCTCTACGACGTGGCGCTGAAGCAGGAACTGACGCGGCAGGGCTATGTCGTCGCGCCGCGCGACTGGCGGCGGGCGGCGCATAAATGCGCCGACGCCATCTATGCGCGCTTGTCGGGCGAAAGTCCCTTCTTCGACAGCCGCATCGCCTATATCGCCGAGAGCGGCCCCAAGGGGAACCGCACCAAACGGCTCGCCATCATGGATTCGGACGGGGCGAACCACCGCTTCATCACCAACGGCCAGTCGATCGCGCTGACCCCGCGCTGGTCGCCCGATTACAAGTCGATCGTCTATGTCAGCTATCTGGGGAGCCGGGTGCGCCTCTACGTTTATGACTATGGCAGCGGACAGCAGCGGCTGGTGACGGAAAGCAACAACCCGACCTTCGCGCCGCGCTGGTCGCCCGATGGGCGCAGCATCCTCTTCTCCATGGCGGTGGCCGGCAACACCGATATCTATCGCGTCGGCGCGAGCGGCGGGGCGCCGGTGCGGCTGACCACTTCGCCCGGCATCGACGTGGGCGGCAGTTACTCGCCCGACGGCAGCCGAATCGTGTTCGAGAGCGACCGCTCGGGCGGGCAGCAACTCTACGTCATGAACGCCGACGGATCGAACCAGCAGCGGATCAGCCATGGCGGCGGGCGCTATGCGACGCCCGAATGGTCGCCGCGCGGCGACCTCATAGCCTTCACCAAGCTGTCGGGCGATTTCAAGATCGCGGTGATGACACCGAGCGGCGACAATGAGCGCATCCTGACCAATGGCTGGCAGGACGAGCAGCCGACCTGGTCGCCCAACGGCCGCGTCCTCCAATTCTTCCGCACGACGCCGGGCCGACAGGGCAGCAGCCAGGTGTGGCAGGTGGACCTGACCGGCGTGAACGAGCGGCGCATACCGACCCCCTTGAGCGGCTCCGACCCGGCCTGGGGTCCGTTGCTGCCTTGAGGGCCGAGGGAACCACTTCGTCTTGACAGCGTAACGAACTTCACGAACCATGACCTGTCTTCGCGGGTGGGCAGACGAGATAAAGGAGACCCCGATGAAATTGTCCCGGACCCTCATCATGGCGAGCGCCATGATCGCGCTGGCGGCTTGCTCGAAGAAGCCGCCGGCCGACCTGCCGCCGCCGCCCGCCGGATCGGGAACCGGCGCGACGGTCCCAAGCGGCCCCGCGACGCCCGCCGGCCCGCGCAAGGGCAGCCAGGAGGATTTCGTCGCGTCGGTCGCGTCCGACCGTATCTTCTTCGGCCTCGACCAATATGACATCGATGCCGAGGATCAGGCGACGCTCCAGAGCCAGGCGGCCTGGTTGCAGCAGAACCCGTCGGTGCGCGTGACGATCGAGGGCCATGCCGACGAGCGCGGCACCCGCGATTATAATATCGCGCTTGGCGAGCGCCGGGCCAATGCGGCCAAGAATTATCTCGCCTCGCTCGGCATCGATCCGGGCCGGATCACCACGGTAAGCTATGGCAAGGAACGGCCGGCCGCGCTGGGATCGGACGAAGCGGCCTGGGCGCAGAATCGCCGCGCGGTGACCGTTACCATTCAATATTGAGGGATCGGCAAGCGCCGCTAAAAGAAGCCCGCCGGTCGCCTATGACCGGCGGGCTTCTTTGTAGGAGAATAAGGATGCGGACGGGCGTGATCGGCGCGGCTCTGGTGCTGGCTCTGGGCGCTGCGCCGGCGCTGGCGGAGGGCTGGTCGCGCAGCTGGATGGCCGCGCCGCAGGTCGCGAGCGGCCCTGCGGAGAAGCGCCCGAACCTGAGCGATCGGACCGTCCGGCAGGTGGTGCGGATCAGCAGCGGCGGCCAGCGCATCCGCCTGCGCCTCTCCAACGAAATGTCGATCCAGCCGCTGGAGCTGGGCGCGGTGCATGTCGCGCTGGCGGGGGAGAATGGCGCGATCGTGCCGGGGTCCGACCATGTCGTTACCTTCGACGGGCAGCGGGATGCGCTGATCCCCGCACGCGCGCCGCTGTTGAGCGACCCGATCGCGATGCCGGTCAGGCCACTGACGCATGTCACGGTCAGCATCCACCTGCCGCGCGGCGCGCCCGATGCGACGGTCCACAGCTATTCGGCCGCCACCGGCTGGACCGCGCCGGGCGCCCAGACGGCGGCAGTGCGAATGACGGGCGAGAGCCGGATCGAACCGCGCCTGATCCTGACCGCCGTCGAGGTCGAGAATCGCAAGCCCGGCACCACGATCGTCACGCTGGGCGATTCGATCACCGACGGGGTGCGCGCGACCCCCGACAGCAATCGCCGCTGGCCCGACCTGCTAGCGGAGCGGTTGCAGAAGGCCGGGCGGACATCGGTCGGCGTCGCCAATGCCGGGATCAGCGCCAACCGGCTGCTGTCCGACGGCGCGGGCTATAATGCGCTGGCGCGGTTCGACAGCGATGTGCTGGCGGTGCCCGGCGTCACCCACGTCGTGATATTGGAAGGGGTGAACGACCTCGGCAATGCGGCGCGCGCCGGGCAGATGCTGCGGCCCGAGGCGCTGATCGGCGCATACCGCCAGATGATCGCGCGGGCACATGACCGGGGCGTAAAGGTGATCCTCGCCACGATCCTGCCCTATAAGGGCGCGGGCTATTGGAGCGAACCGGGCGAGACGGCGCGCATGGCCGTCAACCACTGGATCAGGACCAGCCGGGAAGCGGACGGCTTTGTCGATCTCGACAAGGCGGTCGCCGATCCGGACGATCCCGCGCGCATGGCGAAGCCCTATGATGTGGGCGACGCGCTCCACCCCAATGACGCGGGCTTCAAGGCGATGGCCGACGCCTTCGACCTGCGCTTGTTCCGCTGAGCCGGCGGCTTTCCTTCGCGCGAAAAGCGGTTACGACAAGGGCATGGACAAGAACCAGAACGGCAAGGCGCCGACGATCAGGGATGTGGCGGCGAAGGCGGGCGTGTCGGTGATGACGGCGTCGCGCGCGGTGAACGGCAAGGCTCTGGTGAGCGCCAAGGCGCAGCGCGCGGTCGAGCAGGCGGTCAAGGATCTCGGCTATGTCCCCAATGCCTCGGCCCGCGCGCTGGCCGGCAATGTCGATCGGCGGGTGGCGCTGCTGCACAGCAATTCGACCACATCGGCTTATCTCGGCGAACTGCTGCTGGGCGCCCTGGGCGAAGCGCCGCAGCGGCACCTGCATATGGTGGTCGAGCAATGCGCGCCCGGCGCCTATGCCGAGGAGATTGTCGAGCAGGTGGCGCAAGCGCATGTCGCCGGCGTCATCCTGCCGCCGCCGCTGTGCGACTGGGCCGAACTGGTCGACGCGCTCCATGCCCGCGACATCGCGGTCGTGGCGGTCGCCCCGGACCAGGACGGGGGCGAGATGCTTAGCGTCGGCACCGACGACCGTCATGCCGCCTATGACCTGACCCGACACCTTATCGAACTGGGGCATCAGCGGATCGGCTTCATCGCCGGCAATCCGCGCCACCGATCAAGCGCACGGCGGCTCCAGGGTTTCCGCGATGCGATGGCGAGCCATGAACTGGCAGTGGACGAGGCGCTGATCGTGGCGGGCGACTATAGCTATCGATCCGGGCTGGACGCGGCCGAGCGGCTGATGACGCTGAGCCAGCGCCCGACCGCGATCTTCGCCTGCAATGACGACATGGCCGCCGCCGCGATCACGGTCGCGCATCAGCGGCGGATCAACGTGCCGGCGGAAATCAGCATTTGCGGCTTTGACGACACGCCGCTCGCCAGCGCGATCTGGCCGGCGCTGACCACCATCCGCCAGCCGATCCGCGACATGAGCCGCGAGGCGATCGGCCTGCTGGCGATGCGCTTCCGCAGCCAGGACGAAGGCGCGCACGGGATCGTCGGCAAGGTGAAGCTGGATTATCAGCTGATCCGCCGCCAGTCCGACGCGGTGCCCGCGCGCCATTGAGGCGGGCACGGCGTTCGTTGCTCAGACCTTGCCGTATTTCGCTTCGAAGCCCGCAATGTCGCCTGCGGCCAGATATTTGGCCTGATCGACCCATTGGTCGCGCACCGGGCGGCCCTTGAAATTGCCGAGGCGGGCGTCGATCGCGGCGATGTCGCTGTCCGACCAGGCGGCGATCTGGGCATAGCGCGTGACGCCGAGTTCGATCAGCAGCGCCTTGAGCTTGGGGCCGACGCCCTTCAGGCGGAGCAGGTCGTCGGGCTGCTCCGGGGCGGCGGTGACGGCCGGCGAAGCGGGGATCGGTTCGGAGGCCGGCTGAGGCGCGGCCGGCATCTCGGGCTCGGCCGGAACCAGGACGGGCGCCGGCGGAACGGCCTCGGGCGCCGCGACGACGGCCGTGGGCTGGGGGGCGGCCGCGACGGGGACGGCCTCGGGCGGGAGCGGTGCGACCTCGGCAGGGGCCGGCGGAGCGTCGGTGGCGGGTTCCGCCTTGCTGCGTCCCGACAGGAGGAAGACCAGAGCGATCACCACGAGCAGGCCGATCAGCAGCCACAGCCCATAGTCCATGAAGAATTCCTGCATCGCCCGCCGTCTCCCCTGATGATGATTGGAGGCATTTAAGGACGGACAGCGCCGCGCCGCAAGAGCCTCATGCCGTTTCGCGGGCGACCTCGCGCCAGCCGATATCGCGGCGGCAGAAGCCCGATGGGAAATCGATCGCATCGACGGCCGCATAGGCGGCCGCCTGGGCGGCGCTGACGCTGTCGCCGGTCGCGGTGACGTTCAGCACCCGGCCGCCACTGGCAACCAGTGCCCCGTTCCGATCAGCGGTGCCGGCGTGAAAGACTCTGGCCCCCTGCGCTTCTGCCGCCTTGATGCCAGCGATCGTGCCGCCCTTTTCCGGCGTGCCGGGATAGCCCTTCGCCGCCATGACGACCGTCAACGCCGTGCGGTCGGCCAGCGCCACAGGCCCTTGCTCCGCCAGCCGCCCTTGCGCCACGGCCAGCAGCAGCTCGACCAGATCGCCGTCGAAGCGCATCATCAGCACCTGGCATTCCGGGTCGCCGAAGCGGGCATTATATTCGATCAGCTTGGGGCCTGCGTCGGTCAGCATCAGCCCGGCATAGAGCACGCCCGAATAGGGCGTCCCCTCCGCCGCCATCGTTTCGACCGTGGGGCGGATGATAGTGTCGATGACCTGCGCTTCCATTTCGGCGGTCAGCACGCGCGCCGGGCTATAGGCGCCCATGCCGCCGGTATTGGGACCGATGTCGCCGTCCCCTACCCGTTTATGATCCTGCGCCGACCCGAAGGGCAGGATGGCGGTGCCGTCGGTCAGGGCGAAGAAACTCGCTTCCTCGCCGGTCATAAACTCTTCCAGCACCACTTCCTCGCCCGCCGCGCCGAACGCGCCGGAGAACATGGAGTCGAGCGCGTCGAGCGCCTGCTCGCGGGTTTCGGCGATGATGACGCCCTTGCCCGCAGCCAACCCGTCCGCCTTGATGACGACGGGCAGCGCGAAATCGTCGAGCGCGGCGATCGCGCCATCCTTGCTGGTGACGCGGACATAGGCGGCGGTGGGGATGTTCGCGCGCTTGCACAGATCCTTGGTGAAGCCCTTGGACCCTTCGAGCTGCGCGGCCTTCTTGTTGGGGCCGAACACCGGCACCCCCATCGTGCGGAGATTGTCGGCGAGGCCGTCGACCAGCGGCGCTTCCGGCCCGATCACGACCAGGCCGATCGAGTGGCGCGTGCAGAAATCGAGCACCGCGCGATGATCCGTGGCGTCAAGGTCGACCAGTTGCGCATGCTGGGCTATGCCGGGATTGCCCGGCGCGGCATAGAGGGTCGAAAGCCGGGGCGATTGCGCCAGCTTCCACGCCAGCGCATGTTCGCGGCCGCCGCCGCCCAGCAGAAGGATGTTCATCTCGCCCATGTCCCCGGAATATGACGCCTATGACAGTTCGGGCCGCCTGTTAGCCGAGGAGCGCGCCGGCGACAACGCGCCGCCGCTGACCGTCAGCGAATTGTCGGCGTCGCTCAAACGCACGGTTGAGGACCGGTTCGGCCATGTCCGGCTGCGCGGCGAGATTTCGGGGTATAAGCGGGCGGCGTCGGGGCATCTCTATCTTTGTCTCAAGGACGACAACGCCGTCATCGACGGGGTGATGTGGAAGGGCGGGGCGCAGCGCCTCGCCTTTGCCGCGCAGGACGGGGTGGAGGTGATCGCCACCGGCAAGCTCACCACCTATCCCGGCCGCTCCAAATATCAGATCGTGATCGAGCGGATGGAGCTGGCGGGCGAAGGCGCGCTGATGGCGCTGCTGGAGAAGCTCAAGGCCAAGCTGGCGGCCGAGGGGCTGTTCGCGTCGGAGCGGAAGAAGCCGCTGCCCTTCCTGCCGCGCACCATCGGCGTGGTGACATCGCCCACCGGCGCGGTGATCCGCGACATATTGCATCGCCTGTCGGATCGCTGCCCGACCGACGTGCTGGTCTGGCCCGTGCTGGTGCAGGGAGCCGGCGCGGCGGAGCAGGTGGCGCGGGCGGTGCGCGGCTTTTCGGCGATGGACGGCAGCGGCCCTTTGCGCCGGCCCGATCTGGTGATCGTCGCGCGCGGCGGCGGATCGATCGAGGATCTGTGGAGCTTCAACGAGGAGATCGTCGTCCGCGCCGTGGCCGACTGCACCATCCCGATCATCTCGGCGGTGGGGCATGAGACCGACACGACTTTGTGCGACCACGCCGCCGATCGCCGCGCGCCGACCCCCACCGCCGCCGCCGAGATGGCGGTGCCGGTGCGCGCGGAGCTGCTGGCGGGACTTACCGAAATGGGCCTGCGGTCGGGGCGGGCGGTGCGGCGCAGCGCGGCGCAGGCGCGCGAACGGCTGGAGATGCAGGCGCGGCTGATGCCGACGCCCGACACGCTGCTGAGCCCCCAGCGGCAGCGGCTCGACCAGCTATCGGACGCGCTGGCAGGGGGGCTGCGCCACCGGCTGGCGGAGGCACGCGCGCATCTGAGCGAGGCCGGCGCGGCGCTGCGCCCGCCCTTGCTGCGGCAGCATCTCCATCGCGCGACCGAGCGGCTGGACCGGTTGCGGCTGCGGCCCGACTATCTGACGCGGGCGCATCGCGACTGCGCCACCGCCTTCGACCGGGTGGCGCGCCATTTCGCCTCGCTCGATCCCGACCTGCCGCTGCAGCGCGGCTATGCGCGGGTAATGGCGGGCGGGCACCTCGTCGCGTCGGTCGATGCCGCCCGGACGGCGGGCGACGTGGTGCTGCATTTCCGCGACGGGACGGTCGGGGCGCGGGTGGGCGACGCCGCGCCACCGCTTGAGACACTGGCTGCGCCCGCTATATCTCCTCCCCGTCCGGCGCGCAGGGCTCGCGGTCCCGAAGAGGGGCAGCAGGATCTGTTCTCCTGACGCGCAGAAAGGCCGCCTCATGCTGATGTCCAATAGCGACCGGATCGCCCGGCTCCATTATATGCCCTACAGCTTCCGCGTGTTGCAGGCGGGCGACCATGTGCTCTGCGCGGTGACGGGGCAGAGGATCGCGCTAGACCATCTGCGCTACTGGAGCATCGCGCGGCAGGAAGCCTATGCCAGCGCCGAGGCGTCGGTCGAGGCGGAGCGCCGAGCGGCACGCGGTTGATGCGGAACGGGGTTGTCGCCGTTCTGCTCTGTGCGGCGGCGGGTGGCGCGATGGCGCAAGCGCCGGTCGCGCGCGACTTTCGCCTCGAAGGCCGCGCGGTGCAGGGCGGGGTGATGCTGGGGACTGCGCCGGCCGGCACGGCCGCGCTGAGCCTGGGCGGGCAGCCGGTGCCGATGGACGCGGACGGGCGCTTTCTGATCGCCTTCGATCGCGACGCCGCGCCGGTGGCGCTGCTCAGCGCGCGCACGAACGACGGGCAGGTTATCGAGCGGATGCTGGATGTCGGCCCGCGCGCCTGGCGGATCGAGCGGATCAATGCGCCGCTTCGGCCGACGAAGGACAGCGCGGCCTTTCTGGCGCTGCGCCAGCCCGAACTGGCGGCAATCGCGGCGGCGCGGGCGACGGTGACGCAGGCGCAAGGGTGGCGGCAGCGCTTCGTCTGGCCTAGCATCGGGCGGATTTCGGGGCTGTTCGGGGCGCAGCGCGTCTATCAGGGGGTGCCGGGCGCCTATCATGGCGGGGTCGATGTCGCCGGCGCGACGGGAACGCCGGTGGTCGCGCCGGCCGACGGCGTGGTCATCCTGGCGGCAGCCGACAAGCCTTTCACGCTGGAAGGCCATCTGCTGATGATCGACCATGGCCATGGCCTCAACAGCGCCTTCCTGCATCTGTCGCGGATCGACGTGAAGGTGGGGGAAGCGGTGCGGCAGGGCCAGCGCATCGGCGCGATCGGGGCAACGGGCCGCGCCACCGGGCCGCATCTCCACTGGGGGATGAAATGGAACGACGCGCGGATCGATCCGCTGCTGGTAGCGGGGGGGATGCCGGCGGGTTAGGGGTTCGCTGATATACTGGCGACTTGCCACCACATCCCCGATGTCGCTAAGCCGTTATTAATTGTAATAATATTGCAACAGCCTGACGTTCTCTCGAGACCAATGTGGTATTTATGCTACATGGTCGATTAAAAGATGCTCTCGTCCCTCTGTCTGGCTTTACACCGCCGATGAGCCCGCGCAGTTTCCGGCGATCCTTATGGGGGGATCGCTGTCGGGCACCATATCCCTTCATACGGCCATCGAAAGGCAGAGATCTGCCGAACTCCAGAGCAAGGGACTGGAACGTGACAATATTTTCAAACAAGGCAATGCTGTTTGCCGGCGTTGCCCCGGCGATGCTTGGCGCATCGCTCATCGCCGGCCAGGCGATGGCGCAGGAACCCCCTCAGGCAGCCGATGCTGACGCTGCTGAAACAATCGTTGTTACTGGCTCGCGCATCGCGCGTCCCGACCTCAGCGCATCTGTGCCGGTCGCGGTCGTCAGTCAGGAGCAGATCACTCAGGCCGGCGCTGCCAACATTCAGGACGTGCTTGCCGACCTGCCTGCCGTTGGACAAAATATCAGCCGCACCTCGTCGAATTTTTCGACTACAGGTAACGGCGTAGCGACGGTGAACCTTCGCAACCTGGGTTCTTCTCGCACGCTGGTTCTCGTCAACGGACGGCGATTCGTGGCCGGGCTTCCGGGCACGTCCATCGTCGACCTCAACACCATCCCCACCGACCTCATCAAGCAGGTTCAGGTTGTTACCGGCGGTGCATCGGCCGTCTACGGCTCGGAAGCCATTTCGGGCGTGGTTAACTTCATTCTTGACGACAAGTTCGAAGGCCTGCGGTTTCACGGGCAGAACACGCTCAGCGACGAAGGCGATGCCGGACGTTATCTGGCGACCGTCACCGGTGGCATCTCCTTTGGCGGAGGTCGCGGGCATATCGTCGTCAACGGCAGCTATGATCGGGACAAAGGCTTGCGGTCGAAGGATCGCGACTATTCCGACACTGACATCCCTAACCGCAGTTCCTTCGCCTCCCAGGGCCTCTTCAGCCCCAGTGGCACGTTCGCGACGGGGCCCAGCACCTTCACCTTCGGACCGGGCAATGTGCTGAAATCCTATCAGGGCGCCAACATCGACGGGTATAACCGGAACCAGGACCGCTATCTTGGGCTTCCGGTTGAGCGTTACCTAGCGACCGGTCTAGCGAGCTATGAACTGACCGACAACGTAACTCTGTTCAGCGAAGTGACCTACGCCAAGAGCAAGTCGCGCTCGCGGCTGGAGCCGCAAGCAGTCGCCAATACCGATCTGACCAACGCCGATGGCAGCGGCTATGAAGGCATTCCGATCACCAACCCGTTCATCCCGACCGCGATCCGCGATGCTATGGTGGCGGCTGGTGTGACGTCTTTGCCCTTCCGCCGTCGCTCAAACGATATTTTCGACCGCAGCAACAAGAATGATCGTGAGACTTGGCGCGTCGTTGGCGGCCTGCGGGGCACTGTCGCAGAAAAGTTCAATTACGAACTTTACTACACCCACGGCGAAACGAAGGACTATACCCGCTCGGGAACGATCCTCGGCCCGCAATATGTGAACGCCCTCAACGCCGTAGCCGGCCCCAATGGCCCGGTCTGCAGCATCAACGTGGATGCCGACCCGTCTAATAACGATCCTGCCTGCGTTCCGATCAACATATTTGGGGCGAACACTGCCTCGGCCGCCGCTGCCGCCTATGTAACCAATAATGGCCAGCTGTCGACGTACCGGGCGAAGGTGAAGCAGGATGTGTTTTCCGCCTCGGTCTCGGGCGAATTGTTCGAACTTCCTGGTGGTGCGCTCAGCATCGCGACCGGTTTTGAATATCGTCGGGAGTCGAGCACCGAGGATTTCGACGAGGCAACTAACCTTGGCCTTACGCTGGGCAATCTTCTGACCGACACGCGCGGCAAATATAATGTCAAGGAAGGCTTCATCGAAGTTCTCGCGCCGATCCTTTCGGAGCGCCCCTTCTTCCATTATCTGGGACTTGAAGGCGCTGTCCGCTACGCCGATTACTCGACGGTCGGCGGCGTCTGGAGCTGGAAGGCGGGTGGCGAATGGGCCCCTGTTCCTGACCTGCGATTCCGCGGCATCTACTCCGAAGCAACCCGCGCGCCCAACATCTCCGAACTGTTCTCTGCGCAGAGCGAGACCTTCCCGGCGGTTGTCGATCCGTGCGACCAGTCGGAAGGCAATGGCGATGGGGCTCCGATAAGCATTCCTGCCGCTTCGCTGCCAGCAGCCTGTCGCGCCAATCCCGCCATCGCCGCAGCTGCGGCCGCTGGCGGTTTCACCTACACGACGGCGCAAATTCAAACGATCAACGGCTTCGTGGGCGGTAACCCGGACCTCACCGAGGAAACCGCTAAGACGTTGACGCTGGGTGCAGTTTTCACGCCGAGCTTCCTGCGCGGTTTGAATATCACCGTCGATTATTACCGTATCAAGGTGAAGGACGCGATCGGTATCATCGGGCAGCAGACGTCGCTGGATGAGTGCATCACCGGTGGCGGCGAAGCACTGTTCTGCGACAATATCACGCGCGATGCGACCGGCCGCGTTACTCAAGTCGACGCCTTCAACCTGAACACTGGTTCGTTCCTCGTTTCGGGTATCGATACCCAGGTTGGCTACACCGCCAGGTTTGGGGAGTCGGGCAAGTTCGATCTGACGGCCCGATGGACGCATCTGCTCAAGCAGGAGCAGACCTCCTTCCCCGGCGGTCCCACGCAGAAGGAAGTCGGTCAGCTCGATTGCTATAGCTGCGGTCGTCTCGGCACTGGCTTCCGTGACAAGGTGAACGTCTCGGCGACGGTCGGCGTGAACAATGTTTCGCTCAACTGGCGCGTGAACTATCTGTCGTCGGTCCGCGATGACATCACCGATCCGGATGCCACTCGCACTGGTGCTTACTGGTACCACGATGCCCAGCTCCGGTTCGGACTGGACGAGAAGAAGACTTACGAATTCTATCTCGGCGTGGATAACGTCTTCGACAAGAAGCCGCCGGTGTTTGGCGACACCAACCCGGTGACCTTCCCGGGCACTCAGACGTCGGCGAACACATACGATCTCTATGGCCGTATGTTCTACGCAGGTGTTGATTTCCGCTTCTGATTCATCAAAAGGCGAATGGGTAAAAAGAAAGGCGGCTCCTAAGGAGCCGCCTTTTTTGTCATCAACCAAGCACGTCGGTCAGAACCCGTCGCCAGTTTTCCCCCATTATTTTGTCGCATTCCCTTGGTGAGAAGCCAGCGGCGTCGAGCGCGCGAGCGATCGATGCCATCCGATCGATCCTGTTCAGTTCGGGGATGACGACATGCTCGGGTGTCCATTCGAAGCCGGCAATCCCCAACCCGCGCATCGCGCGCCACCAGGCGAGATATTCTTTCACCCCCTCCCTATTGTCGTTGTTCAGCTTAGCTAGGTTGGGCTGTCCAGCCATGGGAAAGTCGTTCGAAATCCCGACCGCCTCCACGCCTGCGATGTTCACGACATGACGTATCTGAGCGATCAGATGCTCGACGGCTGGGACGGACGCGCGAGTCAGCCAGAAGCTCATCATGAAAATGCCCATCATGCCGCCTTTATCGGCGATGGCGCGAATGACTGCGTCCGAAGCGCAGCGAGGATGATCGACAATTGCCTTGCAAGCGCCGTGCGAAAGAAGAATCGGTGTCGTGCTGCGTTGGGCAGCTTCAAGCATCGTCGGTTCAGAGCCATGCGAAACGTCTGGGACGATGCCGACCCGATTCATCTCCGCTAGTCCTTCAATGCCGAGCGGCGTCAGCCCGCTCCATCGGCTTTCCAAAGCCCCGCCAGCGAAGAGATTATCATTGTGGTGCGTGAACTGAAGGACGCGCAAGCCTCGTCGATGAAAATCCGCAATGCGGGAAATATCTTTGCCGACCGGCTCGCAGGACTGGAACTGAAGAAAGATCGCGCAACCGCTTTTGCGGCCGATGTCGGACCCTCGGTAAGCGATGTAGGCATAGGGGCTGGACGCGAGACGAGCGACGGCAGCGTCCAATGCAGCGCTGCATTTCGCAAAGGTGCGAAGATAGCGCGGAACGCCCCCCGCATCGCGCACCTCTTCGACTTCTGACACGTCGCACACCATGCCATTTAGGCCCGCCCGTTGGATGTCCGCCAAGTCCTCCGGCAGAAAACTGAGGCCATCCATGTAGGAGCGGGGCTTGGGCGGCGTCACCGTGGCGCATCCTCCCGCAGCAAACGCCATGCTGCTTGCCGCGAGGAATGATCTGCGGGTCAGGCTGTTGAAAGCGGTTGACGACATGTTGAAGCTCCCCAATGGAAAGAGCGAGCCTACCGCTTAAGTGCAATTTTGCCAGCAGTCTCGCTGCCGATCACACCACCTCCAACCGCAACGCTCCATCCCCATCCTCGACCCGCACCGTTGCCCCGTCAGGCACTTCGCCGCGCAGGATGAGGTCGGCGAGGGGGTCTTGCAGGTAGCGCTGCACCGCGCGCTTCAGCGGGCGCGCGCCATAGACCGGGTCGTAGCCGACCCGGCCCAGCCACGCCCGCGCGCCGTCGGTCAGGTCGAGGGTGATCTTGCGGTCCTTCAGCAGCTTGCCGATGCGGGCGACCTGGATGTCGACGATCGGGGCCATGTGCGCCGCGCCCAGGCGGTGGAACAGGATGATCTCGTCCAGCCGGTTGAGGAATTCGGGACGGAAATGGGCGCGGACCACGTCCATCACCTGATCCTCGACCTTCTCGACCGGATCATCGTCGCCCAGCGCGGCGATATATTGGCTCCCAAGGTTGGAGGTCAGCACGATGATCGTGTTGGTGAAATCGACCGTGCGCCCCTGCCCGTCGGTCAGGCGGCCGTCGTCCAGCACCTGGAGCAGGATGTTGAACACGTCGCCATGCGCTTTTTCCACCTCGTCGAAGAGGACGACCTGATAGGGCCGGCGGCGGACGGCTTCGGTCAGCACGCCGCCTTCCTCATAGCCGACATAGCCGGGCGGCGCGCCGATCAGGCGGGCGACCGAGTGCTTCTCCATGAACTCGCTCATGTCGATGCGGACCATCGCGCTGTCGTCGTCGAACAGGAAGCCGGCGAGCGCCTTGGTCAGCTCGGTCTTGCCGACGCCGGTGGGGCCGAGGAACAGGAAGCTGCCGAGCGGACGGTTGGGATCTTGCAGGCCGGCGCGTGACCGGCGGACGGCGGTGGCGACGGCCTTGACTGCATGGGCCTGACCGATCACGCGCTTGCCGAGTTCCGCCTCCATATTCAGCAGCTTCTCGCGCTCGCCCTCCAGCATCCGGTCGACCGGGATGCCGGTCCAGCGGGAGACGACGGCGGCGATGTCTTCCGGCGTCACCTCCTCGCGCAACATCGCGCCTTTGGAGGCGGACTGCGCCTCTTCAAGCTGCTTTTCAAGGCCAGGGATAGTGCCATATTGCAGCTCGCCCGCCTTGGCATATTCGCCGGTGCGCTGCGCCTGCTCCAGCGCCACGCGCGCGGCGTCAAGCTGCTCCTTGAGCCTGGCCTCGCCGGCGATCTTGTCCTTTTCCGCCTGCCAGCGCTGGGTCAGTTCGGCCGACTGCTGCTCCAGATTGGCGAGGTCGGCTTCGAGCGCGGCGAGCCGGTCCTTCGACGCCTGGTCGCTTTCCTTCTTGAGCGCCTCGCGCTCGATCTGGAGCTGCATGATGCGGCGGTCGAGATTCTCGATCTCTTCGGGCTTGCTCTCCACCTCCATGCGGATGCGCGAGGCGGCCTCGTCCATCAGGTCGATCGCCTTGTCGGGCAGGAAGCGGTCGGTGATGTAGCGGTTGCTGAGCGTCGCGGCGGAGACGATCGCGCTGTCGGCGATGCGCACGCCGTGGTGCGTCTCATATTTGTCCTTGATGCCGCGCAGGATCGAGATGGTGTCCTCGACCGTCGGTTCGCCGACGAAGACCGGCTGGAAGCGCCGCTGGAGCGCGGGGTCTTTCTCCACATATTTGCGATATTCGTCGAGCGTGGTCGCGCCGATGCAGTGCAGTTCGCCGCGCGCGAGGGCGGGTTTCAGCAGGTTGCCAGCGTCCATCGCGCCTTCGGACTTGCCCGCGCCGATCAGCGTGTGCATCTCGTCGATGAAGAGGATGATCTGGCCGTCCGCGCCCTTCACCTCGTCCAGCACGCCCTTCAAGCGTTCTTCGAACTCGCCGCGATATTTGGCGCCGGCGATGAGCGACCCCATGTCGAGCGCCATGAGCGTGCGGTCCTTGAGCGTATCGGGCACGTCGCCATGGGCAATGCGGAGCGCCAGCCCCTCGGCGATGGCGGTCTTGCCGACGCCGGGTTCGCCGATGAGGACGGGGTTGTTCTTCGTGCGGCGGGCGAGGATCTGGATGGTGCGGCGGATTTCCTCGTCGCGACCGATGACCGGATCGAGCTTGCCCTCGCGTGCAGCGGTGGTGAGATCGCGGGCGAATTTCTTGAGCGCGTCGTAGCGATCCTCCGCGCCCGCCGTGTCGGCGGTGCGGCCGCCGCGTAAGCTATTGATGGCGGCGTTGAGCGCGTCGGGCTTCACCCCGGCGGCGGCGAGCGCCTTGCCCGCCGCGGTCGTCGCGGCGAGGGTGAGCGCGAGCAGCAGCCGCTCGACCGTGACGAAGCTGTCGCCCGCCTTCTGCGCCACCTGCTCGGCGGTATCGAGGACGCGCACGGCGTCATTGTCGAGCCCCGGCGTCTGCTGCGCGCCGCTGCCCGAGACGGACGGCACCTTGGCGAGCGCCGCATCGGTTTCGCGCAGTGCAACCTGCGGCGTGCCGCCCGCCGCGCTGATGAGGCCGGATGCCATGCCCTGCTCATCCTCCAGCAGCGCTTTCAGCAGATGCTCCGGGCTGATCCGCTGGTGGCTCATGCGGATGGCAACGGTCTGCGCCGACTGGAGGAAGCCCTTGGCGCGATCGGTGAATTTGTCGAGGTTCATGGCGTCTCACTCTTTCCAGACGCCCAGCATGTAGTGTTGCCGAAAAACAACACAAGGGTGGCGCAGAAATTTGCGCCAGTGGCGGCTTCAGCGGCGTGCCTGAAACTGGCTGAGGAATGTCGTGCCAAAAACGCGATCGTTCATCGCGCCATAGGGATCGAAGGGCTTAACGGCCGCGATGTTGGTGAAGTCGTGACAGCCGGTCATATACCAATATTTGCGGGTGGTTTTCGTCCCGTCGCTGGTGGAGATGAGCTGCCGGTAATAACGCTCGCGCGGATTGTCCTCGATCTCGCCGGCGTGGAAATGCGGGGTAATCTGGCCAGCGATGGTCGCGGGTTTCGTGCAGCCGGGGGTGGTGTAGGCTTTGCGCGCCTGTCCCATCACATCCTTGCGCGCGTCTTCCGCCGACCAGTTTTCCCATCGGGTGACAAAGCCATATTCGCGGGTGAGGTAGGCATGTTCCGACCCTTGCGAGCCGCCAGGCGCATCCTTGGTCGGGCCGACGCGGGTGAAGGGGATTTGCAGGAGTGTGTCGAGCGTCATGGTCGGGCGATCCTTCGATCCATATTGGAAGTCGATCCGCTTCCAGAACTGGATCGAGGGCGTCGGCGCGCGCTGCCCCCCGGGCGCAAGCCCCGCCGCGCCGGCGAAGTCAGGCCGGGGCGACTTAACGGTACGGCGCCCGAATATGCCCCAGCCGACCTTCCCCTTGGCCGGAATGGCGGCGGGGAAAGCCCAAGCGCCCATGAAGCGGCTCGCACCCGCCTTGCGCGGATCGGCAAAAGCCGGGCCGGTGGTGAGAAACCAGCTATTATGGTGATGCGCCCCGATAAGACTCGCGCCCTCGGGGCCGATCGCAAGCAGGGTAGCGGTATCGCGGGCGTCGAAGCGGTTATACTGGCATGGCTGACCGACTGGGGGGTAATCCGTCCAGCCGGCAACCAGCGTATAGCGCCGCCCGCGCTCATCCGAGCCCGCCGTCCTGAGCGGCAAGGCGAAGCGTTGGGACTGCATAGCGGCGGCGCAGCCCTTTGCGCCCGGCAGCGGAAAATCGGCGTGGCGATAATAGAGGAGATCGCCCGGCCGAATGTCGCGCTGCCGCCCGCCGGGACATCGGGGCGGAATGCCGGCGATCGCGCGATCATTGCCGTCGACGCAGACATTCATCAGCATATAGTCGGCGATAGTGCCGGCCGCGCTGGAGGGGGGCGCCGCCCCAACGCCCGGACCGGACTGGGCTAGTCCAAGGAACAGCAGCAACGCGCCCGAGCGCGTCAGCACAACATGATTCATCCGATCGTCTCCCGCAAGCCGGTCAGCGTGGGCAACGCTCCCTGTTACCGCCTGTTCCGGGAACGGGCGATGAACGGCGGGGCGACTGAGGCGTCGGTCAGAACCCGCCCACTAGCGGATGGCCGCCCGGCATCGCTTCGCTGCCGGTATAATCGAACGACCCGCACGGCAACCCGGCATCCTCCAGATTGACGATGCGAACGCCTCCTTCCGCCCGCAGCGTCAGAAGCGTGGCGAGCAGCGAGTTCTGGTCGATCCACCAGGCGGAGTTGCGGTCCTTGAGCGCGCGGCCGAGATGGCGGCGCATGTCCCGCGCGATCTGCTCGGCGGCGTGGCGGCCAGCCGGCGTGGCGAGCAGCAGGACGGCGGCGGCATTGACCTGCCCCCAGGGAACCAGCCGGGGATAGCGGAAGAATTTGTCGCGCGGACGGCCATAACAGCCGAGCAGGCGGACCTTGTCATAGACGCGCAGACCGAGATCTGCTTCGGCGAACAGCGGAGACTTGAGGAAATTGTTCGCATTTGCGCGGAACAGAACGTCAATGTCGGTCAGCACGACCCGATCGGCGACATAGGTGAGGAAATCGGGCGCGCGCAGGAAGCGCATGCTGGCATAATAGGTCGGGATCGGGAAGATCGGCACTTCGCTGCTGAAAGAGACGTTGCGTTCCCCGCTCAGCAGCCTCTTGAACGCCTGGCGCGCCTGACGATGGGTGGGCGCGGCGATATGGAAGTGAAGCCTGATCCGCCCGCCCTTCTCACGGGCGGATTTCAGATAGTTCGCAGCGTAGCGCTCGAAATATTTCAAGTCCGCACAGCATACAAAGGCGTGGTCGGTACGATTGACGTTGGTGAAGTCGGTGTCGGGGCGGAGAAGCGGGGCTTCATCCTCTTCGGAAAGGCCGGCGAAAAAGCTGGATGCGCCGGTCTTCGCAAGTTCTGCCGACTTCTCGACCGCACCGGCGAATTGCGCTTCCGCGTCGGCGATGCGGCCCTGAAGGAAGGCGACGAGGCCGCGCAGGAAGTCCGCTGCGCCACCACGCTCCTTCGCGATCATCGACGCGATTTCTTCCAGCAGAGGATCGCGGAATGCGGCGTCGCGCCAGAAGCGCTGGGTCCAGGACGCGATGTCCAGCAGATGCTTGGCCCCCGCCCTGGTCGGCGTGTCCCGGCAAAACGCACGGAAGCCGTCAACGATACGATCCTTGACCGCCTCGCACCCGTCGAACGCGACCGTGAACGTCTCCTTCGACTGGGCGAGCGCCCGTGCGCCGGCATGGCCGTTCGCTTCAAGAAATTCGGTCACTTCTTCCGCCGTGGGCGGCGCGCCGGCCGACCGGCTGGCGGCGCGCACCCGCGCGTCGAAGACGAAGCGATAAATCGCCGACTGCAGTTCGGGCTTTTCGTGCAGGTCGAGCTTTTCAAGCATCCCGTTGATGCGGTTGACGACCGCGTCGGCGCGCTTCCGGGACAGGAGCCGTCCGACAATCAGGACGATGTCATGCGCCGCATTTTCATCCGTCTCGGTACGGAGAATCGCAAGCCGAAGCGCGGCGATCAGCTGGTTGGCAGCGACGAGCCGGTAGGTGCGAACCCGCTTGGCAAGATCGGGAGAGCCAAGCCGGGCGATCTTTTCCAAGTGCTGGTAAAGGCCCGGCACATCGTCCTGCTTGCGGGCGATGCCCCGTCCGGGCGCAGTGACGATCATGCGCGCGAGATCACCGCTCAACGCAATGGCGCGGGCGCGCTCCGCACCGTTGCCCGTGCG
Source organism: Sphingobium sp. (assembly GCF_036170395.1). GTDB lineage: Bacteria > Pseudomonadota > Alphaproteobacteria > Sphingomonadales > Sphingomonadaceae > Sphingobium. The sequence goes on from NZ_JAVHPD010000012.1 coordinate 37,644, forward strand.
GGCGGCGGCGAGAAGCGACGGCACCGCCGCCGTCACATCGCCCTCAGCTATAGCGAGCTGGGTGAGCGCCATAGCACGGCCTGCCTGATAGGTGCGGCCGCGGACGCGCATGACTTGCTTGCGAGCCGAATGAATTTCGGCCGTGCGCGGGTTGCGCTTGGTATGCTCGCCCGTGAGCCGGTCGACCCGTGCGAACAAATCCCCAACAATATTATCCAGCAAGCGTAAGCCCCCGTATATCCGAGAATATCCGATGACCTCTCCAGCGATTTATGCAGGCTTTTTGTCGGCACTTGGGCCGATCAAGAAGAACTATCGTTAGAATGTTTCATCTGCACTACAGAGTCAATTAACTTATCCAAGTTGATTGATGTTATACGGAATGCGGTGGAGCATGGACTCCCTCGGCCCATCACGCCCCCTTTATCCGTATTGCGCCGCTACCACGCCCCGCTATGGTGATGGCAGATGCGGCGCGTCCGTGCCGCTGGTCCATACGCTCATTCGCAGAAGGCCGTTCCATGATCCTGTCTCGCCTGTCGCGCCGCCTGACCCTGCTGGCCGGCCTGTCCGCTATCGCTCTGACGCCCGCTCCTGCGCTGGCGCAGGCCGCTGCAACCGCCACCGCCGCGCCTGCCCCGCTTTCCAGCCTCGTGTCGAAAGTGGACATTCCCTATGAGGAGTTCCGCCTTCCAAACGGGCTGCGCGTTATCGTCCATACCGACCGCAAGGCGCCGATCGTCGCCGTGTCGGTCTGGTATCATGTCGGGTCGCGGCACGAGCCGGCGGGCAAGACCGGGTTCGCGCATCTGTTCGAGCATCTGATGTTCTACGGCTCGGAAAATGCCGATGGCCCCTTCTTCGGCCGGCTGGAGGATATCGGCGCGACCGACTGGAACGGGACGACCTGGTTCGACCGCACCAATTATTTCGAGACGGTGCCGACCGGCGCGCTCGACCGGGCGCTGTTCCTCGAGTCCGACCGGATGGGGCATCTGCTGGGCGCAGTGACTCAGGTGAAGCTCGATACCCAGCGCGGGGTCGTGCAGAACGAAAAGCGGATGGGCGAGAATGAGCCCTATGGGCTGGTCGAATATGCCCAGCTCGCCGCGCTACTGCCGGAGGGCCACCCCTATCGCCACTCGACCATCGGGTCGATGGCGGACCTCAACGCCGCCAGCCTCGCCGACGTGCAGAGCTGGTTCAAGACGCATTATGGCCCCAACAATGCCGTGCTGGTGCTGGCCGGCGATATCGACGTGGCGACGGCGAAGGCGAAGGTCGAGAAGTGGTTCGGCAATATCCCCGCCGGCCCCGCGCCGCAGGATGTCGATGCGACCGTGCCGACGCTGGCGAAGGACGCCGAGGTGACGATGCACGACAATGTCGCCGCTACCCGCCTCTACCGCAACTGGATCGTGCCGGGGCTGAATTCGCCCGAACTGCCACAGCTCGACCTGGCGCTGTCGATCTTCGGCGGTCTCGCCTCCTCGCGTCTCGACACCATATTGGTGCGCGACGAGAAGGTGGCGGTGGCAGTCAAGGCGGCGATGCTGCCGTTCGAAAAGCTCAGCATGGTCGAGATCACGGTGGACGTGAAGCCAGGCGTGGACCCGGTCGCGGTGGGCAAGCGGCTGGACCAGCTGCTCGCCGACTATCTCGCCAAGGGGCCGACCGCCGACGAGGTGCTGCGCGCCGCGACGCAACAGGCGTCGGGCACGATTTCGGGGCTGGAGAAGGTGGGCGGCTTTTCGGGCAAGGCAGTGACGTTGGCCGAAGGCGCGGTCTATTCCAACGATCCCGAGAAATATAAGAAAGACCTGGCCATCTACGCCGCCGCGACGCCCGCGACGGTGAGCGCGGCGGCGCGAAAATGGCTGGGTCGGCCGGTGCTGCGGCTGACCGTGTCGCCGGGCGAGCGGAGCGCGGCGGACAATGCGCTGGCGGGCAATGCGAAGGGAGCGACGCACCATCCCGCCTATTTCCAGCAGCCGGGTTCCCCTGCTCCGGCGGCGGGCAGCCCCCCTGCCCCGACCAAGATCGCCGAGCCGCCGATCGAGCCGGTCAAGGATCTGGACTTCCCAGATGTCGAGCGGGCGACGCTGAAGAGCGGGATCAAGGTCGTGTTCGCGCGGCGCACCGCGGTGCCGACGGTGCGGGTCTCGGTCGGCTTCGACGCGGGCAATGCGGCCGATGACAAGGCGAAGCTGGGGACGGCGGGGCTGACCACCGCGCTGCTCGATGAAGGCACGACGAGCCGGACGGGCAAGCAGATCGCTGAGGAACAGGAACGGCTGGGCGCGACGATCAGCGCCGCCAACAGCATGGACCGCACGACGGTCGGCCTGTTCGCGCTCAAGCCCAATCTGGATGCGTCGCTGGGGCTGCTGGCCGACGTGATCCGCAACCCGGCGTTCAAGCCCGAGGAGGTCGAGCGGCTGCGCGGGCAGATACTGACCCGGATCAAGGCGGAAAAGACCGAGCCGATGGCGATCGCGCAGCGGATGCTGCCGCCCTTGCTCTTCGGGCAGGCGCATCCCTACGGCATTCCCTTCACCGGCTCCGGCACCGAGACCGGGGTCAAGGCGGTGACGCGGGCTGACCTTACCGGCTTCCACGACAAGTGGCTGCGGCCCGACAATGCCACCATCTTCGCGGCGGGCGACACGACGCTGGCCGAACTGATGCCGCTGCTCGAAAAGCGCTTCGGCGACTGGAAGGCGCCGGCGGCGGCCAAGGGCGTCAAGACCTTCCGCAAGGACCGGATGGCGCGGCCGGCGCGGATCGTCCTCATCGACAAGCCGCAAAGCCCGCAGTCGATGATCCTCGCCGGGCTGCTGACCGACAAGAAGGGCACCGACAATCCGGTGACGCTCCAGACCGCCAACGAGGTGCTGGGCGGCTCCACCTCCTCGCGGCTCATCATGGACCTGCGCGAGACCAAGGGCTGGGCCTATTATGCCGGGACCGCGCTGCCCGGCGTCAAGGACACGATCCCGCTGCTGGTCTACGCCCCGGTGCAGACCGACAAGACGGGCGAATCGATCCTGGCGGCGCGCAAGGACATCAGCGACTATCTGACCACGAAGGGCACGACCGAGGCCGAGCGCAACCAGACAATCAACAGCCAGATCCTCTCGCTGCCCGGCAGTTTCGAGACGTCGTCGGAGCTGCTGTCGGCGATGATGCGCAACGACCTGATCGGGCGGCCCGACGATTATTATGAGACGCTGCCCAAGACCTATCGCGCCATGACCGCCGCCGATCTGGACAAGGCGGCGCGCGAGGCGATCAATCCCGACCGGCTGATCTGGGTGGTGGTGGGCGACGCCAAGCTGGTGCGGCCGCAGCTTGACGCGGTGGGGCTGCCGGTGGAAACGGGCACGCTCGCCGATTGACGGAAGCGTAAAGGAGATTCGAGATGGCTACAGTGGATGGCGCTTATGATTGCGTGGCCAAGACGCCGATGGGGGACCAGAAGGGCGTGTTCACCGTCATCAGCAGCGGGGATCGCTTCAACGGCACCTTCGCCGGAATGATGGGGTCGCTCGACGTGGTCGACGGGCAGGTCGCGGGCGACAAGCTGACATGGAAGATGGAAATGACCATGCCGATGCCGATGACGCTGGAGTGCGAGGCGGAGGTTTCGGGCGACAGCATCAGCGGAACGATGCAGCTGGGCGCGTTCGGCGCGTCGGCCTTTTCGGGAACGCGGCGGGCCTGACCGGCCGACAGGCTTTCAAGCCCACGAAAAAGGGCGCTTCGGTCAGGCCGGAGCGCCCTTTTTCAGCCCAAGTGGAACAGCGAGTGGGACAGCTGTTTGCGCATTTACTCAGCTGCCGTTCGGACCGCCGCCATTGGGGCCGGCATTGCCGCCGCCCATGCCACCCGCGCCGACCGCGCCGATATTGCCGAAAATTTCGTCGAACAGGCTGCGATTGCGGCCAAGCGTGGGCGTCTTGTCGCCAGCGGGCGAGATGCGCGCGACCTGTTCCAGCCCCATGCGATCGACCGCGACGACATTGCCGGCGGGATCGAAGCGGACGCGCAGCACGGTCTGCTCGACCGGCTTGGGATTGGCGAAGGCGAGCTGGCGCATGTTGCGCGAGACATAATACCAGTCCTGCTGACCGAATTGCGACACGAAGGTCGGACGGCCCAGCGTGCCTTCCACCGAGGCGCGATTGTCGATGCCGGGCTGGACCGAATCCACCAGCAGCTTGTCGACCTGATAGCCCTGATGCGTGCGGATGCGGGTGCAGGCGGACGTGCCGACCAGCAGCGCGGCCAGGCCGATCGCGATTATCACGCGCCCGCGGCGGTCATGGCGGCTGAACTGGGGCATGAATATCTCCTGCGGGGGCGCGCCCGCGCCATGCGTAAAACTCAAGGTGCCGCTGTTGCATTGGGCGGCGCAGCGATCAATATGGAAATGCGCGGTCCCCGGCAAGGGGCGCGAACATCCCCCTTTTGCACAGAAGCGCCGTACCATGCCTGCCTCTTCCTTCCTGCATCGCCTTTTGGGCCGCAGCGATCCGCGCGAGGGTCTGCTGCCGCTCTACCATGCCGTGGTCGCCGAGGGGCGGCAGCCGCACTGGTATCTGGACGGGGCCGTGCCCGATGCGCTCGACGGGCGGTTCGACATGATCGTCGCGGTGCTGGCGCAGGTGCTGATGCGGCTGGAGCAGCTCGGCGCGGCGCAGGACAGCGTCTGGCTGACCGAGTTGTTCGTTGACGATATGGACGGGCAGTTGCGGCAGGAAGGGATTGGCGACGTGGTCGTGGGCAAGCATGTCGGGCGGATGATGAGCGCGCTCGGCGGGCGGATCAGCGCCTATCGCGCCGCGCTCGGCGGCGAGGCGGCGCTCGACGAGGTGCTGCGGCGCAACCTCTATCGCGGCGCGGATGTGCCGGCGGAGGCGGTGGCGCATGTCGAAGGGGCGCTGCGGGCGCGCTGGGTGCGGATCGGCTGCGTGACGCGCGAGGCATTGCTGGCGGGAGACCTTGGATGAGCGGGACGCCGGAATTTTCGCGGGTCGTGCGGGCCGAGCAGGTCAAGCGGTTGACCGGCGAGACGCATATCGCGGCCGACGAGGCCGAGCGGGTGGCGCTGGCGAAGCGGTTCGGCCTCTCGGCGCTCGACCGGCTGGAGGCGGACTATAGCCTGACCGAGGAAGCCGGCGCGATTCTGGCGCGCGGGCGGGTGCGCGCGGCGCTGGCCCAGCCCTGCATCGCCACCGGAGAGCCGGTGCCCGAGACGATCGACACCGACTTCGCGCTGCGCTTCGTGGTGGAGGACGGTGTGGTGGAGGGCGAGGAGCTGGAACTGGACGCGGAGGATGTCGACACGATCGGCTATGACGGGCAGGCGATCGATATGGGCGAGGCGGTGGCCGAGACGATGGCGCTGGCGATGACCCCCTACCCCCGGTCGCCCGACGCCGACGCGGTGCTGAAGGAAGCCGGGGTGATGACCGAGGAACAGGCGAGCCCCTTCGCTGCGCTGCTGGGGCTCAAGGGGAAGGGGTGAGCGGGGGCGCCAAGGCTCTGGGGTGCCACGCCGGTTGCCTTCGTTCGCTGTCATGTCGTGGATGACGGTCCAGCCGGAGGGCTACGGAACGGCGGGGCTATCCCGTCGCCGCCTCAGCCCTCCGCCAGCGATTTGCGCCAGAAGCGCATCCTATGGTCGCTCTCCTGCGGCGCGCCGCGTTCCTTCCAGCGTAGCGTCATCATGAGGCGGGGGTCGGCGCGATAGCCGCGCCGCTCCCAGAAGGGCGCTAGATCGCGTACATCGTGCGGCCGGGCCGGATGATCGGGATCGCGCTCGACCGCCGCGAAGGTCGCGCCGGTCGCCCCGGCGGCGCGCGCCGCCGCCTCGCGCAGGTCGAAGAAGCGGTGCCCGATGCCCAGCCCGCGAAACTGGGGAAGGAGCACCGATTCGCCGAAATAGAAGAAGGTTGCAGGGTCAAGGCCCGCTGCCAGGAAGGGCGCGGTCACGGCGTCCGACTGGCCCGCCATGGGCGAGGCGGTCGCCATGCCGACCGGAATGTCGCCCAGCCGCGCGACGATCAGCACCGCCGCCTGGTCGCGCAGAAATTCGTCGAGATAGGCGGCCTCATAATCAAGGCTGCCGTCGTACAGATAGGGCCAGCTGCGAAACACCGTCATCCGCAGCGTGGCGAGCGCGCGCAGAGTGGCGGCGTCACGGCCGATGCGCTCGACCGTGATGGCGGCGTCGGCGGCCGCCTGTGTCATCCCCGCTTCACCTGATCCAGCCAGTCCGCGAGATTATAATGGTTGCTGACGCGGGCGATCCGCCCATCGGCGATGGCGAAGAAGGCGCCGACCCGGAGGCGATAGCGTTGGCCGGTTGCGGGCGGCAGGCCGGGGTCGGTGGCGAGATATTCGCCCTCCAGCATGAACTCCGCCGCCGCCCGCGCGCCATCGGCGGACGTCAGGAATATAGGGTCGATCACCTGCTCGCGATAGCAGCGGTTCATATGATCGAGGAAGTCGGCGAACGCCTGCTTGCCCTCGCGCACCGCCCCCTGCGAGGGTTCATGGACGACATCGTCGGTCAGCAGCTCCAGCATGGCGGCGCTGTCGCCCCGGTTGAACGCCGCATAATAGCGGCGGAGCAGGTCGGCCGGCATGGATCAATCCTCCGGCGCGATGGTGACGCGCAGACCGTCCAAGCTGTCGGCAAAGGCGATCTGGCAAGACAGGCGACTTGTTTCGGCGCGATGATCGCTGCTTTCGAGCAGGTCGTCCTCGTCCTCGCTCATCGGCCCCAGGCGATCGGCGAAGGCTGGATCGACAAAGACATGGCAGGTCGCGCAGGAACAGCAGCCGCCGCACAGCGCCAACAGTTCGTCGAAGCCATTGTCGCGGATGATTTCCATGACCGACAGGCCGGCCTGCGCCTCGACCGGATGCTCCGCCCCCGCGCGGTCGATGATGATGATCTGCGACATTCTCGCCCTTCTCTCCTTTTGCGATCCGCCCGTCAGGCCAGCCGCGCCGCGTGCCAGCGCAGATGGTCGGCCATGAAGGTCGAGATGAAATAATAGCTATGGTCATAACCGGGCTGGAGCCGCAGGCTGAGGTCGATACCGGCTGTCTCGCAGGCTTGGCGCAGCAGGTCGGGCCGCAGCTGCTCGGCGAGGAAGGGGTCGGCTTCTCCCTGGTCCACCAGCAACGCCGGCAGGCGCGCCCCATCCTCGATCAGCGCGACCGCGTCATGCCGCCGCCAAAGCGCCCGGTCCTCGCCCAGATAGCCGGCCAGCGCCTTGTGCCCCCAGGGCACCTGCCCGGGCGCGACGATCGGCGCGAAGGCGGACACGGACTTGAAACGGTCGGGGTGAGTCAGCCCGATGGTGAGCGCGCCATGGCCGCCCATGGAATGGCCGGTAATGCCCTGCCGCGCCATATCGACGGGGAAATGCTCGGCCACCAGCGCCGGCAGCTCTTCCGTGACATAGGTCCACATACGGTAATGGGCGGCATAGGGCGGCTGCGTCGCATCGACATAGAAGCCCGCGCCCAAGCCGAAATCATAGGCGCCGGCGGGATCGTCCGGCACGGGGTTCCCATGCAGATCCGGACCGCGCGGGGATGTGTCGGGCGCGACGAAGATCAGGCCGAGGTCCGCGCAAGCGGCGCGAAACTCGCCCTTTTCCGTTACATTGGCATGGGTGCAGGTCAGCCCCGACAGATACCAGACGACCGGCATCTTGGCCCCCGGCTCATGCGGCGGCACGAAGACCGAAAAGGTCATGTCCGTGCCCGTAGCGGCGGACGCGTGCTTGAAAACGCCCTGCTCGCCGCCGAAGGACCGATTAGTGCTGACCTGCTCCATCGATTAGTTGGCTTCCGTGAAGGTGTAGGCGCAGATCTTGTTGCCCGCCGGGTCACGCAGATAGGCAGCGTAGGCGCCGGGGAGGTGACCGCGCGGGCCGGCCGCCCCCTCGCATGTGCCGCCCGCGGCAATCCCGGCCGCGTGGAAGGCGTCAACCTGTTCCGTGCTGGCGGCGGCGAAACCGATCGTCACCCCGTTGCCGGACGGCGCCTCGCCATTGCCCGGCCGCAGCACGAGAAAGGCCGGCTTGTCCTTGCCGTACAGAATGATGTTGTCGCCGAAGGGGCCGAGATTTTTGACCCCCAGGGGCGTCAGCACAGCATCATAGAAGGCCGCAGACCCAGCAAGGTCGCTTGCCCCCACGCAGGTGTGCGAAAACACCCCGTCACCCGAAATGACTGCCATATCGCTTCTCCCTTGGTTGATGTGGACTTTTAGAAGACGACGACCGATCGGATCGACTTGCCGGCATGCATCAGGTCGAAGGCGGTGTTGATCTCCTCCAGCCCCATGACATGGGTTATCATCGGGTCGATCTGGATCTTGCCGGTCATGTACATGTCGACGATCTTGGGGACATCGGTGCGCCCCTTCGCCCCGCCGAACGCGGTGCCACGCCAGTTGCGGCCGGTGACAAGCTGGAACGGGCGGGTGCTGATTTCCTTGCCCGCTTCCGCCACCCCGATGATGATGCTGGTGCCCCAGCCGCGATGGCACGCCTCCAGCGCGGTGCGCATCACTTCGGTATTGCCGGTCGCGTCGAACGTGTAATCCGCGCCGCCGTCGGTCAGTTCGACTACCTTGGCGACCGTTTCCTCGCGGCTCAGCCCCTTGCTGTTGAGGAAGTCGGTCATGCCGAACTTGCGGCCCCATTCCTCGCGATCGGGGTTGATATCGACGCCGATGATCTTGTTCGCGCCGGCCAGACGCGCCCCCTGGATGACGTTGAGGCCGATGCCGCCCAGGCCGAAGACGACGACATTGTCGCCCACCTGCACCTTCGCCGTGTTGATGACCGCGCCGACGCCCGTGGTGACGCCGCACCCGATATAGCAGCTCGACTGGAAAGGAGCATCCTCGCGGATTTTCGCCACCGCGATCTCGGGCAGCACGGTGAAGTTGGAGAAGGTCGAGCAGCCCATATAATGGTAGATCGGCTGCCCCTTGTAGGAAAAGCGGGTCGTGCCGTCGGGCATCAGCCCCTTGCCCTGGGTCGCGCGGATCGCGGTGCACAGGTTCGTCTTGCCGCTGAGGCAGCTTTTGCACTGGCGACATTCGGGCGTGTAGAGCGGGATCACATGGTCGCCGGGCTTGACCGAGGTGACGCCCACGCCGACCTCCCGCACGATGCCCGCGCCTTCATGGCCCAGGATCGAGGGGAAAATGCCTTCGCTGTCGAAGCCGTCGAGCGTGTAGGCGTCGGTATGGCAGATGCCGGTCGCCATGATTTCGACCAGCACCTCGCCGGGCTTTGGCCCTTCCAGGTCGAGTTCGACGATCTCGAGAGGCTTCTTGGCTTCAAAAGCGACGGCTGCACGGGTTTTCATCTTGTCTCCAGACTCTTTGCGGTGCCGGCGGCGGCGCCTCGACGGCTCACCGTGATAATAGTATAGCTGTCCTGCGATAATATAGTTTCTGCGAAAATCATCTTTTCATATATGGGATAATCATGTCGGGGTGGGATGGGATAGACGAGTTTCTGAGCGTCGCAACGACCGGCTCCTTCACGAAGGGCGCGCGCGCGCTCGGCATGTCCACCACGCATGTCAGCCGCGCGATCATGGCGCTGGAGCGGCGCGTCGCCGCGCAGCTCTTCCATCGCACCACCCGCAACGTCCGGCTGACCGATACGGGCCAGGCCTTTTACGAGCGGTGCGCCCGGATCGCGCAGGAGCGGGACGAGGCGATCGCGCTGATTAGCGAACGCAGCGAGCCGCAGGGCGAGTTGCGGGTGACCTGTTCCACGACCATGGGCGAGCGGTTCGTCGCCCCGATCCTGCGCCGCTTCGCAGGTCAGCATCCGCGCCTGTCGGTGTCGATCGACCTGTCCAACCGGGTGGTCGATCTGGCGAGCGAGGGCTATGATCTGGCGATCCGCACCGGAACGGTCACCGATCCCCGGCTGATCGCAACGCGGGTCGCTTCCCGCACCCTCTATACCTGCGCCGCGCCGAGCTATCTCAACAGCGCCGGCCGCCCGGACCGGATCGAGGCTTTGGCGGACCATGCCTGCATCGTCGGCACGGCGGCGACGTGGCACTTCCGGCAGGGCGATCGGGAAATCCTCCACCGGCCCAGGGGGCGGTTCCGCTGCAACAGCGGCCATGCGGTAATCGAGGCTTGTGTCGCCGGGTTCGGCATCTGCCAGCTGCCCGACTTCTACATATTGCCCTATCTCAAACATGGCATGGTCGAACTGCTGCTGGAGGAGGCGCAGCCCGAGGACGAACCGATTTGGGCCGTCTATCCGCAGCGCCGCCATTTGCTGCCCAAGGTGGCGCAGGCGGTCGAACTGTTGCAGCGCGAACTGGGACGGGCGATGAACCGGCCGAGCGCGCAGCCGCTTTAGGCCGCACCGGCAGGATGGAGCCGTTGGAGGGCGGCGGCGGCGATCGGCGAGAGCGCCTCGGGCTGCTCCGCCGCCAGCGCACGGATTCGCGCGCGCATGGCGGGATCCCAATAGAGGCTGATATGGGTGGCGGTCTGCGCCGCCGCCTGCGCCTCGCCGTCCGTCGCGAAGTTGCGGGCGATCTGGTTCGCCATGTAGATCAGCCGGTCGCCGGTGGACATCACATGGGTGTCGTCGCTCATCGCGCTACTCCGCGGCTTCGAGCGGCAGGATACGGCGGCTCTGCCGCGCCTGCCGCGCATAATCCTGCTGCCAGTCGCTCGGCCCGTTGCTGGCCGACACCTGCACCGCCGTCACTTTATATTCGGGGCAGTTGGTGGCCCAGTCCGAATAGTCGGTGGTGATGACGTTGGCCTGCGTCTCGGGGTGGTGGAAGGTTGTGTAGACGACGCCCGGCGCGACGCGGTCGGTCACCAGCGCGCGCAGCGTCGTCTCCCCTGCCCGGCTGCGCAGCGTCACCCAGTCGCCATCCTTCAACCCCCGGTTCTCCGCGTCGCTCGGATGGATTTCCAGCCGGTCCTCGGGATGCCAGGCGGTGTTGGCGGTGCGGCGGGTCTGCGCGCCGACATTATAATGGCTAAGGATGCGCCCCGTGGTGAGCAGCAGCGGGAAGCGCGGGCCGGTCTTCTCATCGGTGGGCACATAGTCGGTGACGACGAACTTGCCCCGCCCCCGCACGAAACCATCGATGTGCATGGTGGGGGTGCCGTGCGGCGCGGCGTCGTTCGCCGGCCATTGCAGCGATCCTTCCGCGTCCAGCCGGTCATAGCTGACACCCGCAAAGGTCGGGGTGAGCGCCGCGATCTCGTCCATGATCTCGGACGGGTGCTCGTATGCCCAGCCCAGCCCCATCGCGTTCGCCACCAGTTGCACGATCTCCCAGTCGGCGTAACCGTTCAAGGGCGCCATCACCTTGCGCACGCGCTGGATGCGCCGCTCGGCATTGGTGAAAGTGCCGTCCTTTTCGAGGAAGGTCGATCCCGGCAGGAAGACATGCGCGTAATTGGCGGTTTCGTTGAGGAACAGATCCTGCACCACCACACACTCCATGGCGGCAAGCCCAGCGGCGACATGATGGGTGTTGGGATCGGACTGGAGAATATCCTCGCCCTGCACGAACAGCGCCTTGAACGCGCCGTCGGTCGCGGCGTCGAGCATATTGGGGATACGCAGGCCCGGCTCCGCGTCCAGCGCGACGCCCCAGGCATCCTCGAACAGCTTTCGCGTGGCATCGTCCGATACATGGCGATAGCCGGAAAATTCATGGGGGAAGCTGCCCATGTCGCAGGCGCCCTGCACATTATTCTGGCCGCGCAGCGGGTTCACACCCACGCCCTCGCGCCCGATATTGCCCGTCGCCATGGCTAGGTTCGCGATCGCCATGACGGTCGAACTGCCCTGGCTATGCTCGGTGACGCCCAGGCCATAATAGATCGCCGCATTGCCGCCGGTGGCGTACAGCCGTGCGGCGGCGCGGACGTCCTGCGGATCGACCCCGGTCAGCGGCTCGATCGCTTCCGGCGAGCGCGCGGGCTCAGACACGAAATCCGCCCAGTCCTGAAATTCGTCCCAGTCGCAGCGCTCGCGGATGAAGGCTTCGTCATAGAGCTTCTCGGTGACGATCACATGCGCCATCGCAGTCAGCATCGCAACATTGGTGCCGGGGCGTAAGGGCAGATGATGCTCCGCCTCGACATGGGGCGACTTGACGAGATCGGTGCGGCGCGGATCGATGACGATCAGCTTCGCGCCCTGACGGAGCCTGCGCTTCATGCGGCTGGCGAACACCGGATGCCCGTCGGTCGGGTTCGCGCCGATGACGAGGATGACGTCCGACCGCATCACGCTGTCGAAATCCTGCGTTCCGGCCGATGTGCCGAAGGTGGTCTTGAGGCCATAGCCGGTCGGCGAGTGGCAGACGCGGGCGCAGGTATCGACATTATTGTTGCCGAAGCCCTGCCGGATCAGCTTCTGGACGAGGAAGGTTTCCTCGTTGGTGCAGCGGCTCGACGTGATACCGCCGACGCTGCGGGTGCCATATTTCGCCTGGATGCGGCGGAATTCGGACGCGGTGTGGGCGATCGCCTCCTCCCAGCTGACTTCGCGCCAGGGTTCATCGACCGAGGCACGGATCATGGGGTTGAGGATGCGCTCCTTATGCTGGGCATAGCCCCAGGCGAAGCGGCCCTTGACGCAGCTATGGCCGCGATTGGCCTTGCCGTCCTTCCACGGCACCATCCGCACCAGCTCCTCGCCCCGCATTTCCGCGCGGAAGGTGCAGCCGACGCCGCAATAGGCGCAGGTGGTAACGACCGCGCGGTCGGGCGTGCCGGTTTCGACCACCTTCTTCTCGATGAGGCTGGCGGTCGGACAGGCCTGAACGCAGGCGCCGCAGGACACGCATTCGGAGCCGAGGAAATCCTCGCCCTGCGACGGCGCGACCTTCGACTCGAAGCCCTTATTCTCGATGGTCAGCGCGAAGGTGCCCTGCACCTCCTCGCAGGCGCGCACGCAGCGCGAGCAGACGATGCATTTGCTGGGATCGAAGTCGAAATAGGGGTTCGACTGGTCCTTCGCCTGGCCCATATTGGTCGCGCCGTCATAGCCGTAGCGCACGTCGCGCAGGCCGACCGCGCCCGCCTGGTCCTGCAGTTCGCAGTCGCCATTGGCGGCGCAAGTGAGGCAATCGAGCGGATGGTCGGAGATATAAAGCTCCATTACCCCGCGCCGCAGCTGCTTCAGCCGATCGGTCTGGGTGCGCACGACCATGCCGTCTACAATCGGCGTCGTGCAGGAGGCGGGATAGCCGGCGCGCCCCTCCACCTCGACCAGGCAGAGGCGGCAGGAGCCGAAACTCTCCACGCTGTCAGTCGCGCACAGCTTGGGGATGGAGCCGCCCGCGAGCGAGGCGGCGCGCATGATGCTGGTGCCTTCGGGCAGGGTCAGGCTCTGTCCGTCGATCGTGACGGTGACGGTCTTGCCGGTCGCCAGCGCGGGCGGCGTGCCATGATCGGTTTCGCGGGAAAAGCTCATTCCGCGGCCTCCTTGATGGGCGCGGTCGCGCCGAAATCCTCGGGAAAATAGTCGAGCGCGCTCAGCACCGGATAGGGGGTGAAGCCGCCGAGCGCGCAGAGCGAGCCATATTTCATCGTGTCGGCAAGGTCTCGCAGCAGGGTGGTCTGCGCTTCGAGCGAGACGTCGATCCGGTCGGGCGCGCGGGAATAGAGGGCTTTACCCAGATACCCACCCTCCGTTCGTGCTGAGCCTGTCGAAGCACGCGCGCGCCCTTCGACAGGCTCAGGGCGAACGGCTGTTGCGCTATCCCGCGCCGCGATGATCCGGTCCATGATCTCCACCCCGCGCGTCGATCCGATGCGGCAGGGCGTGCATTTGCCGCAGCTTTCCGCCGCGCAGAATTCCATCGCGAAGCGCGCCATATGCGCCATGTCGACGCCGTCGTCGAACACGGTGATGCCCGCATGGCCGATCAGTCCGCCCGCCTGCGCAAAGGCTTCATAGTCGAAGGGCAGATGAAACATGCTCGGCGGGAAATAGGCGCCCAATGGCCCGCCCACCTGCACCGCGCGCACCGGGCGGCCGCTCGCCGTGCCGCCGCCGATGTCGTTCACGAGTTCGCCCAGCGTGACGCCGAAGCCGATTTCGTAGAGGCCGCCATGCTGCACATTGCCGGCGAGCTGCACCGGCATGGTGCCGCGCGACCGGCCGAAGCCGACCGCCGCATAAGCCTCCGCCCCCTCCGCCAGGATGAAGGGTACGGCGGCGAGGCTCAGCACATTGTTGATGACGGTCGGCTGGCCGAACAGCCCCTTGATCGCGGGCAGCGGCGGCTTGGCGCGCACTTGCCCGCGCTTGCCCTCGATCGAGTCGAGCAGCGCGGTCTCCTCACCGCAGACATAGGCGCCCGCGCCTTCGCGCACCTCCAGCGTGAAGGGCGCGACCAGATGCGCCGACGCCTCGATCGCGGCGCGCATCGTGGAACACGCAAAGGGATATTCGCTGCGGATATAGATATAGCCGTGTGCCGCGCCGACCGCATGGGCGGCGATCGCCATACCCTCGATCAGGCAATAGGGGTCGCCTTCCATCAGCATCCGGTCGGCGAAGGTGCCGCTGTCGCCCTCGTCGGCGTTGCAGACGATATATTTGGGGGAGGCGGGCGCATCCAGCACGGTCTGCCACTTGATCCCGGTCGGGAAGCCCGCGCCGCCCCGCCCGCGCAGGCCCGACGCCTTGACTGCATCGACCACCTGCTGGGGGCTGAGAGCGCGGGCGGCTTCCAGCCCTTTCCAACCGCCATGCGCGGCATAATCGGCAAGGCTCAGCGGATCGATGACGCCGCAGCGGGCGAAGGTGAAACGCTGCTGGCTGGCGAAGAAGGGCAGCTCATCGACAGGGCCGAACCGCGCTGGATGCGTGCCCGCCAGCACCGCCGCCGCATCGGCCGAGGTGATCGGGCCATAGCCGATCCGCCCTGCGGCCGTCTCCACCTCCACCAGCGGCTCGATGCTGAAAAGCCCGCGCGATCCGGTCCGCACGACCTCGCAGCCGGCGTCAGCGAAGGCGCGCGCCACATCGTCAGCGCCCAGCGCGACCGAGGCCATGTCGCCGCTCACATAGACGCGGGTCATGCCGCCACCTCCAGCGCGATGCGGTCGAGCGCCGCCGCGTCGATCCGCGCGACCGGCCGCCCATCGACCAGCGCATTGGGGCCGATCGCGCAGAGGCCGAGGCAATAGACCGGCTCCAGGCTGACCTGCCCGTCGGCGCGGGTGTCGCCCATCGCTACGCCCAGTCGCTGCGCCGCTTCCACCTCGATGGCCGCGCCGCCGCGCGCCTGGCAGCTTTCCGCGCGGCAGAGCTTCACGACATGGCGGCCCGGCGCGGTGCGGCGGAAATCATGATAGAAGGTGACGACGCCATGCACGTCGGCGCGGCTGAGATTGAGCGCCCTGGCGATGGCGGGCACCAGCGCATCGTCGATATAGCCCGCTTCTTCCTGCACGGCATGAAGCAGCGGCAGGAGTTGATCGCGGCCGTCGCCATGGACCGCTACCCAGCCTTCGATAAATGCGTCCATATAAGTTGACCCGTCGCCATTTTCGGGTCGGTAGCGTGGCGCGCGGCTGGCCGTTCGTCAAATCGATCCGGCCTATATATGATAGACCAATCCTATCAGTCGGCCCGAAAGCCCGGCGGCAGGCGCAGCTGGCGCGCGACGCCGAGCACCGCCTGAGCAAGCGGGCCGACCGGCGTGCTGTTGGCGACGATCACGCCGACCTTGCTGCCTTCGTGCATCTCGGGCAGCGGCGCCGTGCGCGCCCAGGAAAGGCCGTCGAGCAACGTCGCATGGCTGTCCGGGATGATCGAGCAGAGCCGGCCATGCTGCACCAGCGCGAGCAGCGCGATATAGCTGTCGGCGGTGACCAGCGGGCGGATCGCCAGGCCGCGCTCGGCGAGGCGAGCGTCGAGGATGCGACGATTCTGCATCCCCTGGTGCAGCAGGCAGAGCGGCAGCCCGGCAAGATCGGACCAGCCGAGCGGATCGGGCACAGCGACGCCGCCGGTCGCGCTCACCAGCATCGTGCGTTCGGCATAGAGCGGGACCGAGAGCGCATGGGCCGGCGGCTCGAAATCGAGATAGGTGATGCCAGCGTCCAGCTCGAACGCGGCCAGCTCCCGCTCGATCTGGCGCGAGGTCAGGGCGCGCACCGACATATTGAGCCCCGGATGCCGGTCCAGCATCGCGCGCGCCAGGCTGCCGACGATCGGCATGGCGGCGGGGATCGCGCCGATCCGCAACTCGCCCTTCAGAGGGCCGCGCGCCGTCTCGGCGGCCTGCTCCATCGCTTCGGCGGCGGCCACGAGCTGGCGCGCCCAGGGGAGGATCGCCTCGCCCTCGGCCGTCAGCCCGACGAACTTGCGGTCGCGCCGGATCAGCCGCTTGCCCAGTTGCGCTTCGAGCGAAGCGATGCCGGCCGACAGGCTGGGCTGCGAGACGTTGCAGGCGGCGGCGGCGCGGGCGAAATGGCCTTCGCGTTCGATGGCGAGGAAATATTCGACGAGCCGGGTCTGCATGGGTGAAGGATAGCGCAAAGCGCTGCGCCGTCATAGGACGGACCTATGAGCGGTCAATCCTCCAATATGGCGCTCTCGCGGCGGGTGTCGCGCATCCGCAGATAGACGATCAGCGACAGGGCGATCATGCCGGTCACATACCAGTAGAAGCCGCGCTCCCAGCCTTCATCCTTGAAGCGCAGCGCGACATATTCGGCGGTCCCACCGAACAAGGTGTTGGCGAGCGCATAGGGCAGAGCGACGCCAAGCGCGCGGATATGGGCGGGGAACATTTCCGCCTTCACCACCGCGTTGATCGAGGTGTAGCCGGTGACGATCACAAGGCCACCGAGCACCAGCAGAAAGGCGGTCAAGGGATCGCGCGTCGTTTCGAGCGTGGCGAAGAGCGGGTAGGTGCAGATCATGCCGAGCAGGCCGAAGCCGACCAGCAGCGGCTTGCGGCCGATCCGGTCGCTGAGCGCCCCGGCGACCGGCTGGAGCAGCATGAACAGGAACAAGGTGCCGCCATTGATGCGCGAGGCGGTTTCCCGGTCGAAGCTGCTGGTGTTGACCAGGAATTTCTGCATGTAGATCGAATAGGCATAGAAAGCGAGCGTGCCGCCGGCGGTCATCAGCATGACCGTGATCGCCTCGCGCGGGTGATGGCGGAACAGGGCGAGCAGCCCTGATTTGGGCGCATCGCTGCCCTTCGCCTTCTCGAAACTCTCGGTCTCGGCAAGGCCGCTGCGGATCCAGAACACCACAACCGCAAGCGCCGCGCCGATTGCGAAGGGGATGCGCCAGCCCCAGGCGTCGAGCGCAGCCTCGCTCAGGATCGTCTGGAGCGCGAGCAGGACGCCGATCGCCAGCAACTGCCCGCCGATCAGCGTCACATATTGGAAGGAGGAAAAGAAACCGCGCCGGTTCTTCCCCGCCATTTCCGACAAATAGGTGGCGCTGGCGCCATATTCCCCGCCAACCGACAGCCCCTGCATCAGCCGCGCGAGCACGAGCAACGCGGGCGCGAGCAGGCCGACGCTCTCATAGGTGGGCGCGATCGCGATCAGCAGCGACCCCGCGCACATCAGCGTCACCGAAAGGGCAAGCCCGCTCTTGCGCCCCCGCCGGTCGGCATAGATGCCCATGATCCATGCGCCGAGCGGCCGCATGAAGAAGCCGACCGCGAACACCGCCGCCGCGCCGAGCAGTTCTGCCGTCGGGTTATCGGACGGGAAGAAATGCGGCGCGAAATAGAGGGTGAAGGCGGCATAGGCATACCAGTCATACCATTCGACCAGATTGCCGGTCGATCCGCCGATGATGGCCTTCGCGCGGTCGCGGGCGGAGGGGCTGCGTGTGTCGAGGGAGGATATCGTCATGCCACTCTGCCGGTCGGGGACAGGGCGGCCTAGCATGACGGCGGCGCAAGGTGAAGGATGCGGGGCTGCGGGCCGATTGCGGCGAAGGCGGCCGGGTCGCGGCTGGGAGCGGCGCTTTTCGAGATAATCGAACGGTGCGGCGGATATTCGCCGGATGGCGGAGCGAAGGGCGGGCGCCTAAACTGCCAGGACATGCACATGCAAGGAGTTGCTCATGGCCGACGCCCAAGCCCCCGCCTCGCCCCTCCCCTGGCTGCTGCTGCTCCTCTCCTTCGTCACCGGCCTGGTCGATGCGGCGAGCGTGCTCGGCCTGGGCAAGGTGTTCACCGCCAATATGACCGGCAATATCGTCTTTCTGGGCTTTGGCGTGGTGGGAACGCCGGGCTTTGCGATATGGCCCTTCCTGGTGGCGATAGCCGCCTTCCTGATCGGCGCCCTGCCCGCGGGCTATACAGGCCGGCGGCTGAGCGCGCGACCGTTGCGCCGGTGGCTGACGATCGCGGCGCTGGTCGAGGCCGCGTTGCTCTGGGCCGCCGCGGGCGTCGCGGCCTGGACCGGCAGCGTTGCGCCGCAGGGCAGCGCGTTATATGCGATCATCGCGCTGACGGCGGTCGCCATGGGCTTTCGCAATGCGACTATCCGGCAGTTGAAGGTGCCGGACCTGACCACCACCGTGCTGACGCTGACCATCACCGGCATCGCCGCCGATTCCCGGCTGGCCGGCGGGACCGGCGCGAACCTCGCGCGGCGGATCGGTAGCGTGCTCACCATCTTCCTGGGCGCCGCGGCCGGGGCGACGATGCTGATGCGCTACGGGCTGGCCGCGCCGCTGGCGCTGGCGGGCGCGCTGGTCTTGCTGGGCACATTGGCCTGCATGGCGCACCCCGCCGCGCGCGATATGCGGGCGGGGTGAGCCAATTAGAGTGGGGCGCAGGCGGCGGTCAGCCAGTCGCGCGCGTCGCCATCGAGTTGGGGGCTGACTATGGCCAGCACCTGGGCATGATAGGCGTCGATCCAGCCGCGCTCTTCCGGGCTCAGCAGATCGACGGCGATCAGCGCGCGGTCGATGGGCGCGAAGGTCAGCGTCTCGAAGCCGAGCATCTCCTTTTCCGCGCCGGGAATGGGGCGATCCTCCACCAGCACCAGATTTTCGATGCGGATGCCATATTCGCCGGTCTTGTAATAGCCGGGCTCATTGGAGAGGATCATGCCCGCCGCGAGCGGCTCGTCGCCGCCCCCGAAGGTGGCGATGCGCTGCGGCCCTTCATGCACCGACAGGAAGCTGCCGACGCCGTGGCCGGTGCCATGGGCATAATCCAGCCCCTCGGCCCAGAGATATTGGCGCGCCAGCAGATCGAGCTGGCCGCCGCGCGTGCCCTTCGGGAAAACCGCGCGGGCGAGCGCGACATGGCCCTTGAGGACCAGAGTGAAGCGGCGGCGCATCTCGTCGGTCGGCGTGCCGATGGCGATGGTGCGGGTGACGTCGGTGGTGCCGTCGCGATATTGGCCGCCTGAATCGACCAGGTAGAGGCTGCCCGTTTCGATCGGCCGGTTGGTCTTTTCCTCGACCCGATAGTGGACGACCGCGCCGTTCGGCCCCGCGCCGCTGATCGTGTCGAAGGACAGATCCTCCAGCAGGCCGGTTTCCTTGCGGAACGCCTCCAGCCGGTCGGCGGCGGCGATTTCGGTAAGGCCGCCCCTGGGCGCTTCGGCGGCGATCCAGTGGAGGAAGCGGCTCAGGGCCGCGCCATCGCGCGCCTGCGCCGCCTTGTGGCCGGCGATCTCGGTGCCGTTCTTGATCGCCTTGGGCAGGACAGCGGGATCACGCAGCGGGAGGATGGTCGCGCCGGCCTGCTCCAGCGCCTCGAAAATGGCGGCGACGGCGCGCTCGGGATCGGCGACGACGGTCTTGCCGGCAAGGTCGGCGAGCGCATCGGCGAAGGCGGCGCGGTCGTGGATGCGGACAGCATTGCCGAGATGCTGGGCGACTGCCTCGTCCATCTTCTCCGGCGCGACATAGAGGTCGGCGGTCGCGTCGGCATGGACGATGGCATAGGCCAGCGCGACGGGCGTGCGATCGACATCCTTGCCGCGAATGTTGAAGGTCCAGGCGATCGAATCGAGCGCGGAGAGGATGGCGGCGTCGGCCTTCTTCCCGGTCAGCCAGTCGGCCATTTCGGCGCGCTTTTCCGCCGCGCTGCGGCCGGCGAAGCGATCGTCATGGACGACGAGCTTGGCGCTGCTGGGCGCCGGGCGATCGGGCCAGATGGCGTCGATGGGGTTGGTATCGACCGCGACCAGCTCAGCGCCCTTTTCCGCCAGCGCTTCGGTCGCCTGTTTGACCCAGCTGCTTGTATGAAGCCACGGATCGTAGCCGATCCGCGCGCCCTGCCCGGCATGGTCCTTCAGCCAGGCGGCGATCGAGGTCTGCGGCACGCTTTGATATTGCCAGTGCGCCCCGTCCACCTGCTCGCGCACCTGAAGCGTATAGCGCCCGTCGACGAAGATCGCGGCGTCCTCCGGCAGCACCACCGCGCTGCCCGCCGACCCCTGAAACCCCGTCAGCCAGGCGAGCCGCTGCGCATAGGCGCCGACATATTCGCTCATATGCTCGTCGGTCAGCGGCACCACGAAGCCGTCGAGCTTCTGCCGCACGAGTTGCGCGCGCAGCGCCTTCAGACGGTCTTCATAACTGGACATCAAAATTTCCCTGGATTCAATCGGCCCTTGCACAGGGCATGAAGGCGACAACATAGAGAAGGCCGAGCGCTTATGCCAGCGCATCGCCCCGTCTAGCCATGGATAGTGAATGACCGATCAAAGCCTGCCCCCCGTTGCCGAGCGCCGCCCGCATAGTTTCACGCGCCACGGCGTCACGATCGAAGACCCGTGGGCGTGGCTGCGCGACCCTGGCTATCCCGAGGTCAAGGACAAGGACATACTCGCCTATCTGGAGGCGGAGAATCGCTGGTTCGAGCGGGCGATGGAACCACGCAAGCCGCTGATCGACGCGCTGTTCCAGGAGATGAAGGGCCGCATCAAGGAGGATGACAGCTCGGTCCCGCAGAAGGATGGCGACTATATCTACTGGCGCGCGTTCGAGAAGGGCGCGCAATATCGCAAATGGTATCGCAAGCCCGCAAGCGGCGGGCCGGACCAGCTCATCCTGGACGAGCCGGCGCTGGCGGAAGGGCGTGACTATTTCCGCCTGGGCGCGATGTCGGTCAGCCCCGACGGGCGCTACCTCGCCTATGCGATCGACACCGACGGGTCGGAGCGGTTCGAGGCGCGGATCAAGGATCTGTTTTCGGGCGAGATACTGCCCGAGGTGATCCCCGATACGCTCTCCTCGCTGGTATGGACGTCAAACAGCAAGGGGCTGCTCTACGGCCTCGCCAACGACAATTGGCGGACGGACAATGCGCGGCTGCACTGGCTGGGGCAGGATGTGGCGAGCGACGTCGAGCTGTTCCACGAGGATGACGAGGGGTTCCGCGTCTCGATCGGCCTCACGTCCTCGGAGAAATGGATCGTCATCGCGACCGGCGACCATGTGACGAGCGAGGCGTGGCTGGTGCCGGCCGATGATCCCACCGCGACGCCCTTGCTCGTATCGGCGCGGCAGGCGGGGCGCGAATATGATGTCGATGAGCATGAGGGCACGCTCTACATCCGCACCAACGACGCCCATCCCAATTTCCGGCTGGTGAAGGCGTCGCTCGACACGCCGGGGGAGTGGCAGGAAGTGATCGCGCCGGACGCGCATTTCTACCTGACCGATTTCACCCTGTTCAAGCGCTTCTACGTCACCGAAGGGCGGCAGGACGGGCTCGACCAGATCGAACTGCGCGATTATGCGACGCACGCGGCCAAGCGCATCCCGTTCCCGGAAGCGAGCTATTCGGCGAGTCTTGACGACAATCCCGAATATGACGTGACGAAACTCCGCATCGGCTATGAGTCGATGGTCACGCCCGATACGATCTACGACTATCATCTGGAGACCGGCGCGCTCGAAGTGCTGAAGGTCCAGGAGATACCCTCGGGCTATGACGCCAGCCTTTATGCGACCGAGCGGCTGATGATCCCGGCGCGGGACGGGACGCCGATTCCGGTGTCGATCGTCTATCCCAAGGACTTGCCGCGCGACGGGAGCGCACCGCTGCATCTCTATGGCTATGGCGCCTATGGCATCGCGATGGAGCCGGGCTTTTCGACCAGCCGGCTCTCGTTGCTCGACCGCGGCTTCGCCTTCGCGCTCGCGCACATCCGGGGCGGGGACGATCTTGGCCAGCAATGGTATCTGGACGGGAAACTCGACAAGCGAACCAATACGTTCACCGACTTTGTCGATGTGGCGAAGGGATTGATCGAGCGCGGCTATACGGCGAAGGGCCGGATCAGCATTTCGGGCGGATCGGCCGGCGGGGAATTGATGGGCGCGGTCGCCAACAGCGATCCCGACCTGTGGGGCGCGGTGGTGGCGCATGTGCCCTTCGTCGATGTGCTCAACACCATGCTCGACGAGAGCCTGCCGCTGACGCCGGGCGAATGGCCGGAATGGGGCAATCCCATCGAGGACGAAGCGGCGTTCCGCACCATCCTGTCCTACGACCCGTACAATAATGTGCGCGCGCAGGACTATCCGCCGCTGCTGGTGACGGCGGGCCTCAACGATCCGCGCGTCACTTACTGGGAGCCGGCCAAATGGGTGGCGCGTCTGCGCGCGACCAAGACGGATGGCAACATGCTGCTGCTCAAGACCAATATGGGCGCGGGCCATGGCGGCAAGTCGGGGCGGTTCGAGAGCCTGCATGAAACGGCGGAGGAATTCGCCTTCATCCTGTGGCAGCTGGGGCTGGCGAACTGATGGCGGCGAGCTTCACCAAGGATATCACCGCGCTCCCTGAGCATATCGACGAACTCGGCCATGTGAACAATGCGGTGTGGGTGCAGTGGATGGAGCAGGTGTCGGTCGAGCATTGGCGGCGCGACGCCGATCTGGCGCATGTCGACGCCTATATCTGGGTCGTGACGCGGCACGAGATCGACTATCGCGGCAATGTGACCGAAGGCGAGACGGTGACGGCGCGGACCTGGATCCCCGAGCCGCCGCGTGGCGCGCGATTCGACCGGCTGATCGAATTTACGGGACCCGACGGCAAGGTGAAGGTCGCGGCGCGATCGACCTGGGCGATGATCGACAAGCAAAGCGGGCGGCTGATGCGGGTTCCGGCAGATGTCGCCGCTCCTTTCCTGAACCTCAGATAAAGGAACCCTAAGACAAAGGCGCACGTTTCTCCGGCCGTCATCACCAATGACAGGAGAGAAACATGAAGAATATCTTCGGGTCCACCATGGGCGGCCTGCTCGCCGCCTCCGCTCTTGCCCTGACCGTCACGCCGGCTTTTGCGGGCGACGAGGAACGCGCGCTCGCCGCCATCGCCCAAGCGCAGGGCAAGCTGGATGCGGCGAGCCGGATCAACGCCTCGCCCGAACTCATCGCCCGCGCCCAGGCGTCGCTGCGGCTCGCCAAGGAGCAGTATCAGAGCGGCAAGGAACAGAAGGCGATCGCCTCCGCGCTCGACGCGCAGCAGGCGGCCGACACCGCCATCGGTGAGAGCAAGCAGAGCGCCGACATGAGCGCGCAGGTGCAGACCGAGGCCACCTTGAGCGCGCAGCAGCAGGCTGACGCCGCCAATGCCCGCGCCGCCGCTGCCGAACAGGCTGCCGCTTCGGCCGCCGCCGATGCCGCCGCCGCCCGGAACGCCGCCGCTGTGGCCGCCGCCCGCCCCGCCACCACCACGGTGACGACCGAGACGGTCAAGACGGCGGCCGCTACGCCGCGCCGCACCGCCGCGCCCCGCAAGATCGTCCGCAAGACGACCACGGCTGCGCCGCGCACCGCCGTCGCCGAGCAGACCACCACGACGGTCACGACGCAGAACTGATCCCGTCCGACGCCCTCCTTCAGGAGGGCGTCGCGACCTCGAATATATCCTCAACGCCCCTCTCGCTGCGCATGTCGGCCCGCTCGGCCGCCTGCCGCGCCCACATCATGGCATAAAGCCCATCCCCCTGAACCAGGTCGGCATGGCGCCCGCGCTCCGCGATGCGGCCCTGATCCAGCACGATGATTTCATCCGCATCCACCACGGTCGACAGCCGATGCGCGACCACCAATGTCGTGCGCTGGCGGCTGATGTCGCGCAGCACCGTCTGGATTTCGGTTTCGGTGCGGCTGTCGAGGGCGCTGGTCGCTTCGTCCAGCACCAGCACCGGCGGGTCTTTGAGCAGAGTCCGCGCGATGGCGACGCGCTGCTTTTCGCCGCCCGACAGTTTCAGGCCGCGCTCGCCGACGCGGGTGTCATAGCCTTGCGGCAGGCTCATGATGAAGTCGTGGATTTGCGCCGCACGCGCCGCCGCCTCGATCTCCGCCTGGCTCGCGCCCTGCCGGCCATAGGCGATATTGTAGCCGACCGTGTCGTTGAACAGCACCATGTCCTGCGGCACGATGCCGATCGCGGCCCGCAGCGATGCCTGGGTCACGGCGGCAATATCCTGCCCGTCGATCGTCACTCGCCCACCCTGAATGTCGTAGAAGCGGAAGAGGATGCGGGCGATGGTGGATTTGCCCGCGCCCGATGGCCCTACGATCGCCAGCGTCCTGCCCGACGGCACAGTGAAGCTGACGCCGTGGAGGATTTCGCGCTCCGGGTCATAGCCGAAATGCACATCCTCGAACCGCACTTCGCCGCCCGCCACCGTCAGCGTCGGCGCGCCGGGCGCGTCGGCGATCTCCGCCTGGGTGTCGATCAGCTTGTACATCGCCTCCATGTCGATCAGCCCTTGTCGGATGGTGCGATAGACCATGCCGAGCAGGTCGAGCGGGCGGAAAAGCTGGCTGAGCAGCGTGTTCACCAGCACGACATCGCCGGTCGAGAATTGCCCCCGGCTCCAGCCCCAGACGGTATAGGCCATGGCGCCCGCCATCATGAGGTTGGTGATGAGCGACTGGCCGATGTTGAGCCAGGCGAGGCTGTTCTCGCTCTTCACCGCCGCGCGCGCATAGCGGCGCATGGCGTCGGCGTAGCGATCCGCCTCGCGCTGTTCCGCGCCGAAATATTTGACCGTCTCGAAATTGAGCAGGCTGTCGACGGCGTGCGCGACCGCGTTGGTGTCCATGTCCACCATGTCGCGGCGCAGTTGGTTGCGCCATTCGGTGACGGTCCGCGTGAACCAGATGTAGAGCGCGACCATCGCCAGCGTGGCGACGACGATCTCCACCCCGAACTTGACGAGGAAGATGGCGCAGACCGCCGCCAGCTCCAGCACCGTGGGGGCGATGTTGAAGAGCAGGAAATAGAGCATCGTGTCGATGCTTTTCGTGCCGCGCTCGACGATCTTCGTGACCGCGCCGGTGCGCCGGTCGAGATGGAAGCGCAGCGAGAGGCGATGAAGGTGGACGAACACATCGTCGGAGAGGCGACGGCCGGCCTCCTGCCCGACCTTCTCGAAAACCGCGTTGCGGAGATTGTCGAACAGGACGCCGCCGAAGCGCGCGCCGGCATAAGCGACGACCAGCGCCATGGCGAGACCCGCGGCGGGTTCGAGGCCCGGCGCCATCCGGTCCACCGCCGCCTTGTAGGCGAAGGGCATGAGCAAAGTCACCGCCTTCGCCAGCAGGACGCAGCTCATGGCAAGCACCACGCGGCGGCGTAAGGCGGGCGCATCCGCCGGCCAGAGATAGGGCAGGAAGCGGCGGAGCGTCTGCCAGATGGGCGGCAGCGGCGTGGCGTCGGGTGTCGAAGGCGGCATGGGTTCCATGTAGGGATTTGTCGGGTTTGTTACAGCAGGCTTTTGGGGTAGGGATCGGCCCGTGCGAAGTTCACACCGTGGCGCACGCTTTTCGATGCGAAGCGCTCGCTTCGCGCTCGCGACGCGCCTGTCACGCGCCACGGACGCGTCCCCGACGCCTCACCCAAGCGCCCCCTCTCCGGCGCAGCGATCGACGATGGCGGCGGCCATCGCCTGAAGCGCGAGCGGATGAGCGCAATAATGATCGTACATCGCCAGCGCTTCATCCCAATTGGCGTCGAACTGCGTATCGGCGAGGCGGCGGCGCAGCCGGTGTGCGCTGGACGGCGACATGCCGACCGCGCGCGCGGCATGGCGCACGCTGCCGCTCTGCATCAGCGCAGCGAGAAAGCGGGCCTGGAGGGCGGGCGTCCAGTGGCCGCGTTTGGCGGGCCGGGGACGGGGCGGATTGGGGTGGGGGTTCTGGTCCATTTACGAGGGTGGACCAGAGATTTTCCTATTAGGAAAGAGGGTCGGTGAGATGCTGGCGGAACCAGTCGGCCAGTTCCTCTTCGGAGAGGGTGCCGGCGGCAAAATCCAGCATCGTGCGCGTGGCGTCGGCGGGGTCGAAGCCGATGGCGACCTGGTTCAGCTTCAGGAACAGGCGCGCGAGAACCCAGCCAGTGCGCTTGTTGCCGTCCACGAAAGGATGGTTGCGAACCACGCCGAACCCATAGGCAGCGGCGAGCGCGCAAGGATCGTCCTCGCCATAATTCCAGCGATTGATGGGGCGGGCCAGCGCGGATTCCAGCATGGCAAGATCGCGCACGCCCTCGCCGCCGCCATGTTCGGCAAGCTGGCGATCATGGATGGCGAGCGCGACCTTCCGGTCGATCCAGATCGGCTCCTGCCGGTCTTCGCTCATCTACTTGGCAAGGACGCGCAATATGTCGCGATCTTCGCGCATGATCTCCTCGGCCAGCGCCATCTTCGTCTCGAAGTCGGGATCGCCAGCGGTCAGGCGCACGCCTTCCGGCGTTTCGGTGGCATAAAGCGTGTCGCCCAAGCCGACGCGAAGTTGCGCCAGCAGCTCCTTGGGCAGGATGACGCCGGCGCTGTTGCCGATCCTGGTGATTTTGAGAGGCATGTTCATACGTGGGTTATAACATGGCGGCTACCTCGGATCAACCATCTTGTAATTTCGTACGGAATTTGGTACAAGTTCCTCATGCAGACCGTCAGCGTATCCGAAACCCGCTCCAATCTGAAAGCTGTGCTCGACCGTGTAGTGGCCGACAAGGCGCCGATCCAGATCGTGCGGCCCAAGGGCGAAGGCGTGGTGATGATCGCGGAAAGCGAGTGGGCCGGGATGCAGGAGACGCTGCACCTGCTGGCCTCGCCCGCGAACGCCAGGCATTTGCTGGAGGGCATTGCGGAGTTGGATGCCGGACTTGGCGAGGAGCATGAGCTGATCGCGCCGTGAAGATCGTCTTTGGGGCTGAGAGCTGGCGCGACTATGTGGCGTGGCAGGCGGAAGACCCCAAGGTGCTGGAACGGATCAACGCGCTGATCGGCGAATGCCTGCGCGATCCGTTTCGCGGCCTGGGCAAGCCCGAACCCTTGCGGCAGAATCTGACCGGCTGGTGGTCACGCCGCATCACCGGCGAGCATCGGCTGGTCTATCGGGTGAGTGGATCGGGCGACACGCAGGCGCTGGAAGTGCTGAGTTGTCGGTATCATTATTGAGGGCATCCGAATGGAAACCACCAATCTAGCTTCAACGTGCATGAACGCTTGGCGGTTCTATGACCTCTCAACCTGCAAGCCATTGGGGTGGGACGCCGCAACTTGGATCGCGGTTCTTACCGCTTTAGCTTCCTTAGCTTCCTTACTCATATACTGCGGAAGGAAATTGTATCGACGATGGCGTGGAGTTCGGTCCAGCTCATATGTCGGCGGTAACTTCAGGCGTAGCCGCTTTCGCAATCTATGCCGATCAATTAAGCCGATTATGGATGATAACTATAGGATGTTCTCCAAATTCGGCCCTAACAGCGGCAGTAGTGAAGGCCTTCCAAAGATCGTTAGGCATGACTTAGGGATATGGTATCAGGTTCGCAATAAAATTTCTGAAAACAATAAGAAAATAGAATATCTTATAAAGGAAAACATGACCGCAATACCATTCGAGTTTCGACCGGCCTTCATCCAATGGCTCGATCATATAGATGCATTCAATGCCCATATAATCGACGACAAAGCCGACTACAGCCGGAATCAGTTTCCCCGAGATATATCCGCGATCATTTCCCGTCATGCTTAAGTCTGAAATTGTAGAAATATGGTTGAGGAATTATTTCGGCAGCCATTCACTTCCAGTTGTGAAATGTCTGATGTTTGGGTCGATATTACACTCTGAAAATCCGAATGATATTGATATCATCATAGTATTCAATGAGTGGGATATTCGAGATTTTATGAGTCAAATAAAAAAATCATTCAAGATAAAATTTAAATTCACTTTAAACGTACAGATATTTCACATTTCTCAAGACGAAATTATAAACTTGTTCCTCAAGCGCGCAGCACCAACGCGTGAGATTTTATGACGAAAGATCTATATTATACAATACCACAGTATTTTATCGCGAGAATGTTAGAGCATAATTCAGTCATATCTATAGAGGATGTCAGTACGGACGAGTACTTCTTATATCTTGTCCGCCGATCTAAATATGGACATGCGTTGGTATGGCTTTCAGATGCATACTTGTTTACTGACATGGACTACATCAATCGTCCGGCGCAGCTTAAGTGCGGCGACTACATCGTTATTGCCAAACCAGAAGGGGGCGGCGGAGCTTCAACAGAACTTATCCAATCTGCAGCTATCGGAGTTGGCAAACTCGCTGATTTTATGGGCGCACTAAACAAGCGCGACATGTGGACCTATGTCGCGCCGAGCTGGGAAGAGCGGCAAGAGCGGAAAAAGCGCTTCGAGGCCAAGCGGCGCCAATCATAGCCGCTTCTCCACGTAGACCGTTCAGTCCCGCCCCCTATCTCCCGCACCCATATACAGTTCGCTGCCCGTTTCCTTGAACAGCCGGCTCATCTCCTCCATTCCCTTGAGCGCCGCCGCGCGGCTGGCCTCCGCGACTTCCGCGCCGGTGAGGCCGGCTTCCAGGAAGCCGTCCGCCGGCTGGTTCTTCTTCGCGGCGAAGTCCCTCACCTCTTGCGTGATCTTCATCGAGCAGAACTTCGGGCCGCACATCGAGCAGAAATGGGCGGTTTTCGCGCCTTCGGCCGGGAGCGTCTGGTCGTGATATTGCTCGGCGGTGTCGGGGTCCAGCGACAGGTTGAACTGGTCGCGCCAGCGGAATTCGAACCTTGCGCGGCTCAGCGCATCGTCGCGGACCTTGGCGGCGGGGTGGCCTTTCGCGAGGTCCGCGGCGTGGGCGGCGAGCTTGTAAGTGACGACGCCAACCTTCACGTCATCGCGGTCGGGCAGGCCCAGATGCTCTTTGGGCGTGACGTAGCAGAGCATCGCCGTGCCGTACCAGCCGATCTGCGCCGCGCCGATCGCGCTGGTGATATGGTCGTATCCGGGCGCGATGTCGGTGGTGAGCGGCCCGAGCGTATAGAAGGGCGCTTCGCCGCAGACTTCGAGCTGCTTGTCCATATTCTCCTTGATCTTGTGCATGGGCACATGGCCCGGCCCTTCGATCATCACCTGCACATCCTGCTTCCAGGCGCGGTGGGTCAGTTCGCCCAGCGTATAGAGTTCGGAGAATTGCGCTTCGTCATTGGCGTCGGCGATCGAGCCGGGACGGAGGCCGTCGCCAAGAGAGTAGGCGATGTCATACGCCTTCATGATCTCGCTGATCTCGTCGAAATGCTCGTAGAGGAAGGATTCCTTGTGATGGGCGAGGCACCATTTCGCCATGATCGATCCGCCGCGCGACACGATGCCGGTGACGCGCTTGGCCGCCATCGGGATGTAGGCCAGGCGCACGCCCGCATGGATCGTGAAATAGTCGACGCCCTGCTCCGCCTGCTCGATCAGCGTATCGCGGAAAATGTCCCAGGTGAGATCCTCGGCGATGCCGCCCACCTTTTCGAGCGCCTGATAGATGGGGACGGTGCCGATCGGGACGGGCGAATTGCGCAGGATCCATTCGCGCGTGTCGTGGATGTTGCGGCCGGTGGAGAGGTCCATCACCGTGTCCGCGCCCCAACGGATCGACCAGACCAGCTTGTCGACTTCGGAGGCTACGTCGGAAGCGACGGCCGAATTGCCGATATTGGCGTTGATCTTGACCAGGAAATTGCGGCCGATCGCCATCGGCTCGGATTCCGGGTGGTTGATGTTGGACGGGATGATGGCGCGGCCGCGTGCGACTTCGTCGCGGACGAATTCGGGCGTCACATAGTCGGGGATGGACGCGCCGAAGCTCTGGCCGTCGCGGACATATTCGGCGAGGCGGGCACGGCCGAGATTCTCGCGCTCCGCGACATATTCCATCTCGGGCGTGATGATACCGCGACGGGCATAGTGCATCTGGCTGACGTTGCCGCCCGCCCTGGCGCGCAGCGGGCGCTTGACGACGTTAGGAAAGGGCTGCACGCCGCCGGTGCGATCCGGTCCCTTGAGGCCGTTATCCTCGGGCTTCACGGCGCGGGCGTCATAGGCTTCCACATCGCCGCGGCCGATGATCCAGTCGCGGCGCAGGGCGGGGAGGCCGGCCATGATGTCGATGCGGGCGTTGGGATCGGTATAGGGGCCGGACGTGTCATAGACGCGGACCGGCGGCTCGCCGCTGGAGGGTTCGAGGTCGATCTCCCGCATCGCGACCTTCAAGGGGCCGACATGGATTTTGCGCGATCCCCGGATCGGGCCTGTAGTGACGCGCATTTCGGTGCGTGCGGGGACATCTGCCATGATAACTCTCCTTCGGGCGGAAAGAGAGTGCGGGCGGTGTCACGGCGCGCTCCCTCCCTACGCCGGTGTCAGCCGGATCAGGTTCAGCGGGTCGCGGCCCCGCCCCTTGTTCAAGGAAGCCAGCCGCCTCTCAACCGTCTGTGGACGGTCCCCCGGGGATGGCAGCGGGTGTAGCGCAAGCGGCGGGAGAGTTAAAGCCCCTTGCGCCCGAAGCCGCCGGGCGCGCGACGGCCGAACCCCTGAGACGGCGCCGGCGCGCGGGGCGCGGGGAGCGGATCGGCGCGCGGCGGCGGCGCATCGGCGCGCGGCGGCGCGGCCGGCGCGGCGGGCAGGTCAGCGCGGGGCGCGGCGGGCGCGCCGCCCAGCCCGTCAAATTCTAGCAGCATCGCCGGCACGCTGCCCTCACCGCGATCCGCGCGGCTCTCCCCCAGGAAGCAGCGAGTCGATCGGTCGGCGGCGTGATCGCCGATCGTGTCGCCATGGGCGATAACCGGACCGTTGATGAGGAGATAGCGCAGCACGCCGTTCAGCCGCTCGGCCACCTGCTCCAGCGTGCCCGGCGCGTTCCACAGCTCGACCTCGAACCCGGTGAAGGGCAGCATCCCGCCGGTCGAGATGGAGATGGCGTCCGCCTCGATCGAATGGAAGGCAGCCCAGGTCCAGAGCGTGATCGGCACCTCGTCGCTGCCGAGAATCCCGATCTGGCTATGGACGCGCGCCGCCGGCATGACCGTAGCGACACCCGCGTTGAAGAGGCCGACAAAGCCCGCGCGCTTGGACGCGAGGCCGATCAGCAGCGTCGCGATCTTCGCGGTCTGGCGCACGTCGACGAAGGGCGCGGCGCGGGTGTCGAGATCGATGCGGATCGCATGATGGATGCGGTGGGTGGCGATGAGGCGCTTGTCGTCTTCGGTAAGGCCATGGCTGCGCGCCTGCGCCTGGGCGAGCAGATAGGCGGGGAGCGGCGCGGCTTCGGTATCGAGCCGGATGGTCGCCCCGCGCCCGGCGATCACGCCATGGCGGATGCCGGTCTCTTCCACCCGCCAGTCGCCGCCGGGGTCGATCGCGTCCATCCCTTCGCGCACCAGCGCCCAATCGAGGATCAGCGGCTGGGTGGCGAGCAGCACCATCGTCGGCAGCCGATCGGGCTGCGGCTTTTCATGCGCGAAGGCGGGCGGGCGGCTGAGGCCCATGCCGTCGGCGATCTCGCCCATGCCGCGTTCGTGCAGGATGCGCGCCATGGTCTCGTCCATGCTGCCGAGCGAGAGCGCCTGTTCCTGGCTGAGCCCGGCATAGCGGCGCCCGGCCGGCGGGGCGGCGGCGGGTGCGGGCGCGGTGACGCGCGCGCCGGCAAAGCTGCTGGCGGGGCGGCCGAACTGGACGATCTTGTCGAAGGCCTCGCCCGCGAGCAGCGCTTTGGCCGCGCGAACCATGTCCTCCTGCGACAGCCAGCCGCCGCCCGGCTCAAGCTGGCAGAGCGCGCCATCGTCCGGCACCATCACGACCGAGGCGATCAGCAGCAGCATACGGTGCGCGATCGCGTCGCTTTCCGTGGTCGGGCGGCGAATGTCGAGATGCCAGCTGTGGAGCGGCGCGTCGCTGGACAGCGCTTCGTTCCGCGCGAACAGTTCGCAAAAGACGACGCTGGCCCCGGTGCGCCCCGCGATCAGCTGCGCGCCATGCCATTGCCCCATGGTTTTGGCGCCGCCGTCATCCTCCTCGCCGATCTGCCATTTGTAGAGCGGCAGCTGCGCGCCCAGCACCTGACGCAGCGGCGCGATCGGGAAAGGAACGGGCTGAGTGAAGGTGATGATCGCCACGAAAGACGCGCCTGAATTGCCGATGTCGCCGGGACAATGGCACGGGGGAGCTTAAGATCGGGTTTAGGCTGGACAATTTGCTTTGCGCGGCACGGGGCATCCGGTTCGCGTCGAGACGCAAGGAACGAGGACTTTTGCACGCTGCGCCGCTTGGGCACGCACGAGCGGCCGGGCCAATTCCTGCCGTTTGGCGCGGCTTGTGATCTGCGCGGCGGCGTCCTAGCTTTGCGTCATGCACCGCCCCCCGCCAGACCTCACCACCCGCGCCGGGCGCAAGGCATTCCGGCATGAGATGCGGATGGTCGCGGTGCGGCCCCGGCGGTGGGGGTTGTGGCTGCTGACCGCCGGCTTCCTGGCTCTGCTCGCGCCGTCGGCCTTCGGCGTCCACACCCTGTTCGGCTGGTCGCCGAGCCTGATCGGGATCGTCCTGATGCTCGTAGCGTTACCCTTGCTGATCGTGGGCGCGTCGCGGCGCCGGCGCTATCGTCAGGGGCGGCTGGGACGCGCGCAGGGGGAATGAAAGACATGAAGAAAAGGATGATAGGCTTGGTTTCCGCTGCCCTGCTGACCGGCGCCAATGCGCCATCCGCCACCCCGCCCGCCCCCGCCGACGATCCGTTCGTCTGGCTGGAGGACTGGACCGGGCCGCGCGCAATGCAATGGGTAGAGGCAGAGAATAAAGCGACGCTGGCCGCCTTCCAGAATGATCCGCGCTATGCCGGCTATTACGCCCAAGCGCTCGCGATCGCATCGGCCAAGGACCGGATCGCCATGCCGATGCTGATCCACGGGCGGGTCTATAATGTCTGGCGCGACGCCGATCATCCGCAAGGCATCTGGCGCTGGACCACCGAAGCCGATTACGCGACCGATGCGCCCAAATGGACCACGGTGCTGGACCTCGATGCGCTGTCCAAGGCGGAGGGCAGGAAATGGGTGTGGAAAGGCGCGACCATCCTCGATCCCGAGGAACGGCTGGCGCTCATCAACCTGTCGGACGGGGGCGAGGACGCGGTGACGCTGCGCGAGTTCGACCTGGAGACCGGGCAGTTCGTGAAAGGCGGCTTCGACGTGCCGACCTCCAAGCAAAATGAGGCATGGCTGGACGGCGATACGCTGCTGCTCGCGCGCGACTGGGGGGAGGGCTCGATGACGAAATCGGGCTATCCCTTCGTCGTCAAGACAGTGAAGCGCGGCCAGCCTTTGTCGGCGGCGACGGAAATCTATCGGGGCGCGGCCAGCGACCAGGTCGGCGTCTATCCGTCGGTCTATTCGGACGGAGACGGCAATCGCGCCGCCTTCCTCTATCGCGGCGTTACCTTCTTCACCAACGAGACCTTTCTGGTGACGTCGCAGGGGGTGAAGAAGCTGCCGCTGCCGGCCAAGAGCACGATCAAGGGCATGGTGGCGGGCCAGCTGCTGATCCAGACCAGCCAGGCATGGGACAGCGGCGGCGTGACGGTGCCGAGCGGCGCGCTGGCGGCGGTGCCCTTGAAAGCGCTGCAAGCGGGCGAGACGCTGACGCCCCAGATATTGTTCGCGCCGACGCCGCGCCAGTCGATCGAGGAGGTCAGCGCGACCAAAGGCCATGTCATCCTGTCCTACAATGACAATGTGCGCGGCCGGGTGGCGGTGCTGACGCCGGGCGCGCAGGGATGGACGAGCACGCCCGTCGCCCTGCCCGACAATGCGACGATCGGCATCGCCACCACCAGCGAGAAGAGCGACCGCGCCTATCTCTCGGTCGCCGGTTTCCTGGCGCCGACGACGCTCTGGGCGCTGGACGCGGCGGCTCCCAGGCCGGTTCAGGTAAAGGCGATGCCGGCGCGCTTCGACGCGAGCGGCCTGGTGGTCGAGCAATATGAGGCGACCTCCACCGACGGCACGAAAATCCCCTATTTCATCGTCCATCGGAAGGACATGAAGCAGGACGGCTCCACGCCAACGATCATGACCGCCTATGGCGGGTTCGAGATTTCGATGACGCCAAGCTATGCCGCGATCACCGGCAAACTGTGGCTGGAGCGGGGCAACAGCTTCGTGCTCGCCAACATCCGAGGCGGCGGCGAATTCGGTCCGGCCTGGCATGAGGCGGGGCTGAAGACGAAGCGCCAGATCATCTATGACGATTTCGCGGCGGTGGCGCAGGATATTTTCGCGCGCAAACTCTCCTCGCCGCGCCGGTTCGGCATCTATGGCGGCTCCAATGGCGGGCTGCTGATGGGCGTGGAGTTCAACCAGCATCCCGATCTCTGGAACGCGGTGACGATCCAGGTGCCGCTGCTCGACATGATCCGCTACGAACAGATCGCGGCCGGCGCGTCCTGGGTGGACGAATATGGCAGCGTGTCCGTGCCTGAGGAAAAGGCATTTCTGGAGAGGATTTCGCCTTATTCGAATATCCGCAGGGGCGTGAAATACCCGACACCCTATATCTGGACGACGACGAAAGATGACCGGGTGGGGCCGCAACATGCGCGCAAATTCGCCGCGCGGCTGAAGGATTATGGCATTCCCTATCATTTCTACGAGGACACGGCCGGCGGCCATTCGGGCGACGCCGACATCGAACAGGGCGCGCGGTTGCAGGCGATGCAGATGGTCTATTTCAGCCAGCGGCTGGAGGGGGAGTGAGTGGCGCGGGTTGAAGCGAACTTGGCGCATGCTGTTCCCCGGCGCAGGCCGGGGTCCAGTTGGGAGCGAGCGACTGGCCCCGGCGTACGGCCTCGTAAAGCAGGCTGCGCGTTCCAATCATTGCCAATTGCGCACGAAAAGCCCGCCATGGGGCGGGCTGGGTTGGAATTCATACTGGGTCCCCGCTTTCGCGGGGATAACATAAATCTTAGCGCTCGCTTACGCTCGCTGAGATTTATGTTGGTTGCGGGAGGGCGATCTAACCGAGACCGACAATCCAAGGAGAAATCTGGTTTGTCGGTATCGGTGGTTGCGGGGGAGGGATTAAACCGGGACCGATACTCGAGTTCGTCTCCAATGTCGGCAGCGGTGTTTGCGGGGAACTACAACTGCCGACGTCGCCATTCTCTAGAAGTCGCAATCTGAATAAATTGTAGAAGTCCGCTTAACCGTCCTTGTTTGTGCCTCGCAACCGGAGTGGGCCATGGCGCTAGGGTGAACGGCTGGAGGATGCCGGCGCTGCTGCCTTTAAATATGCGGGGCACAGCGTTCAAAATTCGATCCGCTTTGCAACGCGACATCGATCACTAGAGCGCAGCCCTTCACGATTAAGGTCCTGTACAGCGGCAAGGGGCTGGCCAACGCCGACGTGAGGTTGTTCCAGGAAGCCGGGTTCTATGATGGAAAGAAAGTGGCGGCCGACCTCCACACCAATGCGTCGGGCAAGTTCACCGTTTACCTCGCCGGATGCCGGTCGCTATCTTCTGCTCGTGCGCCACCGCGACATGGCACCCTCGGGCGCCGCAGCCCACTACTACAGCTATTCCTTCACGCTCGCAGCGATGTAGCTGGCCAATGTTTCCAGCGTTAATTATGTGTCCGCATCGGCTCGTGAAAGACGCTCTCGCCAAAGCGAATTTTCATCCGACGTGCGACCGAACCTGAATATCTGCGCTGCCGCCAAGTAGTCGGACTGTGATAAAGGCCAATTGCCGCCCAGTAATCTTTCGCCGCTCGTAGGCCGGAGAGAAAGATCCATCGCGCAGCTTCGGCGTTGAAGCAGGGATCGAAGCGCAGCCAATGTCGTACCTGCAATTCGGAGTGCCCGACTTGCGCGGCGATGCGCGGCACCCACCAGCTGTTGATCTGCAAGGGGCCAAGATCATGCGAGCCATTGCTATTGCGGACTTCAGCTCCGATCCAGCCTGCTTCCTGGTCTCGCAGGCCCCAAAGCGTCTTCTCCAGCCACGCATGACCCATCGACGCGTGACGGATGCAGGTAGCTATACGCTGTTCCTCCTGCACTTTTTCGGGCGCGGCCATGGCCCGTTCCGGCGATGCTGCCAGCAAGGCAGTGACTGCCCATGTCGTGCTCGAGAGAAGGCGCCACATCACCGTGCCCGCCACGGCGTGGCTCGATGAGATTTCGCGGGAAGCACGGCACGGCCTGGTACTTCAGCCACTGCTATCGGGCCGCCTGTCACCAGGGCAAGCAGCCTCCGCCCGGATAGGATCTCGACGTGGCTGCTGTTACCGATGGATTCTCGGCTCTGCGGCCCTGTTCGGCCGGTATGGATGAAAAGGCCGCGACAGTTGCTGGCCCGGCACAGCGCATTGAAGGCGCTGACATGTTCGGGCCGGATGGCCGTTGCATAGCGCTTGGCCTGGATGAGCCACAGAGCGCCGTCGATCATCACCTTTCCATCAATGCCGCCATCGCCAGTGTAGCGATGGTTTCTGATGACCCTGAAACCACGACGCTCCAAACTTTCGAGCAGCAATTCCTCAAAGGCGAGCGGATCCATGCTTCTTAGCCGGGCGTAGAGGAGCTGGGGCGGTTGCAGGCGATCACGGCGGCGCAGTTGCTGCACCATGACCCTTGCCTGCCTGCGACGCCAGCGATGCCGCAAGGGCACGTGAAAGCGGTGCAGGACAAGGGCCAGGAGCATCAACGCGACAGCGAGCAGGATGAGGAGCATGGGACGAGCCTCTATCGTTCGGGACCGTGGGAGGGTTCGGGTTGAGGTGCGGGGGATGGCGACTGCCGTTCAGCATGCGTCGCCGGGGGCTCGATCCGGGTGCGAGCACGATCGAGAATACCCTCGAGAAACCGGTAGAGGACCTGCGCGACGCTTCGGGCGCCTTCCGCGATATACTCTGCTGTCCCTTGCGGTCCGCGATCCCGGCGAGACAATTGCCTTTCAAGGGCGCGATCTCCACGCGACGCCCGGTCCTTTTCCTGTTCGGCCTTCAGCGTTGCCAGGCGCGCGCGCTGCCGGTTCGTGAACGGGCCGACGCGGTCCTGGTCCATGCGTCCAAGGCCCTCGGTGGAGGAGGTCTTCTCACCCGACTGTCGCTCCAGCTTGGCGACAAGTTCCTTGACGTTGTTCGTCCAGAGCCTGACGCCGTACTTGGCGCGCGTAATGGCAGTGTAGAAGTTCTGGGCACTAACCAGCGGCGAGTCCACGGGCGCCAGCAGGAAGACCCGCGGATAGGTCTTCGACTGGGAGGAATATACCGTCTCGGCATAGCCATGGTCCCAGGTCTTGTGCTCTGTCAGGTTGACCTGCTGTACACGGCCGTCCCGGTCCCATCGTATGGTGGCGAGGTCGCCGTCCAGCTTTTCGACCGTGCCGCGCTCGGCGTTGCGCAGATCGAGATCGCGATTGACCAGTCGCCACTGGATACGATCCCCCTCGGCCAGATCACGCTCTTCGGGGTTGAAGACATTGATGTGCCGGGCCCGTGTCGTCTGCGGATCCCAGCGGATGATGCGACCCTGTTCATCGACAAGGCGCACGACCTGCCGGCCGTTGGGCTCCCGTCCGAGCCCTACGACGCGATAGTCCGTGTGCCGGGCAACGCCGAGACCAGCGATGTCGCGGTCGAAGCGCACCACCTGCCCTGCTCCGTAGAAGCGGCCCATATGTTTTTCGATATCGGTGAAGCCTGCCGGGGCAAGGATCGAGAGCCTGCTGTCTTCGGCTGCCAACCCATTCTCGTTCCTGAGCGCTTCGCGGATCTTGCTGTTGACGATGAGGCGCGTGGCGTTGTCGAGCACGAGGATGTTGGTGCCCGCACGGGAGTCGGGCTTGAGCCTCACCCAGGCGTTGACCACCATCGCGGCCATGGCCTCATTGTCGGTGACGGTCGTCACGCTGTCGAGATTCTTGAGCGACTGCTCGAAATTGCCGGCCCTCGCCTGAGCGACCGCTTCTTTGATCGTACGGGTTTCCTGGCGAACCGCCTCGGTCAGTTCCACCACCGGCAATCCCAGCCGGCGCATCAGCCAGAAGGGCTTGCCTTGTTCGATGGCGCCGGTCTGCTTCTCGTCACCAAGGAACAGGAGCCTTGCTCCGGTTATCCGGCTGATCTCGAGCAGCCTTCTAGCCTGACGGTTGCCAAGCTGACCGGCCTCGTCGAGCACGAGCACATGGCGATCCGTTATGCCATGGCCGCCACGCGCTACAAAGCTGGCGACCGTGTGCGCCTCGATACTGGCCTTTTGCCCCAGTTCCGCAGCCGCCGATGATGTGGGCGCCAATGCTATCAGCGTCGTTCCTGGTTCCGCCGCTTCGCCCAATACCCGCACCAGTGTCGATTTGCCCGAACCGGCAACGCCGTGGATTCCGGTGACGCGATCCCGTGACATAGCGGTCTCGACCAGGGCCCGCTGCTGCTCCGCATTGAGTGTCGTCTTTTCCAGCACGGCCAAGAGCCGGTCGCCCGACGCGATCGGCCGGGCGTCGTCGAGGCCAAGTGCAATATGTTGGGTAAGCGCCAGTTCCAACCGCCATGACTTGCGGGTGGTGCGTCCATGCGTGAGTACCCTGTCGCCCGTTTGCTCGTGGGTCGGCAGCAGTTTTCGCATGAGTTCATGCATCGCGACCCGAGGACGCAGATCCTCCAGCCGCATTTCCCCGACATGGGCTGCGAGCCCCGTGCGCAGGATATCGCCGAGATTGTTGACGGCTTCGGCGGTTTCGAGTTGCCGCAGGCCGAAAAGGGCAGCGCGTGAAGCCGTGCGTTCGGTAGGGGGAGAATGTTGCCCCTCCCGTTCGCGTGCAACGGCAGCGATTTTACCAAGCGTGTCGAGTTGGTCGCCAGTCCGTTCATGCCATTGTACAGTATGTTCTTGCGCGCCGATCTTCACCTTGGCCTTGCGGGTGGCATAGAAGGAGGCGCGCTGGGCCTTTTGGCCGACCAGGCCATGTTCCCGGGCATGCTCCTCGATCGCCTCTGCGCGCTGCGAGAAGCGCTCGATGAGCTCCTTGGGCACGCCCCGTATCTCGAATAAGCCAGTGCGAGGATCGAACTCGACCTCATAACCAGCCTCGCGGAGGCTGAAGGCGAGCGCATTGCGATAGATCTGCCCGGCGACGCGCTGCTCACCATACATGACGCGACTTTCCAGGCTCGCCATCGGGTCGCCATCCTGGCGATTGGTCATGTTGAGAACGACCAGATGGGTATGGAGGTGCGGGTCGAGTTCCCGGCTGCCATGCTCGGTGAAGCGCGCGACGAGAATGCGCCCCGTGGTCTCATGAACGATCTTGCCTTCCTCGCGGCGGCGAAGTTGTGCCTGTTCCTCCAGATAGGTGATGGCAGCTGTGACAGCATGTTCATGCGCGGCGAGCACTCGCTCATCCCCTGCCACCAGCGCCATGATGGATACGGATTTCGGGGCATTGACGGCAAAGTCCCAGCCGGGATGATGCTGAATTTGCCCGTCAGTGCGGTGTCGCCCCAGTTGCTGATCGCCGACTTTGCCGGCAAGCAGGTCACGAAACTGCCTGGCGTCGACGGGACCGGAAAGGCCGAGGTCGGCAGCAAGTTTGCCACCCCATTCGGACGGCTCGTTGCCGCCCTTGGTATAATAGTCGCCAACCGTATAATATCGGGCGATATTGGCGGGCTTGCCGTGGAGACGTTGCGGCTGGATCATGCCGGTCGCGACGGTTCGCGCGGACCATCGTCCCGCTCATGTTGCACCAGGTCGGAGCGGATTTCGCCCTGCTTGCCCGCCAGGATCGTCCAGGCGAGCCGGGGCGGAACCGGAAGGTCAGCGTCCTCCTCGTTCAACAGGATGTCTTCAACCCGCTGCGCATCGACGTGCGGCTCAGGCGGCTGGAACAGGTCCCGTTGCTGCGGCGGAGATTGCGGCGGTTGTTCACCGCTCGGCGGCTCGTCTGGGGAACTGGCCGGCGGTTTCGCGGGCGGCGGCGGTGTTTGCGCCGCTTCCCGCTCGATCACCTCTCGGACGCGCGCTTCGGCGTGAGCGATCCGGACGAGCTTCTTCGCCTTATCGATCTGAATGGGGGGCTCCGTACGCTCGAGAAAGGCGGGGCCGAGTGAAGGAATTTCGTTGAAACGGCTGTCGAAGCGGACAACCGGCAGATTGCGGCCGAAGCGCAGAAATCCGACCAGGTTGGGCAGGTTGGTGACTTCGGTCGGCATCACCAGCGGCCGCGTCACCTGCATCCGCGAGAGGTTGACGCCATCACGCATGTCGTTGACGCCATAGGACATGCCCTCATTGGCCTCGACCTGCTCGACCTGACCCAGATTCTCCGACACATGTTTGGCCGTCGCGGTATCGTTGGCCCGTAACGCTACCCATGTGGAACAGTAGCCGGTGATGGCAGCGGCATCCTGAATGCCGTAAGTGGCTTCAAGCTGGGGATAGGACTGGAACCCCAATATGCCGCAGCCGCCATATTTGCGGGCCCGGGCAAGGAAGTCGGACAGTGACGGCAGCTTCTGGAGCGTCGGCAGCTCGTCGATCACGCAATAGAGGCGGCGATCGCGGTCGGGCGTGAGGCTCATGATCGCGCTGATCGCGATATCGAGCCAGACGGTGATCAGGGGCCGCAACGACGGCAACTGATCTGCCTTGACGGTGATGAAGAGCCAGCTCCCTTCCTGCCCCTTCTCCACCCAGTCGCGGATCGAAAAGCCATCTTCGGTATCGTCGAGATACCCGAAGCTGCGCATGACCGACGCGAGTTCCGCCTGAATGCCTGCCGACGTCCTTTCACCTTCGGTGCTGATAAAGGCTGCTGCATCCGTCCCGGACACGAAAGCGGCGAGATCCTTGAGTTTGGAGCGTAGCAGCCGGTCGAGCAGCACCGAGACATAGGTGTGCTTCTGCCGCGCGACCTTGCGCATGACCGCGACTAGGGTGCCTCGCGCGGCCTTGGCCCAGAATGGATCGCCATGCTTGTCGGGGATCGTCGACTCGGCGATCTGATCATAATGATAGTCGCGCGGCACATCGACCCAGGGCGACCAGCGCGCCGTGCGCTGGTCGAGCGGATTGAGCAGCATGTCCGTGCCTTGGCGATAGAATTTCTCGACGAAAGTACCCGCCGTGTCATAGACGATCGCTCGCCTTCCCGACTTGCGAATGCCATCGAGCATGCCGTTGATGAGGTTGGTCTTGCCTGTCCCCGGCGCCCCGCACAGAAGGATATGTTCGGGTTCGAAGGCTTCCGGGACCGGGACATTGCCTACGATCAACGGTCCCTTGCCTTGCCGCCAGAGTGCGCGCTTCACTTGCCTGATGGTACCGAAGCGGGCGCCGCGCAGATATTCGTTGGAGCCAAGGCCCCTGCCCGTCCGCGTGAAGTAGAACCAGGCCCATCCGAGCATGGCGAGGGTGAAGAGCCCGGATAGAAGAGCGCCGTGCAGAAGATAGATCTCGAACTGGTGCAGCGTCTTCTTTGCCAGGGTCGAAGCGGCCAACCAGTCCGCGGACGTCCAGTAGGATTGGCCTGTCGGCGTGCGAAACTGGACCGGATCGTTGGGGCCGCCCGCTGCGTCGACCTTGATCATCGCCTCCGCGAGCTTGACCAGCACGAAGCGCTCATATTCCGTCGATTTTTCGAAGGCATACCAAAGCGTGCCGATGATCCAGATGATCAACCCGGCCAGCATGGTCTGGTAGAAGACCTGAGTGGTCATGCGGACATTGTGGACGATCGCTTGCCCGCCCCGCGTCCACGATCCCAGCGTATCGTTCCGGAAAATGCTCATGGGCGATCCGCCTCCCCGAGGAGGCCGCGGTCCAGAAGTATGGATCGCGCCTGGGCCATGCCTTGTTCGAGGGCCTTCGGCGACTGCTGGCCCACGGAGGTCGCCAGGATCGAGAGTATCTGGATGGAGGTGGCGAGGATTTCATCTTGCGAGGAGAAGACGTAGCGCTTGCGCTCGTCGACCGCCTGTTCCAGCGCCTGACGGATAAATCCTGACAGAGAGAGGTTCGCGCCACGCGCGCGTCGCATCAATGTTGAGTGCAGCGACTCGTCGAGGCGAAAGTTAACCTTGGGCACGCGATAAATCTCCCAACGGGAAACCTTCGCAGATGTCATGAAGCCCTGATGATTTATCAAAACGTTCGCTCAGGCGCAACCGTCCCAGTATCCATTACTCATAATCATGTGGTTATTCGTTGATTAGGATGGGTCGTGTCCCGCGAGGTTCCCTAATCGCCACTGTCAACAGCTGATCTCTTATGCGGTTCGTCACGCGCGTGGTGGGCTCCAGGGTTCTCTCGGCGCGGTCGTCGCGCTGGACGCCGCATGTTAGCGTTCAAAGTAGGGTGAATCTAAGTGGTGTGCGCGGT
Organism: Sphingobium sp.; assembly: GCF_036170395.1. Taxonomy (GTDB): domain Bacteria; phylum Pseudomonadota; class Alphaproteobacteria; order Sphingomonadales; family Sphingomonadaceae; genus Sphingobium. Next base: position 80,399 of record NZ_JAVHPD010000012.1, read on the forward strand.
CCGTGCCGCACTCGCGGGAACGATTTCACCCTCGCTAAGCGTCCCAGGAGGACGCGTTCTGTCGCGCTTGAGTTCAGCGTATTGTTTCGGATTTAGGTCAGGCCATAGCGGCCTCCCGGAAGGCCGTATTGGTACACCACATTGCGTGCAATGTTACCGCCAGCTTCCTGGCCAGCGCGACTTTCGCTTTGCGAGGCCCGGTTCGGCCGGCGATCGCCTGTGCCCACTCACGCAGGCGAGGGCCGCCAAGCTTTCGAGACAAGATCGCATTTGCCGCTTCGTACAGGCATTTCCGAGCGAACCTGTCACCGCTTTTCGAGATGCGCCCGTTCCGGCTGATTTCGCCAGATTCGTAGCGCCTTGGCGTCAGACCGAGATAAGCGCCCGCGCTGGAAGATCGGTTGAAGCGTTCGGCGTCGTCGAACGCTGCAGTTACCGCCATCGCGGTGATCGGTCCGACTCCCGGTGCTGTCATCAAAAGACGTACCGTACCATGCTGTTTGGCTACGGCCTGAATTTTGCCATCGAGAGCGGCAATGTCCTCCACGTTCGACTCCGGCCGAGCGCCGAAGCGGCAATGTCCTCCTACCGCAACGAAGCGGAGGTCGAGTGTGGCGATTACGTTAAGTGGTGTAGGAAGGTTTCCCTGAGAGGGTGGCCACCGTCGATCTTCTGGTAGGGTTCGGATGCGAACTCGAACCTGGAGAAGACGATGACCGATGACAGAATGGCCCTTGTCGAGCTGATTGAGCAAGGGGCTGATAGCGATTTGGTGGGTGAGATGCTGGCATTCGCCGCAGAGCGCATGATGGATCTGGAGATCGAGGCTAAGACGGGCGTGCCTTGCGGATCACGCAGCCCGGAACGGCTGAACCACCGCAACGGCTACCGCGAGCGCGGTTGGGATACGCGAGCTGGCCGGATTGATCTGGCGATCCCGAAGCTTCGAAAAGGCAGTTACTTCCCAAGCCTCCTGGAGCCACGCCGCACCGCCGAGAAGGCCTTGGCGGCAGTTGCCGCGCGACAAACAGGATGAGAGGCCTCTCATCCAGATCGTCGCGCTATAGGGTACGACGACATCCGTTGGCAAGAAAACCGTAATGACGGATGCGATGGAAGCGGTCGGGCAGAGTGTGGAGCAGGAACCGGCGGATAAACTCGTCTGCGGTCAAAGCCATATGCTTTTGGGCATTGCCATGCCGATAGTCGCGCCAACGGAAGGTGACGGTAGCATCGACCATGCTGACGAGACGGCTGTTCGCGATAGCGACACGGTGGGTGTAGCCGGAACGGTCGCATCTCGAAACGCGGAGATAGGTTCACGCGGAAATGCCTATTTGAGGCGGCGAACGCGATCGTCTGTCGGGACCTTGGTGGCCCACGCTTACGCAACTGGTCCAAAGCTATCGCCGAAAGGACAGGAACCCGAAAAGCCAAGGTGGCTCTGGCGCGGAAACTTGCTGTAACATTGCATGCGATGTGGCGCACTAACACGCCCTTCCGGGAGCCAGCGATGGCATAGATCGCAACCGAAACGACACTGATCATCAGCACAACGGAATGCGTCCAGCCGGGACGCGCGGCGAGGGTGAGATCGCTCCCGGGTTAGCGGCAATGACCGCGCACACCACTTCGATCCCCCGAACTGGAACGCAAACATGCGGCACCCGACGCGGTGACCGCGGAGAGAACCCAAGAGCCCGGCACGCAGGATGGATCGCTGAGAAATCAGCACTTGACCTTGGCGATTAGAGAACCCCTCGGGACACGATTTCCGCTCGCAATGGCGGCGAGGGTTTGTAGCGCTGCGCATGGTAGGAAGCGGCGGCGTTGGACGACGGTTGATCAGACTGTGATGCGCGGGTTGGATACCGCAAGACCGCGTATTCGTCTCGGGCCTGCCTCTGTCTCAAGTCGGGCGTCGGTTTTGACCGGCCACAGAATCACATCGAGGAATGCCCTACCGTGCCGCCGCTTCCATTGATGAGCAGCGCAGAGTGTGTGTTAGTGCAGATGCTCCTTTTGCTGCTGCGGGTTAATTAGACTGGTTGTTTGAGGCTAGTCGCTATGGCCCATACGAAGGCGGCCAGTTCGCGGGCGATGGCGACGTTGACGACGTTTGCCGATTTGCCGGCGCGGGTCATACGGCGATGACGAGCACAGAGCCTGACCTGCGCCTTCCAGGCGATATCGCGGATCGACTGGTCGAGCCCCTGATTGCGTTTGAGTATGGTCTCTCCGATCCGCGCCGGGAGTCTGTAAGTCCAGGCACTCTCGACCAGCATGCGTCGCGCACGAGTATTCCCGGCCTTGGTGATGTTTCCACGCGCGGTTTTGGCGCCGGAAGAATGCTCGCAAGGCACCAGGCCGAGGTAGGCCATCAACTGGCGGGGGTTGGCGAAACGGTGGAAATCGCCAATCTCGGCCACGATGGTGATCGCCGCGATCAGGGCAATCCCACGCAAGGCCTGGATAACAGTCACGACCGGCGCCAATGACCACGACGGCACCAATGCCTCCATCTGCCGGGCAAGCCGATCCCGGCGGGCCTCGGCTTCATCAACGACCTGGACCATCTCCTCGAAAGCAATCTGGCGGGCAGGATGTTCGAAGCCTTGGGCTGCCAGCCATCGGCGATGCTTTCCGGTCCAGTGATTGCCGGCGCTGTATATCCGGCTTTGGCGCAGCAAAAAGCCCAGCACCTGCTGGCGGGTCCGGCGCAATCCCTGCATCGCCATCTGGCGGGCCCGGCACAAGTCCCGCATGGCCTCATGAGCTTCGTCCAGCACCTACACTGCGGTCAGTTCGCCGGAACGAAACAGCGCGGCAATAGCGGTGGCGTCGCGACGATCGGTCTTTACCCGATCGCCGGGACGTGTCGGAATGAGTGAAGGAGCAACGACAACGCACTCGTGGCCGAGCTGCGTGATCTGGCGATGAAGGCCGTAGCCGCACGGCCCCGCCACGTAGCAGAATGACAAACGGGCATGACGTGCCGCCAGCTTGGCAACCATCTTCGCCACTGCTGTAGGATCACTGGATATCTCACCGATGTAGCGGACCTCCCCGCGCCGACCTGCCTCCGCGACCGATACCGCTATCGTCTTTTTGTGCGTGTCCATCGCTACATATGTCGTAGAATATTCCATGGCTCGTCTCCCATGCATGAGGATAGGACCTGATCTTTGGTCAACCCTCGATACTGCATGCCGGGGACGAGCTACCAACCGCGAACATAGCGTCTCAAATACTTATGGGTAATCGCAAGCCTCACCGGATGGCTACGATCATAACAAAACCCGATCGTACACCATTACGAGAGCGTTCTGACGCTGCCTCTAATCGGTCAAAACGCTCATGATGCGGATCAATCACTTACCCGCTTCAGCGAATGAGGGTCGTTAAATCCCGCTTCTTCCGCAAAAACCGCCGCAAGCTTGGCTGGCGTTTCCGGCTCGTCAATTGTCGCGGGGATATCGAAGGGTTCGCGGTTAACGATCTTACGGAGCAGGCTACGCAAGATCTTGCCAGAACGGGTCTTGGGCAATTGTTCGACGACCAGAACTGCCTTCAGCGCCGCGATAGCCCCCAGTTCGCTGCGCACGGAAAGGACTGAGCGCTCGACAAGGCTCTTGTCCGTCGCATAGCCGGCTTGCGGGGTGACGAAGGCAACCGGCACCATGCCTTTGAGGTCATCGTGCGCACCGACAACGGCGCATTCGGCGACCCCCGGCTGTCGAGCCACGATTTCTTCCATCTGTCCGGTCGAAAGTCGATGACCAGCGATGTTGATGATGTCGTCGGTTCGCCCCATGATGTGCACGAAGCCGTCCCTGTCGCGGAAGCCTGCATCACCGGTTTCGTAGTACCCAGGGAATGTCTCGAAATTCCGGACGAACGTCGCGTCATTGTTCCACAGCGAACGGAAGGTGCCGGGCGGCAGCGGGGTTTCGATAACGACATTGCCGCTTGCCCCGTCGGGCAGAGCAAGTCCATCGTCATCGAGGATGGCGAACTGGTAACCAGGCACCGGAAAGCCAGCGCTGCCAGGCTTGCGGCGCAGGTCCCCCATCGCGAAGCATGAAGCGATGGCCGGCCAGCCAAGCTCGGTCTGCCACCAGTGATCGATCACCGGCAAACCGCTTAACCGCTCCAGCCACGCGATCGTTTCCGGGTCCGCGCGTTCTCCGGCCAGAAACACCGCGCGGCACGCTCCGGTGCCAATCTCCTTCAGGAACCGGGCATCGGGATCTTCCTTGCGGATCGCCCGGATGGCGGTCGGCGCAGTGAAGAAACTCTTGACTTTATGCCGCACGATGGTTCGCCAAAAGGTGCCGGGATCGGGTGTGCCGACGGGCTTGCCTTCGAACAGTACGGTCGTGGCCCCAACTAGCAGCGGGCCATAGACGATGTAGCTATGCCCCACCACCCAACCGACGTCCGAGGCTGCCCAAAACGTGTCCCCTGCCCCGATGCCGTAAATGTTGGCCATCGACCAGGCCAGGGCCACGGCGTGTCCGCCATTGTCGCGCACCACCCCTTTGGGCGTTCCGGTGGTGCCCGAGGTGTAGAGGATGTAGAGCGGCTCGCCGGAGGCGAGAGGAACGCACGGAGGCGCCGGCTGATCCGCGGTCCGGCGCTGCAGATCGTGCCAGTCAATGTCTCGGACGGGCATCAAGTCCGCGGTTAGCTGTTCGCGCTGGACCAGGACGACATGCTCGACCGAGTGGGCGGCAAGGACCAGCGCTTCGTCGACCAACGGCTTGTAGGCAATGGTGCGGCTGCCCTCGATTCCGCACGAAGCGGTGAGCACCAGTTTGGGGGTGGCATCGTCGATCCGCTTGGCCAGTTCGGGTGGGGCGAACCCGCCGAACACAACGGAATGGATCACACCGAGCCGCGCGCAAGCCAGCATCGCGAAAACCGTCTCGGGGATCATCGGCATGTAGAGTATTACCCGATCCCCCTTTTCCGCGCCGAGGCTCGCCAGCATCGCCGCCGTACGTTCGGTTTCGTACAGCAGTTCGCGGTAGGTGTAATGGCGGATGGTTCCGGTTACCGGGCTGTCATAGGCAAGCGCCAGCGCATCGCCGCGTCCGGCCTGGACATGCCGGTCGAGGCAATTGTGGCACGTGTTCAGCATGCCATCGGGAAACCAACCCATGCTTGGGTTATGGGCGCGCAGCGGGTTCGCGACCCAATCGATCGCCTTTGCGGCCTCGCTCCAGAATTGGTCTGGGCGGTCTGCGGCGTACCGCACCGCGTCCGCGTAAGCCACCGCCTCGGTATCTTCAATCATAATTCCCGCTCTCCCCTGTTTTCCGTCTGGCCTGCTGCTGCTCGGCGCGATACGAATATCGCGGCCAAGACAATGGCCGCTCCGACCATGTGATAGGTTTCAAGTCTCTCTCCCAACAGCAGCACCGCCAAGAAAACACCGAACACCGTGGGGAGATTCATGTAGACGCCGGCTCTTACTGAACCGATCAGGATTACCGCACGGTTGAAGAAGGCATAGGCAATCAGCGAAGGAAAGATGCCTACATAGAGCACCGCGCCAATCACTTCAATTTGTGGCTTGGCGACCCCGCCATCGGCCAGGCTCACCAGGTAAGGTACAGCCAGCGTTCCCATGCCGACCGCGAACAGCACAGCGAGCAGAGTGATGTGGTGTATGGCGGGCACCTTGCGCAAGAACGTCGCGTAGGCCGAGTACAGGAAGACCCCGGTCAGGGCGAGCAAGTCGCCATGGTTGAGTCCGCCAAGATGCAACGCGAAAGGCTGCCCTCTGGTCACGATCCAGACGACTCCGGTAAGAGACAGCGCCGCACTGGAAACCAGCAGCGGTCTGATCCGCTCCCCGAACAGAATGCTCGGCATGACCAAGGTCATGATCGGCATGGTCGATTGCAGCAGCAGGCTGTTGGTGGCTGTGGTGAGTTGCAGGCTCCAGTAAACGATGAAGGCGAACACCCCCACGCCGAACACGCCCAGCACCGCCAGCAGGCGCCAGGAATCGCGCAGGACCCGACGATCGGCCACGACGTGCCGCCAGGCAAAGGGCAGAACGAATAGCAACGCGACCACCCAACGCCAAAAGGCCAGCGCCAGAGGAGAAAGCAAGTCGCGCGCCGCCCGGCCCACGATGGGGTTCAGCGCCCAGAATAGCGAAGCGAGAGAAAGCAGCAAGACTGGTGAGCTCCATACGTAACGAAGGGCCTGCCGCCATCCAGAAGAACCATTGCCAGTACCCATCAGAACGAACGGTCCGTCACTCTCAATCCCACTTGCGTGGCATCGGCTTTTTGCATATCGTACATCGCATTGCCCTTAGTGTACGAATCTGCAGACGACAACCGCAGTTCGTGAAAACCGGAGAGAGCCATGAGCGGCGACACCACACTCGTAGACACAGTGAATGCCAGCCAATCCCGTAAGGTGTTTTGGGACAAAGATGTTTACGCTCTTGAAATAGAGCGGATTTTTTCACGCGCATGGCTGATGCTCGGCCACGAGTCGCTTGTGCCCAAGCCGGGCGATTTCATCACCACCTACATGGCCGAAGATAAGGTCATCCTCTCGCATCAAAGCGACGGGACCTTCCGCGCCTTCATCAACTCTTGCAGCCATCGCGGCAACCAGATCTGTCACGCCGACAGCGGAAATGCCAAGGCGTTCGTCTGCAACTATCATGGCTGGGTGTTCGGACAGGATGGATCGCTGGTCGATGTCCCGCTCGAATCGCGTTGCTACCACAACAGCCTCGATAAGGATGCGTTGGCGGCAAAGTCGGTTAGGGTCGAAACCTATAAGGGTTTCATTTTCGGTTGCCACGATCCCGAAGCGCCCAGCTTGGAGGACTATCTGGGTGAGTTCCGCTACTACCTCGATACCATCTGGGAGGGCGCCGGCGGCGGAATGGAATTGCTTGGCCCTCCGATGAAGAGCCTGCTCCAGTGCAACTGGAAGGTACCGACCGAGAACTTCATCGGCGACGGTTATCACGTCGGCTGGACACATGCCGCCGCGCTCGGCCAGATCGGCGGCGAGCTGGCAGGCCTTTCGGGCAATCGCGCGGACATTCCCTTCGACGATCTTGGGCTGCAGTTCACGACCCGTCATGGCCACGGCTTCGGGGTGATCGACAACGCAGCGGCCGCAATCCACGTCAAGCGCGAGGGCTGGACCAAATATCTCGAGGACACGCGCGGCGAAGTGCGCCGCAAGTTCGGCCCGGAGCGCGAACGGCTCTATATGGGGCATTGGAACTGCTCGATCTTCCCCAACTGCTCGTTCCTCTACGGGACCAACACCTTCAAGATTTGGCATCCGCGCGGACCGCATGAAATCGAGGTGTGGACCTATACCATGGTGCCGCGTGATGCCGATCCAGCTACCAAGAGCATGATACAGCGCGAAGCAATCCGCACCTTCGGCACCGCCGGAACGCTGGAAAGCGATGACGGCGAAAACATGTCTTCGGCAACCTACATGAACCGTGGCGTGATCACGCGCGATGGCAGAATGAACTCCACGATGGGTGCCGGCTACGAAGGACCGCATCCGGTCTATCCCGGTATCGTCGGAATCAGCTTCATCGGTGAAACCTCCTACCGGGGCTTCTACCGGTTCTGGAAGGAAATGATCGATGCCCCTGATTGGGCGAGCGTGAAAGCAAATGACGACACTTGGGATTCGGTCTTCCCGAACCGCAATTTCTGGACTGAAAAGCTCGACGCCGCCGAGTGACCGCAAACGCCGATACAAATATCGAGAATTACGGAGAGAACATGTCGTCCGAACAAGTACCGGTGACGCCGGATGTGCACTATGCCGTCGAGGCGCATTATCGCGCCGAGGTCAGACTTTTGCAGACCGGGCAATACCGGGAATGGCTGCACGGAATGGTCGCCGAAGACATCCATTACTGGATGCCGATCTACGAACAGCGCTTCGCAAGGGATCGGCGCCCGGACCCGACGCCGGACGATGCGGCAATCTACAACGACGATTTCGGAGAGCTCAAGCAGCGCGTCGAGCGGCTTTATTCAGGCCAGGTCTGGATGGAGGATCCGCCATCCAAGATCCGGTACTTCGTTTCGAATGTCGAAGCTTTCGAAGCCGGCAACGGTGAACTGGACGTCCTGTCGAACATCCTTGTCTACCGCAACCGCCGCCAGACCGAGGTCACGGTCCATACGTTGGGGCGCGAGGACAAGCTGCGCCGGGACGGCAATGGCTTCAAGGTCTTCCGGCGCAAACTGATCCTCGATGCGAGAGTCACGCAAGACAAGAATCTCTATTTCTTTTGCTGATAACGCGCGATTTGGCGCAAAACCGGGAGAAAATGCATGGAAGCCTACGCCGCGATCATCGAACGCCAAGGCGGGGAATTCGTCCTCGATAACGTATCGATTGAGGACCCCCGCGATGGTGAGGTGCTCGTAAAGGTTGCCGCGGCGGGCATGTGCCACACCGACCTGACTGTCCGCGACCAGTACTATCCGACCCCGCTGCCGGCTGTGCTCGGCCACGAGGGCGCGGGCGTTGTCGAAAAGGTCGGACGCGGCGTTTCCACTGTCAAGCCAGGTGACAAGGTGGTCCTGTCGTTCAGCTACTGCGGCACCTGCCCGTCATGCCTCAAGGGGCATCAGGCCTATTGCCCCAGCCTGTTCCCGCTCAATTTCATGGGCCGCAGGCTCGACGGATCGACCCCGATCACGCGCAACGGCGAGGACGTGAACGCCTGCTTCTTCGGCCAGTCCTCGTTCGCGACCTATTCGATCGCGAGCGAGAACAATTGCGTCAAGGTTGCCGACGACGCGCAGATCGAATTGCTCGGCCCGCTGGGCTGCGGCATCCAGACCGGGGCGGGCGTAGTCCTCAATTCGCTGCAGCCGGCTCCGGGTTCCTCGATCGCCATCTTCGGCGTCGGCTCGGTCGGTCTCAGCGCGCTGATGGCCGCCAAGTCGTCGGGCTGTCTCAAGATCATCGCGGTCGATCGCAATCCCGCCCGACTCGAAGTCGCGCGCGAACTCGGCGCAACCGATGTCATCGATGCCTCGACCACAAATGCCCAGGAAGCGATTGTCGCGATGACGGGCGGCGGCGCGGACTATGCGATTGATACGACCGCGATCCCGCAAGTCCTGCGTTCGGCGGTCGAAAGCACCCACAACATGGGGGAAACCGCAGTCGTGGGCGGCGCCAAGCTGGGCACCGAATTTTCGCTTGATATGAACAACATCCTGTTCGGTCGCAAGCTGCGCGGGGTAGTGGAAGGCTCCAGCACGCCGCAGGTGTTCATCCCGCAGCTGATCGCGATGCAGAAGGCCGGCCTGTTCCCATTCGAGAAGCTCTGCTCGTTCTACGATTTCGATCAGATCAACCAGGCTGTCGAAGACACCGAAAAAACTGGCAGCGCGATCAAGGCCATCCTCCGGATGTAAGGACCGTGTTCGCCAGCCGCCTTGCCGCCCGTGTGGCGGCAAGGCGCGGCATGCCCGGGGACATGTTTGGCAAGAGCGGCACATTCCGCGGGGAAACTAGCAGCAAATGAAAACCGTCTACACGTTCGGCCCCGGCATTGCCCATGATGACTCGCGCGCCCGCGACAAGGCGGTAGTGGGCGGCAAAGGCGCCAATCTCGGCGAGATGGCGCGGATCGGGTTGCCTGTCCCACCCGGCTTCACCATCACAACCGAAGAATGCCTTCATTTCCTGCGCGATCGCCACAGCCAGTCCGCGCGCCTCGATGGCGAAGTCAGGTCGGCGCTGACCCATATCGAGCGCACGGTGGGCAAGAGGTTCGGCGATCGGCACGATCCCTTGCTGGTATCGGTTCGTTCCGGCGCCCGGGTCTCGATGCCGGGCATGATGGACACGATCCTCAACCTGGGCCTCAACGACCAAACGGTGCGTGGCTTGGCTGCTTCGTCTGGCGACGAGCGGTTTGCCTGGGACAGCTATCGCCGCTTCGTCCAGATGTACGCAAGCGTTGTGCTCGGGATCGATCACGCGCGGTTCGAGGACGCGCTGGAAAAGGCCAAGGAAGATCGCGGCGTCTCGCAGGACGTGGACCTGAGCGCCACCGATCTTCGTGACTTGATCGGCGAGTTCTTCGGCATCGTCGAGGCCGAACGCGGCGCTCCCTTTCCGCAGGACGTCGACGAGCAGCTTGCTTCCGCAATCGCTGCTGTATTCGAATCCTGGGAATCCGATCGCGCCAAGGTCTATCGCCGCCTCAACGGCATCCCTGGCGAATGGGGAACGGCGGTCAACGTCCAGGCGATGGTATTCGGCAATCTCGGCGAAACCAGCGCGACGGGCGTCGCCTTCACCCGCAATCCGGCAACCGGGGACAAGGCCTATTACGGAGAATGGCTGGTCAACGCCCAGGGCGAGGATGTGGTCGCCGGGATCCGGACGCCGCAATATCTGACGCTCGCAGCCCGCACGGCCGCCGGTGCCAAGCTGCCGTCGATGGAAGAGGCGCTGCCCGCGGTCTTCACGGAGCTCGCCCGCCTGTTCGAGCTGCTCGAGCTGCACTATCAGGACATGCAGGACATCGAATTCACGGTCGAGCGCGGCAAGCTCTATATCCTGCAGACCCGCTCCGGAAAGCGCACGGCCAAAGCCGCGCTGAAGATCGCCGTCGATATGGTCGAGGAAGGCCTGATCGCCGAGGAAGCGGCGATCAGGCGGATCGATCCGGCCTCGCTCGATCAGCTTCTGCATCCCACGCTCGATCCCGACGCGCCACGGACCCTGCTGGGATCGGGGCTTCCGGCTTCGCCGGGGGCTGCATCGGGCGCGGTCGTGTTCGACGCCGATACGGCTGCGGTGCGCGCCGAACTGGGGGAAAACGTCATCCTGGTCCGGCAGGAAACTTCGCCGGACGACATCCATGGCATGCATGTCGCTCGCGGAATTCTGACTGCCAAGGGCGGCATGACCAGCCATGCGGCGGTCGTCGCGCGGGGCATGGGGCGCCCTTGCGTCTCGGGGGCGTCCAGCCTGTCGATCGATTACCAGGCGCGATCAGCGGAGATTGGTGGCGTGCACATCGCCGAAGGTGACCTGATCACTATCGATGGCAGCACCGGCGAGATTTTCCAGGGCGCCCTGCCAACCGTGATGCCTGAGCTTGACCGCGAATTTGCGACGGTGATGGCCTGGGCCGATCGGCATCGCCGCATGAATGTGCGCACCAATGCCGAAACCCCGGTCGATTGCGAAGTCGCCCGCCAGTTCGGAGCGGAAGGCATCGGTCTGTGCCGCACCGAACACATGTTTTTCGACGGCGAACGCATCAACTTCATGCGCCAGATGATCCTGGCCGCGAATGTGGCTGAGCGGCTCGTCGCGCTCGATCGGTTGTTGCCCGAACAGCGTAGCGATTTCGCCCGGATTTTCGAGATCATGCAGGGGCTTCCCGTCACGGTGCGGCTGCTCGATCCCCCACTCCATGAGTTTCTTCCCCATTCCGAATCGGAATTCACCGAGCTGTCCGCCGCCGTCGGCATCGGCGTGGATCAGCTCAGACGCCGGGCCGAGGAATTAGCCGAGTCCAATCCGATGCTCGGCCACCGCGGCTGCCGCCTGGGCGTGGTCTATCCGGAAATCTACGAGATGCAGGCCCGCGCAATCTTCGAAGCGGCCTGCGCGGTGAGCCGGGAGACCGGCCAACCGGTCGTGCCGGAAATCATGATCCCCCTTGTCGGCACGGCCCGCGAACTCGACATGCTCAAGCAGACTGTGATCCGGGTGTCGGAAGCGGTCTTCGCGGAGCAGGCATTGACGGTTGAATTCACCGTCGGGACCATGATCGAATTGCCCCGCGCCGCGCTGGTGGCGGACGAAATCGCTAAGGTTGGCGAGTTTTTCTCGTTCGGCACCAACGATCTTACCCAGACCACGCTGGGCATCAGCCGGGACGATGCCGGACGGTTTCTTGGCAGCTACATAGACAAGGGCATCTTTGCCACCGACCCATTCGTCAGCATCGATGTCGAAGGGGTCGGCAAGCTGATTGCGATGGCCGCCCGTCTGGGCCGCGAGGCCCGCCCCGACATCAAGCTGGGGATCTGCGGCGAACACGGCGGCGATCCGGCCTCGATCGCGTTCTGCCACAGGGTCGGCCTCGATTATGTCAGCGCTTCCCCGTTCCGAGTTCCCATAGCGCGCCTCGCCGCTGCCCAATCGGCACTGGCCGCTACCTAGCGCGGAACCCGGCCAAGAGCTTAACAAGTCAAAGGGTGGAGGAGAAGAACCATGGACTATGATCGCAAGGACGCCAAGAAATGGGCCACCGAGACAGTCCGGGGGTTTTACCAGTGTCCGATCACCCCGATGACCGCGGACCACAAGTTCGACATCGACGGAATCCGCTACAACATCGACAAATATGTCGAAATGGGCCTTGATGGCCTGGTGGTCGGCGGCTTCATTGCCGAATGCTGGAACGTCACTCCGTCCGAATGGATGCGCTATCACGAGATCGTCGCCGAGGCCAACGCCGGGCGGCTCGATCTCTGGACGATCATCCTCGACCCGTCGGTCCACCTCGCGCTCGAAAAGATGCAGTTCGTCGAGAAGCTGGGTTTCAACGGCGCCGAGGTCATCAATCCCGTCGTCCAGCTTCGCACTGACGACGAGATTTTCGCCTGGTTCAAGTATCTGACCGATCGCAGCAACATGGCGGTCTGCCTCTACCGCACGCCGGTTTCGGGCACGGTGCTGAGCTGGAACCTGATGCGCCGCCTGGCCGATCTCGAGACCGTGATCGGGGTCAAGCAGGGTGCGCTTAACCGCGCCGAGACGATCAAGATCCGCAGCCTGATGCCCGAAGGCTTCAACACCATGGAGCCGTTCGAATATTTCTTCCTCGAAGACCTCCGGCTGGGCGGGACGGTGTGCTGGGGCGAACTGTCGTTCATGCTCTATGGCAAAAAGCGCCACCTCGCGCGCGACTATATCAACCTCGCCAACCAGGGCAAATGGGAAGAGGCCCGCACCAAGTGGGAAGGCCTGCACGATGTCCGCGAATATTACCATGACCAGTTTGTCTGGGATATTGCGCGCACCGCGACCTATGCTTCGGCACTGGCGAACATCAAGGCGTGGTATGAGGCGATCGGCCTCAAGGCCGGCCCGATCCTGCCGCCGGTTGCCGACGTGACCCCGCAGAAGAAGGAAGAGATCAGAGCCAAGCTCATCGAGCTCGGCATCGCCTGATCGAACGCGGGACATCGGCAATGACGAAACAATTGCATTTCTGCATCCACGGCGCAGGCGGTCTTGGTTCCGTTGTCGGCGGCTTCCTGGCCCGCGGCGGACACAAGGTAACGCTGATTGCGCGCAAACCCCATGTCGAGGCAATCCGTCAGGGCGGTCTGCAAATCGAAGGGGTGCGTGCACAGTTCGTGCAGCGCGACAACCTGTTCGCGGTCGAGACCCCGGCTGAGGTCGAGGACGCGATCGACTATTACATCTTGCTGACCAAGGCGAAGGGCACCGATCAGGCGCTGGCCGATGCGACAGTGCTGGTTGACCGGACAGCCTGCGCCCTCACCTTGCAGAACGGGGTTGGCAAGGAAGGCCGGCTGCAGGCCGCGTTCGGCAAGGACAAGGTGATCGGCGGGTCGATCATGGACGGCGCAACCCTGCTCGAACCCGGCCGCGCGCTCAACCACATGGCCGTCCCGGTAACCGCCTATTTCGGTGAACTGGGAGGCGGGGAAAGCGATCGCACCCGGACCATGGCCGAGGCGCTCGACTCAGCCGGGATGGGGTCCCGCTCGACTGCCGACATCACCCATGTCCATTGGGAAAAACTGGTCCAGGTCGGAAGTGCTTCATCGTGGAGCGCCAGCACCCTGGGCGGCATCAAAGAGCTCGATTTCATCGACGGTGTGGCGGTACGCGAAGGCGCGGCCCAGTATGTCCTGATCGTCAAGGACCTGCTGGCGATCTACAATGCGCTGGGGTACGAACCGCAAAATTTCTTCGCGCCCGTCTCACGGCTCGTCGAGATCAACGGAGAAAGCTTCGACGAAGCGCTCGCCGGGGTGATGGCCATGGTCGGCCGGTTCAAGCCGGAGAATCGCCCGGTGCGGACCTCGATGCACGATGACCTGGTGGCAGGACGGCGCATGGAGGTCGACGAAATTCTGGGACCGCTCGCCGAGGCCGCCGAACGCCTCGGCGTCGATGCGCCGACATTCCTGGGGGCTTACCGGGTCCTCAAGACCCTGAACACCTACCTTTGACCTTTCGGCACGGGAAGCCCGCTTGAACCGCTATACCATAGCCAATATTCCCGGCGACGGCATCGGCCGCGAGGTTCTGCCCGCCGGGGTGCAGGTCTTGTCGGCGGTCGCGCAGCGATGCGGCTTCGCGCTCGAGTTTCGCGACTTCGACTGGAGCTGCGAAACCTATCTCGCCACCGGGAAAATGATGCCCGATGACGGGCTCACCCGGCTTGCCGATCATGACGCAATCTTCCTTGGCGCGGTCGGTTACCCGGGGGTGCCCGATCACGTCTCGCTGTGGGGCCTGCTGCTGCCGATCCGGCGCGAATTCGATCAATATGTCAATCTCCGACCGGTGCGGTTGCTGCCCGGCATTCGCTCGCCGCTGCGCGACAAGAGCACCGGCGATATCGACTTCTGGGTGGTGCGGGAAAATTCGGAAGGCGAATATTCCCAGATCGGCGGCCGCACCGGCACCGGCGAGGATGAAATCGTCATCCAGCAGGCAGTATTCACCCGCCGCGGCACCGACCGGATCCTGCGTTACGCCTTCGATTTCGCGCGCAAGCTTGGCCGGCCGCATGTCACCTCGGCCACCAAGTCGAACGGGCTCTACCATTCGATGCCGTTCTGGGACGAGCGTTTCGCGGCGATCGGCGCGGAATATCCCGGGATCGCCACCGACCAGTACCATATCGACATTCTGGCCGCCCGCTTCGTGATGTCACCCGAACGGTTCGACGTGGTGGTCGGATCCAATCTGTTCGGCGACATCCTGTCCGATCTCGGTCCCGGCGTAACCGGGACGATAGCGGTCGCGCCGTCGGCCAATCTCAATCCGTCGCGGCGCTATCCGTCGATGTTCGAACCGGTGCACGGATCGGCTCCGGACATTGCCGGCCAGGGCATTGCCAATCCGATCGGACAGATCTGGTCGGGGGCGATGATGCTCGACCATCTGGGAGAAGCGGAAGCCGCAGCGATGGTGCTGGCCGCGATCGAAGCGGTCCTGCGCGATCCGCAAGCAGTCCTGACCCCCGATCTGGGCGGCAACGGCAGTACAGCGGTCCTGACCCGCCAAATATTGGAAAAGCTGCAGGGAAGGTGATCCCCGGCAGTCTTCGCGAGCCTGAAGGAACAAAACGCATGAGCCTGCAACGTCAGCTTCACCTCGGCGCGTTCATGCGGCCGGTCAGCATCCATACCGGCGCCTGGCGCTACCCCGGGGCAATCCCGGATGCGAATTTCAACTTCGCCGCGATCCGGCAATTCGCGCGCAAGCTGGAAGCAGGCAAGTTCGACGCCTTTTTCATGGCTGATCATCTCGGGGTCCTGAACATGCCGGTCGAGGCGCTGCGGCGCAGCCACACCGTCACCTCGTTCGAACCCTTCACCCTGCTGTCGGCGCTGGCTGGCGCCACCGAACGGATCGGGCTGGTCGCCACTGCCTCCACCAC
This sequence comes from Sphingobium sp., assembly GCF_036170395.1. Taxonomy (GTDB): domain Bacteria; phylum Pseudomonadota; class Alphaproteobacteria; order Sphingomonadales; family Sphingomonadaceae; genus Sphingobium. The sequence continues at coordinate 96,108 of NZ_JAVHPD010000012.1, forward strand.
CTTCGACGAACCCTTTCACGTCGCGCGCCGCTTTGCCTCGCTCGATCACCTCAGCGGCGGGCGGGCCGGCTGGAACGTCGTCACCACGTCCAACCCCGAGAGCGCCAAGAATTTCGGGTTCGAGGTGCAGCCCGATCATTCCGGCCGCTACGGGCGCGCCCGCGAATTCTACGACGTCGTGACTGGCCTGTGGGACAGCTTCGCGGAAGACGCCTTCGTCTGCGATGCGGAAAGCGGCATCTATTTCAATCCCGCGCGGATGCACGTGCTCGATCACAAGGGCCCGCATTTCTCCGTTCGCGGGCCGCTCAACATTGCCCGCCCTCCGCAAGGCTGGCCGGTCATCTTCCAGGCCGGTGCGTCGGATCCTGGACGCCAACTTGCCGCCGAAACCGCCGAAGTCGTCTTTGCCGCCGGTTCGAATCTTGCCGCCGCCAAGAGCTTTTATTCCGATGTGAAAGGGCGGATGATCCCGATCGGACGCAATCCCGATCATCTCAAGATCCTGCCCGCCGCGCTCGTCGTTGTCGGCGACACGGTCGAGCAGGCCAAGGCCAAGCGCGCTCACCTGGACAGCCTGGTTCACTATGAAAGCGGGATTCACTCGCTGTGCGGCATGCTCGATCACGATGTTTCGGGGTTCGACCCCGATGGCCCCCTCCCCGAAATACCCGATACCAACGCCAGCAAGACCTCTCGTGAAATGCTGGTCACGCAAGCCCGACAGTACAACCTCACCATCCGCCAGCTCGCCGCGAAAGCCGGCAGCTATGCCGGGCTCGCCTTCGTCGGCACTCCGGCTTCGATCGCCGACGAGATGGAGCAATGGCTGGAGGAGCGCGGTTCGGACGGGTTCGTCGTGATGTTCCCCTATCTGCCGGAGGGGCTCGACGATTTCGTCGATCGGGTCGTGCCCGAATTGCAGCGCCGGGGCATTTTCCGCAAGGACTACCAAGGCACGACCCTGCGCGATCATTTCGGGTTGCCGCGCCCCGGCAATCGATTCTTTTGACGCGGCGAACCGAAAGCCGCAGACCAGACCGCTAACGACACGGAGGGAACAACCATGGCCGCCTATTTCATCGCTTCCGTCACCTCGCACGACGATGGCTGGGTTGCGGACTACCAAGCCAATGTTCCGCCGATGGTTGCGCGGTTCGGCGGCGAACTGATCTGCCGCTCCAACCAGTTCGAACGCTTCGAAGGCGAAGGCGCGGCGCCGCACTATACGGTGATCATCCGCTTCCCTGCGATGGCGGATGTCCAAGCGTTCATGGCCTGCCCCGACTATGCGCCGTTCAAGGTTGCACGGATCGCCGGCGCAACGTCCGACATTTTCGCGGTCGCCGACTGACCGGCGCAGCCTTTGGAGATCGAACCATGCAAAGCCTGCGCATCTTCTTCATCGCCAGCGGAATCTGGTACCTGTGCAATCTGGTCCTGCTCTGGCCGCCGGTCTATGCAGGGGCCCTGTCCCTGATCTATCCGGGAATCGATCTGGGCCAGGGCCAGCCGGTGTTCGATCTGCTGCTCGATGCCTGGCTGATCGTCGGGATACAGCTGGCCGCGATCGGTATCGTCGCCCTGTGGGGCGCGCGGCAGCCGTGGAAATACATCGCGCTGGTCCCGGTGATCGTGCTAACCGAAGCGGTCGGCGCGGCATGGGACATCTACAGCCTGTTGTGCAGCGGCGAGGCGGAATGGGTCGTCTTCACAACGCTGGCGGCTCATGCTGTGATCGTACTCGGAGCCTGGTACACCTGGACTGCGGCGCACCGGGAAAAGGCGCAACAAGGCGCAGTGACCTCATAGGTTGAAAAACGGCCAAGGCGAAGAACGGACGCGGAACGTTATGGAGTTCGCGCGGCGTCTTTGACGGCGAAGTTGTTGACGATGCGACTGATGGTGGCGCGATGGACGCGGAAGAGGCGGGCGATATCGGCTGTCGATCTGCCAGCGGTGAGCATGGTGATGACCTCGGTCTGTTGGTGGGGCGAGAGCTTGGGTTGTCGGCCGCCACTGCGCCCCTGGGCACGCGCCGAGCGCAGGCCAGCCTGCGTTCGTTCGCGCACCATGGCGCGCTCGAACTCGGCGAACGAGCCCAGCATTTGCATCATCATGCGACCGGATGCCGTTGTGCTGTCGATATTTTCGGTCAGCGAGCGGAATCCGGCGCCGGCCTTTTCGACGCGGTCGAGGATAAGCAGCAGATCTTTCAGCGACCGCGACAGCCGGTCAAGTTTCCAGGCTGCGAGAACATCACCGGGCTCGAGACGGTCGAGCAGTCGGTGGAGTTCCGGTCGATCCCAGCGGCCGCCCGAGGCATGTTCTTCGTAGACCCGGGTGCAGCCCGCGGCTTCGAGTGCTTCGATCTGCGGGGCGGTATCCTGGTCTTCGGCCTTGGACACGCGAGCATAGCCGAGCAGCTTGGGTGATGCTGCATTTATCTGTTGCTTTTGCATGTCGTTTGGCAACAGCTTTGTGCGACGAATAGCGCGTTGTTTTTGCTGGACCGGTCTGGATGCTGCGCAAACGACCGTTTGCGCGCGTTCGTTCCTCATGACTGGCATCCGCGATGTCGCGGCTTCAGCCCCGTGCTTCTTTCGGCCAGCCAGTCGATGGCGCCCGGGATGGCACGCCAGGCGGCGCCGTTTTCCTCGACATAAGCGGTCGCCTCATCCTCTCCGCCCATACTGATGTAGCCGTCGCGAGAAGGAACGAGGCGTTTGAGGCCGGCCAACATGGCAGGCACATGCGAGTTGCTCTCCCAGGCTTCCCGGACAATCGCCGGACCGCGCGGGTCCTGTTCGCGATAGGCTATCAGCGCCAGCGTGTAGGCCCAGGCGGCACTTCCATCTCCTTCATACTGGCGCAGTAGCACCTTCAGCCCAGCGAGATCGTCGCGCTGGAGCAAGGCGCTTGCCAGCAGGTAGCGGATGCCCTGATTGTCATTGGGATTGAGGATCAGCATCGCGCGATAATGGTCGATCGCCGCCTGCTGCTCGCCCGTGCGCCATAATGTCATCGCCAGTCCTGCTCGCGCCCGCATATAGGGTCTGGTCTGCAGGAACCCCCAGAAGTGGCCAGACAGTTCCTCGAATTCATTGCCGAGCGCGCGCTCGCCTGCCTCCACGCCTTGACGGTAAAGGGCTAGTGCGTCCGGTTGGGATCGCGCGTCTTCCTCCGCAAGCAGGACATAGGCGTCCGCGCATAGCGGAGAGATGTCGAGTGCGGCCCTGGCGAGAGCGACACGCGCGGCACCGCTCGCTTCCCACGCATCGTACATCATGTCAACGGGCACTGAAGATTCCGCAAAAGTGGGCATCTAAAATTCCCTAGTTTG
>NZ_JAVHPD010000013.1:0-32435 GCF_036170395.1 Sphingobium sp.
CCGAGCAGGCGCACAAGCGCCCCATCCGAGGCCCGCAACCCGCGGCCTCGGGACTGATCCGGCCCTTTTGGGCGGTTAATCCGGCGTCTTGCCCGGGATGACGCGTAGGCCCGTCCGTCTGATCCCCGACGACACATGAGGAAGCGTCCGTAAGGCATCGGCCGAGAGCCTGGCCTGTCTGTCATGAAGCTCGATGAGCCTCAGGATACGTTCGCGGTCCTGTGCCGTCACGTCGTCGTTCGCACGAAGCGCAGCCTGGATCAGGTCGACGACATGCTGCGCGGCATGATTGCCATGCGTTGCGACGAGCCTGTGGACTTCGGCGCAGTCTTCGCTCGACAGGCCCAGCGCCTGCAGCAGCTGGTCGGATTGTTGGGCATCGCCGGTCATGAGAGCGCGGGCCTTATGCGGCGAGACGGTAGTGGGCCGCCTCGGGCATCTCGCTCGGGGTCTGCCGGAGCCAGGCCCGTGCGGCACGCTGGGCTTCGACGATCTCGCGCGCAGTCATCTCTTCGGCGAGTTCCGCCCGCGCTTCCTGGCCCGCCTGGCTGCCGGCGAGCGCGGCGAGGTTGAACCATTTATGCGCTTCAACCAGATCGATCGCGATGCCGAAACTACCGCAGCTATAGGCCACGCCCAGCTCGTATCGCGCCTGGGCATCGCCAGCGGCGGCCTCGCGCACATGGTTTTCCAGAGTGAAGACGCGGTTTGCAGAATGATTTGCCATGAGATCGGCCCTGACTTCCTAGTAGAGGTCAGATTTCACCACCTCGTGGAAAATAGACCGTTAATCATCGGAATTGATGGCCCAGAATTTACATGCTTTTACATGTGCGGGCCGTGAGACGCGGCGACTAGGCCTCGAGCGTGCCGGCGTCGGACGCCGACATGGCCATGCGCATGGGCCGCAACAGGCGATCGAGCAGCGAGGGGCGCGCGAGCTGGGCGGCCTTGCGCTGCTTGGCGATTTCCCTGAGGCAGAACTCGAAGGAATAGCGCTCGGGATAGCTGTGCAGTTCGCGCTGCTGGGCGATCATATCTTCAGCATTATGGCCGAAAAGCGCGATTGCTTCCTCCGCCCAACCGGGAGCGGCCTCGCGGGCTAGACGTTTGATTTTGAGACCGTCGAACATCGTATCTGTCCTCGCAGAATGTGCGGCCGGTTATCGGCAAAGGATAGTTAACGAAATCTTCCAGCCACCCGGGCCGCCCGCCTGGAGAAACGATCGTGCATCGCAGTGCGAGATGAGCGAGCACCCTTCTTCAGGATGAAGGCGGTGCGAACGCAAGTTGGAGAATTGTGGCGGCTTTCCGGGACATTTCCGAACCCGGTTGATACTGATCGCAAACAGGCAGCGATCGGCAGATAAGCTGTCGATCGTGACTTGGTCGATACGGAGACCTGGTATAGCGGTCTCTTGAATTTACACCATTTTACATGGGCGATCTGCCCAGCGCGGTCAATTTGTTGTGGCGGAGGGACGGTCCGCGTCAGTGGATCGACCCGAACAACCGCTTCTTGGCCTCGGCCTGGTGGGTTCCATCCTTCACGCCGACGCTCGCGCGCATGTCGTCTTCGAGGCTCTGCCCAAGCATCTCGGGGATCTCGGCATAGGCTTCGACGACCCGGATCGCGGCCTCGGGCGTGGGCAATTCGCCCGGCTCGGTGCCGAGCCAGATCGTCGCCTCGCCTTCCTCTGACTCTTCCTCGGTGGGCGTGAACACCTGCGCGAAGAAGGTCTGCAGGGGGCGGTCCCAACCGATAACGACCTTGATGACGCCCTTTCCAGCCCGTGGCGTCAGTTCGTAGCGACTCATGGCGCACTCCTGCGGATGCGGTGATCGACATGGCGGGCGGCGCCTTCGGCGCTGCGCAGCGCTTTGCGCACGGCCGCCGCGGCGCGAAGCGCTCCGCCTCTGGCGAGAAGGTTACGCGCGTGGCGCAGATGGTCAATCGCCGAGCGCACGGCCTCGCGATCGGACCGCGCGGCGATTTTGATGGGACGCATGGCTAGATCCTTTGCGAAGGAGGGCAGGACACCGGCGGGGCGGGCGTCGCTTCGAGCCGAATGTCGATTGCGTTGCGCCCGATCACGGCATGGAATTGCCGGCCTTCGGGCACGAACCATTGCGCGCGGTAGGCGATGATCGCCCGCAACCGCTCGAGAAGTGCAGCGTCGTCGCCCAGCAGGAGGCGCATCGCCATTTCCCTGGCGTCGAGGAGGAAGCGATCATTCTGGGTCTCCCAGCTGTCGGCGTCGCGATCGTCGCTCGCGCAGAAACAGGAGGCTTCGAGCAGCTCGACCAGTTCGTCGGGCGAGACGGCGTCGGCGGAGGCGAGAAGGATGGTGGCTTCCTCGAAGTTCCAACAGGCGCCTTCGTCGTACAGGATAGCGACGGGCGCCGGGACCTGGATCGTTTCGGCCTCGGGACCGGTCAGTTCGAGTACGAGGTCGAGGCGCTCGACCGGACCGCTTTCGAGACCTGGAAGCTCGGCGCCATCCAGGACATGCTGTTCCCCGTCACGCTCGATCTCGAAGCGCAGCGCCGTGATGCGACGAAGAGCATCGTACCAGCCATAGCCGGCCATTGTCTCGTCGGGATCGGCAAGACGACCGTCCAGCCGCCCGGCTCGCCCAAGCGCGAAAGCGGCACATTGCTCGAGCGGCGCCTCGAAGGAGTCGACCAGCACGAACCCTTCGGCAGGAACGAGGCCGGCGCCGACCTGTCCGTTGTTGAGGTCCGCGGTGGCCGGGGTCCATCCGCGCAGAACGGGCCGCGCCTCCGGCAGGACGATATTAAGCTGCGCGGCCTCGGCCCATTGGGCGAAGCCCAGACGATGGCTGTCGAGCGTCTGAATGTGCCGATAGATCGCGCGGCGCACGGTCTTGCGAAGCGCGTCGAGCGCCTCGTTTTCGACCATTTCCTTGCGCGCGGGCAGGACGAGCTGGAGATCCGGCGCGTCGACGATATCGACGCGGGCCGACCAATGACGGTCCTTCTCGTCGATCGACGGGAGCGCGCAGGGAACCGTGACCCCGTGAAAGTTGATGCGGGGGATGGTGCGGGTGGAGCGGGTATCGTTGAAAAGACCGATCCGAACGCCTCCCGCTTCGGTGATCGCCGCGGCGCCTGCAAGCCAGTCCTGCTGGGGAAGAAGCGTTCCCCGAAGCCGGATCGGTATCGGGCAATAGCGTGCCGCGCCGTGCGCCGCCGCCTCCAGCGTGTTGGTCCAGTCGTCCTCGAGCCGGACGCGGATTTCAGTTCCAAGAGGATGATCGATCGAGGGGACCGCGATCGACGCACCGGATTCCCAGTCTTGCGGTTCGATGGCGATCGCCCAGCCCTCGCCGGTGGCGCGTGAACAGGAGCGAATCTCGACATGTCGTCCTGCGAGGCTGAAGACGCCCATCCCGGCGGGGTCTTCGCGCCGCGCGACGTCGTCGTCCCAACCCGATCGGCCGAGCGCAAGGATAATAGCGGGATCGGCAATGCCCGTGCCATCGTCGCGAATGAGAAGCCATGGAGAGCCATCGGCCTCGATCACATCGAGATCGACAACGCTCGCGCCTGCGCGCCGCGCATTCTGGACGAGCTCCGAAAGCGCGTCACCGAGCATATTATTGAAAAGGCGGGTCACCTTGGTGATGGCAGCGGGATCGACCTGGCTGCGAATGGCGGTCGGAAGGGACATTGCGGACTCCTTGGCAAAAGCAAACCGGCCCTTTCCCTCCCGCTCTCCTTTTTTGTCCGGATCGTGATAGGATTGCTCTCCCGCCTGGACCGGAGCCGCGCCACCATGCAGAGATCATTGGGCCCGGTGATGGCGGCCCACATTGCCCTTCAGTCACGCCAGGGATGCTGCCGGATGATATATACGACCGATCGGAACCGGGGTTGAGTGAAGCCGCACCGATCTGGATGGTCTTTCCCGGCCTGTCCGCTGACGACGTCCATAATCAGGGTGCGGTCGACGGCTATATCGAACATGTCTGGCTCCCCTATTGGAGGCAGCTGACCGAGGAGGAGCAGGCTGCCTATCTCGATCGGCATGACGCCAGCGCGCAATGGCGGGAGGCCATCGCCTTTCGCTACGAATGGGACGGCCTGGACGAAGATGGGGATCCGATCTGGCGAACACCCGCCTGGCTCAAAGGCGAGTAGCGGAAGCCTTCCACGTCGACAGACGGACATCGCTGGCCGGGCGGCGCGCGTCGCGGAGAGAATTTGTCAATCCAGCACTGATAGTCACAGAGGATGATCAACGCGTTTTCTTCGTCAATTCCCACGGCACGACCCGTCGTGCCGGGCAGCTTCATGGCAAAGCTCTTGCTGCCCTTCGCCATTCCCATGGTACTGACCTTGCTTCTTATCCTGACCATCGGCGAGACCTGGCCGCGCGCGATCGCACCGGGATCGGGATTGAAGCTTGCCGGGCTCGTCGCCACGACACTCACCGCCGCGGGAATCTGGCATTGGCTTGTGGGGGGTACCAGCGACCCCCGGGTGCATCGCTTTGCCGCCATTGCCTGCGCTGTCACCGGCCTGATGGGCTGGCCGGTCTGGACGGTCGGGGTGTTGCCCAGCATCAACGGCGTGGCGCTTGGGCAAAGGGAAACCGTGTCGATGCGTCTCGGCCGGATTGACGTGAGCCGGCCGAGCAAGGGTCCCGGTTTCTATTATTGGGCGTGGCTCGAGCCGATCCAGCCGGGCGGTGTCATCACCGGCGGGAGATATTTCATTCCCGAGCCGGTCTATCAGCGCTGGGCACCGCGCAAACCTGCCATCGTGCAGCTCGTCCATGCGACGGGCAGTCTGGGCGCCGAGGTCGTCACCGGCTTCGAGTAGGGCGGGGGCGCGATCAATAATCCTCGGCGAGCATGACCGTGAGAACCCGCCGCGTGATCGAGGCATCCGCCGGATCGTCCGAGCCGAATTCGAGGGCCATGTCGTAATAGTCGATCTTGAAGAAGATCCGCTCCTCGCGGAGCTCGAAGGCGCCAAAGTCGCGTTCGGGGCCATCGCCCGACTTGAAGTCGTAGCGCCGCACGGCGGCGAGCAGCTCGGCCTGCGCGAGCACCTCCGCAATCCCCTCGCCATCGCCCGACAGCCGGGCGAGGCAGGCGCGGGTGACCATGATACGCGCGTTGGGATCGAGGCCGTGGCGGCAGCGATCGTTGAGCCGGGCGATCTGTTCGGTGGCGGGGATTGTCATGCTGCCTCCAGCAAGCCGGCGTTGAAGGATTGGAGCCACTCCGCCATCGCCGGCCGATCGGGGAGTGGGACATGGGCGGCGACATCCTGGAACCGGATGAGGTCGGCGGGCGCGTCGAGAATGATGGCGTCGATATCGGCTGCGGGGAGCAGCTCTTCGGCGCGAATGAAATCAGTCATCCGGCCAGGCCGCGTGCTGGTCGACCGGCGCCAGAGTCCCTCGACGGTGCGCAGCCGTGGGGCCGCGCGCGCTTCGACGAGCACGATAAGTCGCAGACACCAGGGCGGGAGCGCGCGGACCTCGTCGGGCTTCATGGCACCGCAGATGAAGCAGCTCGATTTCGGCGGAACGGGAAGGCCTGCGGCCTCGATGCGCGCGATGCAGGCGGCACGGTCCCATCCCCATTCGCGCAAGGGGTAGCGGCACTCGAAAAGGTCGTTGGCGATGGTCGCGGCATGGGTATAGCGCCGCGTATCCGCCGGCGAGGCGTCATAGCCGATCAGACGAATGACCTTCTGGCCGCGCGCCCAGGCGGCCTGGGCGGGCGCCCATTGCTTCAGGAAAGCGTCCTGCGGGGCGACTTTCCATTTGAGACTGCAGGAATGACGGCCAAGCGAGATGCTCGGCAGGGTCGCGTTCGTCAGCACGTTGGACAGCAGGTCGAAATAGGGCGGCCAGTGCTTGAACCGTTTGGGCGTGTAGCGCACCGTCACATAGGGAATGCCGCGCGCGGCCATCCACGCCGCGATCGTCCGCTGATATTCGTAGGTTTCCGGCTTCTCGACGCCTGGGTCCCCGGTGATCACGAGGTCCGGCGGGGTGCCGCGGTTCTCCAGCTCGACCAAGAGCGCGGTGCTGTCCACGCCGATACCATAAGCGAGCACGACAGGGGCCGGTTCACTGACGCGTATATAGTCGATGGCGCGCTGTGCTACGGACAGCGCGGGAGGGGCGGTCGCCAGCATGGAAGAGCTCCGTTCTCGCGCAGCCACTCTGCGCATCGAACACGCTCCCCCTCCCCTCTCGATCTTGAGCGCCGGTATGACCGGGGCCCATGCCGTCGGATCAGTCGTCTCCCAGCGTCGAGCTCCGGTCGTAAAGGTCAAGGTGGATACCGAAGGTGGCGGATTCGCCGGTGCTGAGATCTCGATGATCGTCGCTGTCGGTTGCCGTCGCCATCTCGATCACGGGATGGACGGAGACGATCTGGCCGGTGGGGAGACGAAAGAGGTTGAGCGTCCCCGCAACGGGCTGCGTGCCCTCGGGCACGTCGTAGCGGCCCTGAATTTCAAATTCGACATGCATGGAAAGGCTCCTTGAGGATGCGGCGGATCAGCAGAAGAGTGGGAAGTACGAGACCGTTTCGGCCCCAGTAATTTTACCTAAGGTGGCGGGCATGCGGCCACGCTATGGGGCTATGTCTCGGTCGAAAGGATTGTCCCGTAACGGCGATTGTCTCGAACAGGCATCTTCTTGGAATGGAGACGACGCCCATGGATGGGATAGACGACCGTGTTATCAGGCTGGTCACGGACCAATTCGGGGTCGAAATCCCGGATGACGATGCCGAGAAGATCAGGACGGTCGCCGAGGCGATCCGCTACATCGAGCGCGCGCAGGCGCTGGCCTGAACGTCGCGCTTGCGCGGCTCACTGGCCGGGCAGGATTTTGGGATAGGGTAGCCGGGGCAGAGCCTGCCCCTGTCGCCGCGCCTCGCGCGTAAGTTCGAAACAATAGGTGAAAAGCCCGCGATGCCTGCGCGATGCGAGGACGCCCTGCTCCTGCAGCCCGGCAAGCCACGCGGCTGGACATTCGCGGAGGAGCGGCGCGCGCGCGCCCAGGCCAACGAGCTGATCGATGGCGCCGCCCATGCCCCGCTCCCCCAAGCGGATCTTGGAAAGCGTGCGTTCCGAAATCGTGCGCTCGCCCATGTGCCAGATCCTGCGCGGACGGCTGATGCCCCGGTGCGCGCCGGAGAGGGCGGCGTACACCCGGCCGATATGGCCGGCCTCGGGATCGCTGTAGGAGACGACGGCCTCGATTGCCGGGCGGGCACGCCGCAGAAGCCTGAAGGCGCGGGCGCAAAAGAAGCTTTCACCATTTTGCGGGACCGTATCGAGGAGGATCAGCCGCGCGAGCACGCATCCCTTCGCCGGATCGTCGAAACCCGTATGTTTGACGATGACGGCGTTGGTCGCCGGAACCGCGAAAACGGCGACCCCCTCGAGTGCGGCACGGCGGCCGTAAAGCCCGACCGCGAGTTGCGCTGCCGGATAGGTCGGGAGATAGTGGTGCGCGGCTATGAACGCGCCCGCGATCCCATGATCGATGACATCGACGCTGTAGGCCTTGGTATCGATGGTGCGGAAATCGGTTGCCCACAGGGCGCGTCGGTCCCGCCAGCGCTGACTGCGCGAGGTGTGCATGGTCGGCCTCGGAAAGGAAGGATTGTCGCTGGCTCTCGCGCCACCGACTTGCCTTTCGGCCCCTTCCCCTTTTCTTTGCGACCTGCGCCGCTCTACGGGGCCTGCTGGGAATATATTGCGGAAGGCAAGGCCAGGACGAGCGGCAAGAGGATCGGGCGACCGCGGCCCGATAACGATCTTTTGCCAACTGCACGCTTTCCAAGATCGTCTGTTCCCGGTAGCGAATGCTGATCCCGGGCTCTCCTATCCGGAAGGAAGCATGACCATCATGAACGACATTTCGGACAGCGACAGCACGCTGATTACTTTAACCGCCGATATCGTGGCCGCGCATGTCACCAACAACAGCGTCGCGGTGAGCGATTTGCCGTCGTTGATCCAGAATGTTCATGGCGCGCTGCGGAGCCTCGGCAAGAGCGACACGCCGCAAGTGACGAAACAGGAGCCGGCGGTCTCGGTCCGCTCGTCAGTGAAGCCGGACTATATCGTCTGCCTGGAAGATGGCAAAAAGCTCAAGATGCTCAAGCGCCACCTGATGACCCATTATCAGATGACGCCTGCCGACTATCGGACGAAATGGAATCTGCCGGCCGATTATCCGATGGTTGCGCCCAGCTATGCCGAGCAGCGCCGGACGCTGGCAAAGAGCATCGGCCTTGGCCGAAAGCCTCGCGGGACCGCGCCGACGCCGCCCAAGCCGGTAAAGGTGGCTCCCGGACGGCGTGGACGACCGAAGGCGACCGACGCATAGCCGGCCGGCGAAGGATGAAGCGGCCGGTCAGGCCGCTTGCGCTGGCTTGTCGGCTATCCGGACCTGGTTGCGGCCGCCCTGCTTTGCTGCATAAAGCGCCTCGTCCGCGGCCTTGAGCGCCGCGCGCGGATCGGGAAAATCGAACACATCGGCTATGCCGGCCGAGAAGGTGATCTGCCCGAAGGGCTCGTCGGTCTTGCGGTTGATCATCCGACGCTCCGAGAGCTTCTCGCGCACGTCGTCGAGACGGGTCTTGGCCTCGCTAAGCGTGGCGCTGCGGAAGAGCATGACGAACTCCTCGCCGCCATGGCGGGCGACGTGGCAATTATCGTCCGAGATCCCGGCGAGCATTTCCGCGATCAGGCGGATCACCCGGTCGCCGGCGTCATGGCCGTGGGTATCGTTCACCGCCTTGAAGTGATCGATGTCGCAAAAGGCCACGACAAGAGGATCGAGGGCGGCACGCGCCTCCTTATGTTCGCGCTCGAGAACGGTTTCGAAGGCGCGACGGTTGGGAAGGCCGGTCAGATGGTCGATCTCGGCGTCGCGCTTGGCCTTTTCCAGGTTCCGGCGCAGCAGCTTCGCCTCATCCTCGCTGCGCCGCATATCGGCCTCGAGGTGACGCGTTCGCTCCAGCATCGCCTTGGCGAGATCGGCGAGGCTGGAGATGATGTGGCCGGTCTCCTGCACCTGGACCAGTTCGGCGACATGCTGTTCCAGCTGATTGCCATAGTCGGACGCTTCGCTTCGCGCGGCTGTCGTGTTCTTCGAGAAATTCTCCAGCGTCGTCTCGAGCTTTGTCATGAGGAGCTCGATGCCGTCATGCTTGTCGACGGTTTCATCCGCAGCCGTCGCCTCATCGAGCCATTGCTGGGTGATGCCAAGGCCGGCGGCGATGCGCTGCGCGATCTGGCGCGCGAGACCCGGATTGGCGCCGGAAAAGGCACCATGCGCCGCTATGAGATTGTTGGGCGTCACGTCCAGCTCATAGGCGAGGAGAAACGACGCCATCTCATCGAGGAGATGCCGCCGCGCCTGCTGGAAGATGTTGCCAGGAGCGTGGCCGTTGCCCCCGGAGGCAGAGCCATCGCCCTTGTTGCCGCCACGCGATCCGCGAATGCCGAGCCAACCGAGTAACGAACCGGATGAACTGTCTGTTGTCACTTTCCCCCCTCGAAAGATTATTTGATCGGCGACTCGTCAGCATCGCTCCTTGCGGAACTGCTGCGGCGTCAGGCCGGTGGACTGATGAAAGGCACGGCGAAACACGCCGGCGTTGGCAAAGCCGACCGCCTGGGCGATCGCGGTGATGCTGAGCCGGTCGCCCAGCGCCAGAAGCCCGCAAGCCTGGTCGATCCGGCGGCTGGTGACGAAGCGATAGGGCCCCTGCCCGGTTGTCGATCGGAAGGACCGGGAGAAATGCGAACGACTGAGCCCGGCCACGCCCGCCAGTTCATCGAGCGTGATCGGCTGGTGCAAATGGGCTTCGACATAGTCGCACACGCGATCGACCTGCGTCTTCGTCAGCTGGCCAGGCGCCGTCCGCGGCTGGACTCCCAATATCTCCATGGCCGCCGTCAGGCAGAGCGCCTCGGCATAAAGGCTATCGGTATCGGGCGCCGCGACGACGTCCTTGATCTTGGTCATGGTCGCAGCGAGCGCGGCGTTGCGCGCATAGGCGAACGGGCCCGGATCGATCCGGGCATAGCGCTCGCCCAGTTCGTCGGCGGCTTCCTCAGGATCGAAATAGAAAGCGGTGAAGCTGTTGCGCCCGCGCCTCGGCTTCGCCCATCCCGCCACGGTACAACCGCGCGGCGCATAGGTAAGCGTGTCGCGAAGGTCGGTGCGTCGAACCGGCGACAGCCCGTCGATATGGAGTTCGCCATCGTCTAGGCGCATGTCGTGGAGCGCTAGATAATGCGTCTCGCCGAGTGTGCGGAATTCATAAGGATCGTCGGATTGGAGAACGACGCGCTCGGCCCGGAAACCGCGCCAGCTGCGCGGCGCCAGGCTTATCGGCCGCTCGGACGCAGGCTTGAAATTGAGCCGCAGAGAATCTGTCGAATTCATGCGGCCCCATAGCGCGATTATTGCCGGAAGATAGAAAAATTGCGGCCATAGTGAGCAGCTTCGAGATGGGTGCCGTTCAAAGCCGCGGGAAACAGGAAGAACGCTCTGCCTGGTTACGCCTCCGCCAGCGCATCGGCTGGATCCTTGACCGGAATCCGCAAATAGCGGACGCCGTTGCCCTGGGGCTTCGGGAAGTGGCCGGCCCGGATGTTGACCTGAATGGACGGCAGGAGGAGCTTGGGAACCGGGAGCGTCGCATCGCGGGCCTCGCGCATCGCGACGAATGCCGCCTCGCTGACGCCATCATGCACATGGACGCTGGTGCGGCGCTGCTCGTCGACGGTCGTTTCCCAACGATAGTCTTCGCGGCCGGGAGCCTTGTAATCGTGGCACATGAATAGACGCGTGGTCCCGGGAAGGCTGAGGACGCGCCGGATCGAACGATAGAGGGTGCGGGCATTTCCGCCCGGAAAGTCGGCCCGCGCCGTTCCATAGTCGGGCATGAACAGGGTGTCGCCAACGAACAGTGCGTCACCGACGCGATAGGCGATGTCCGCCGGCGTGTGTCCCGGCACATGCAGAACCTCGACCGGAAGATTGCCGATCATGAATGTTTCGCCGTCCGCGAACAGACGATCGAATTCGGCGCCGTCAGGAACGAGATCGTCGAACGCAAAGATCGGCCGGAAGATCTTCTGCACGTCCCGGATATGCTCACCTATGCCGACCCAGCAGCCGGTTCTCACCTTGATGAACGGAGCTGCCGAGAGATGATCGGCATGGGCATGGGTTTCGAGCACGGCGACTATGTGCCAGCCCTTGTCATTGGCTCGCTCGAGGATGCGAACAGCCGAGCGGACATCCACCGTCCCGCTCGCCATGTCGAAATCGAGCACCGGGTCGATCACGGCGGCCTCGCCGCTCTGGGGATCCACGAGCAGATAACTGACGGTGTTGGTCGCCTCGTCGAAAAAGGCTTCGATGATCGGATCATTTGCCATTCGGACCTCCATTAGCTCTTGCTAATATATGGCGCGTTGCTACATTAGCAACTACTAATGGAGTCTCATGTGATGCCGAAAGCGCCGTTGGATCTCGCAACCTTCGAGCAGAAGGCGGAAGAAGTGGCTGGCGCCTTGCGCGCGATCGGCAATGGCCGCCGGCTGATGATGCTGTGCAAGCTGGTGGAACATGGCGAACGCACGGTTCGTGACCTCGCGGTCGATGTCGGCCTGTCGCAATCCGCTTTGTCCCAACATCTCGCAAAGATGCGGGAGGAAGGTCTCGTGACCTATCGGCGCGAGAGCCAGACGCTCTGGTATCGCATCGCCGATCCGCGCGCGCACACGCTTCTCACGACCCTCTACGAACTTTACTGCAAGGAGTGACCAATGGCGATTAGTACGCTGACGGCAGCCCAGGCTCGGATCGCGTTGAACAGCGGTGCTACGTTGATCGACGTGCGCGATCCGGACGAGCATGCGCGCGAGCATATTGAGGGCGCGATCAACCGGCCACTGACCCGGCTCGATGACGAACCCCTGCCCGATGGTCCCCTGATCTTCCACTGCCGGTCGGGCATGCGAACGGGCAATTGCGCCCCCGCGCTAGAGGCGGCTGCCAAGGGCGCGCCCTGCTCCGTCCTCGATGGCGGGATCGATGCATGGCGGGCCGGCGGGTTTCCGACGATCGTGGATCGCACCCAACCGCTGGAGATCGGTCGTCAGGTCCAGCTGGCGGCGGGCGGGCTCGTCCTGCTGGGCGTTCTGCTGGGCTGGTTCGTCGCCCCCGCGTTCCTGCTGCTCGCCGGCTTCGTCGGGACCGGCCTGATGTTTGCGGGAGCAACCGGCTGGTGCGGTCTTGCTCATCTGTTCCGGCGCATGCCCTGGAATCGCGCGACGGTCTGACCGCAGGTGAGCGTAGCGGATCTGGCGGCGCTGGGCTCGGGCGTCCTCATCGGCCTGATCCTCGGGCTGATAGGCGGTGGCGGTTCGATCCTAGCCGTGCCCCTCCTCGTCTATGGGGTCGGCCTCCATTCAGCGCACATTGCGATCGGCACCGCAGCGGTCGGGGTGATGGCCAATGCGCTTGCGAGCCTTGCTGGCCATGCGCGGGCCGGGCATGTAAAATGGCCCTGCGCCAGCGTGTTTGCCGCGGCGGGTGTGGTCGGCGCGTCGATCGGTGCCGCAGCGGGGAAGGCCTTGGGCGGGCAGCAGCTTCTGGTGCTCTTCGGTCTTCTGATGATGGGCGTCGGATTGGTGATGCTGCGAAGGAGGCGCGGCGCCGCCGCGCCTGACGTGCGACTGACCCGCGATACGGCATCCAGGCTGCTGCCACGCCTCGTGCCCATCGGCCTTGCGGTCGGCTTGGCCGCAGGCTTTTTCGGTATCGGTGGCGGTTTCCTGATCGTGCCGGGCCTTATCGCGGCAACAGCAATGCCGGTCGAGTTCGCGGTCGGCACGTCGCTCGTGGTCGTCGCGGCCCTCGGCCTCACGACAGCGACATCCTATGCCTTGTCGGGGTTGGTCGATTGGCGCGTCGCCGCGCTGCTCGTAGGAGGCGGGGCGGCTGGCGCGATGCTCGGCGTGTGGGCCGGCGGGCGCCTCGCCCGGCATAAAGGGCTGCTGGAGCGATTTTTTGCAGCGATGGTGATCGCGGTCGGCGGCTATGTGGCGATCGCCAACCGCTGACTTTCCACGGTGGTTGCGGCCATCGGAAGGCCAAGATCGGGTCAGAAAAGGGTCAGCTGCTCGCCCGGACCGGACGCTGCCGCAGGCGGAAGATGAGCGGGCTGTTTATTCGGCACCGGCAACGCACAGATAGTCTGCTGCCCCGCCGGAACTGCCTGATTGGCGAGCCTCGCTGACCAGCCCCCGAGGATATGGGCAGGCGTGAACCAATGCTCGCGGGTCTCCAGCGAAAGCGAATTTCCGACGATCACATGGGCGGGAATGTGAAGCAGTGCGAACTGGATATAGGCCATGTGGACCGCGCGCGAATCTATATCGACCGCGGTCACATGAAGGTGGCGCTGATAGTTGATGCCGGCGGCGCGCACGACCTCCGCGAGCGCGATGACCATCGCGCCGGCGCCGCAGGCCGGCTCCATCGCGCGGACGAAGCCCTTCGCGCCGATCAGGGCCTGAGCCTCGTCAGCGCCGCCGAGCGTCACCTGCGCCATCATCTGACAGACCGCATAGGGCGTGAAGAATTGTCCTCTGTTCTTATTGTGGATCTCGAGCTCGGTGAAGATATGACCCAGCACGTCGTTGAGACCAGCCTCGAGCGCCATGGTGATCTCGGCGAAGACCTGTGCAAACATTTCGACAGCCGGACGGTCGTATCGGCCCACGATTTCGAAATAACGCACTTCCCGGTCCGGACGGGAGCAGAGATCGACACTGTTGGAAATGCTCAGCGCGATCAACTCCATGCAATCGGAGAACAGCCGGTAGCGATCATGGCGATGGCCGTTCGCATCGAAGAGCTTCAGGACGTTCCTGATGTGTCGATCTTGGGAGGGCATAGCGAATTCCTCGCCCGCGACGCGCCGGTCGACGCGTCGCGAGACATGGCTTGCGAGGTGGAAGGGCGCCGGCGACAGGGTGCCGCGCGCGGTCACTCGATGGCCAGGAGCGCGTCCAGTGTCACGGCACGCCGCGGGCGGCGACCGAACTGATAGCCATGCTGGCACGCATATTTGCTGAGCGACATTGCCTTGCGGTCAAGAGCCGCGGCGAGATCGGCGATCGAGACACCCGTGCGGAAAGCGATATCGAGGGCCCGGTTTTCGTCGTCGCTGAACGGCCGGATATAGCCATGCTCAAGCCCGAGACTGTTCGCGCGCGAGGTGATGGCGGCTTTCGTGCGACCGAGATTCTGGGCAAGGAGCCGCGTCGGGATGCGTCCATAATCCTGGCGGAGCTGCTGCTCTTCGGCTTCGGTCCAGTCAGGCCCGAGACGCCAGCCGTTGCGATTGAGGTGACTACCACGCAATTTGAGATATTCCGCCCGGTGGCGCAGCGATCCGGCGGTGCGGCCCAGCTGTTCGCGTAGCGGCGTAAGGCTCGTACCCGCCCCATAGGCTTGGGTCAGCAGGGCATCTTCCTCGGCCGTCCAGCTTCGACCCCAGCCCCGGCCATAACCGAACTTGCGGATGGCCAGACCGAAGGCCCGTCCCGACCGGGCGGGGAAGCCCTCCGCGGCGAGCGTCTCGACGATGCGGATATAGCGATGCCCGGCCTCGGCCAGTTCCAGCGCGCGCGCGGCCTCCGCCGCCGACCAGTCGGGCGGGTGGTTGGCGTGAACGATGCCCAGATATCCGGCCCTGGAGGACAATCCGCCCATCGGGCGGCCGATCAGCGTGGCGATCTGCCGGAGCGGCACGCCCTGACGATAGCCTTCGACCAGCTGGGCGTCCTCCCAAGGCGTCCATATCGGCGGATTGCTCTCGGCCAGGTCGAGGAGGCGCGCGCGCGCATAGACAGCCGAGCAGGAGCGCCCCAGGTCGGAGGCGATCGTTGCGGTCGGCGCCTCGCCATAGCGTCGGCTCAGTTCGGCATCGTCGAGCTCGCTCCAGGGCCGCGTGGAATTGCGGCGCAGACCAAGCAGCGCGATCCGCTCGGATATGGCTCCCCGTCCTCGGCCAAGTTCCAAGGCGATGTCGCACAGAGCGGCATCAGCGCCGAACAGCGCGCGCAGGCGATCGGTTTGCTGGGGAGTCCAGGCGTCGGCGCGATAGGCCAGTTCGCGCAGCGGCGGCGCGATGTGGCTGGTCGCGGGCACCGGTGCGAGTTCGACGATGTCCGCCTCGAGATCGAGCGGCTTCATGCCAGTGCCACCACCGGAATATCGCTGATCTTGGCGCGCAGGCGCGCGTGCAGCCGGGCGATGCGATCGTCGCCGCGCGGCATCGTGTCGACGGCGGCCACGGCTGAAAGCATGTCGAGGGCGTTATCGATAGCGTCGCGTGAAAGCCCAAGATGGCCGGCAAGATCATTGGCGGTCGTGGCGTTTGGGGCAATGCGCTTCAGCGCTCCGACGATCGAAGCGGCTTCGGGGGCGGCCGGATCGAGCAGGAAAGCATCGAGCGCCCGCGTTCCCTTGAGCGTAAGCGCCGCGTCACGCGCGCCGCCGGACACTTCGCACAGCGCCGAGAGATCGAGGAGCTTTTCCGCCTCGTCGGCATCGAGCGCCGCCGCCGCCGTGAGCTTGGGCGTCGCGCCCAGATGCTCCGTGATGGTCTCATCCATATGGGCCAGCACAGGCAGAGGCGCCATGGCGGGGCCCATGGCGTAGAATTCGCCGGGCGCGAGCTTGCGCAGCTTGTCGGCATACTTGGCAGAAAAGCCGAGCAGATCGGCCGCGCGCGCGATGTCGCGGTCGAAGACGTTCAAACCGACAAGGAAGTTCTGCAGCTCTGAGACGACCGAGGAGGAGAGTTTCGCGAGCCGTTGGGTCGCGATGATCGGCGCGATCCCGCGCTTGCGGCCGCGCGCGCAAAGATCGGTGAGGGTGGCGACACCGAGACGGCGGGTTTCGGCATCGCGCGCCGAGCCTGCGTGATGGGGCGCAAGCAGGTGGCCCTCGTCGATGCAGACGAGGACGGTATGCGCCCAATGCTCACGCGGCGCGCCGATGAGGCCGGCGAACAGCGCCGCCGCCTTGATGATACGCTGATCGGGGTCGAGGTCCGTGAGATCGACATGGAGCGATAGCCGGTGCTGGCGCGCCCGCGCCGCCGCGGCCGTCAGCCCATCCGAGGTCAGTTCGCAGCCTTTGAGCGATGTTGCGCCGATATGGGCGGCAAGGTTGCCGAACTCACCTTCCGGATCGACGAGCACGATCGTCGTGAAGTCGAACGCCTCCTCGATGATCTTGCGCAGGGTGCGGCTCTTGCCCGCTCCGCTGCTGCCCTGGATCAGGAGGCGTCCTGCCAGCAGGCGCTCGAGATTGAGCGAGAGCGCGCCGCGGCTGTGCTTGCCGATCGGCACGGACCACTGGTCGGCGGAAGGATCGATCGAGACGACTGTTGCCATGATGGGATCTCCTGGGCTTGGCCGGTCTGGCCATCGCCCCCTCGATCCCCCTTCCCTCTATCCGACTGGGCTGCGAGATATCGCGCCGACAGTCGGCACAACACAGCTAGCCGCCAGGATGTTCAGCGCGATCTTTGTTGCGCTTGTCCGCAACGTAGCTCTGGCCGTTCTTACCTTTGACGATTTCGAATAGCCCGGTAGCGCTAAACAGTGCCGGAAAATTCTTCACACCATAGTTGCGAGGGTCGATAGGAGCCTGTCGTTTTACTGCACTTCCCGCAGCGGACATGAGAGCCCAGCCATCTTCGCGAGCGGACGCTTCGACGGCGCCGCGCAGGGTTGTCACAAGTTTGGTATTCTGCGCTAGTGATTTGTCCGCTGTTTTCTCTGCCGCCGGTTTTGCCTTCACCTTTGCCTTGGTCTTTGTTGGGGCGGCCGGCGGCGCTTCAGTCGCTTCACCAGTTGCAGCAGGCTGGCCGGAATCTTCCAAGCTGTCGAGATAAAGGAACGTGGTACATGCATTGACGAAAGGCGCGGGTGTTTTGCGTTCCCCAAAACCATAAACCTCATGGCCATTTGCTTTGAGCTGCATGACCAGCGGCGTGAAGTCACCGTCGCTCGAAGCGAGGCAGAAGGCGTCGGGCCGCTGCGTATATAGCAGCTCCATGGCGTCGATAACCAAGGCTATATCGGTTGCATTTTTACCCGTCGAGTAGCTGAACTGCTGGATCGGTCGGATAGCAAATTCGTGAAGCTTCTCCGTCCAGCCTTTGAGACCCGGCTTGGCCCAGTCGCCATAGGCGCGGCGAATATTGGCAGTCCCGTATTTTGAAAGCTCCGCCAGCATCAAGGCGATTTTCGTATGGGAGATGTTGTCGGCGTCGATCAGGAGAGCGATCCGCCGATCCAATCCACCACGGGACTTCTCTTCACTATCCATCGTCTTTTCCTGTTTCGGTGCCAGCCATATATCGAAGCTAAGGATAACGCGCTCGTCAAACCAGAAACATTATGCGGACTCAGCCTGGCAATCGCGCGCTTGGCTACGAAGGCCCCAGTCGGGCTCATAATCGGCTCCGTAATTGGCGCTGCGAAGATAGTCGGTCTCGCCGGCCTCATCGACGAGATAGCCGGTCACTTCCTCAGCATATTCCGCGTCGAGAGCGCCCTCAGCGGTCGGGATCAGGCGAACGCCAAAACCCTTGGCGAAGAGCGCTTTGTCGGCGGCGCGCATGGCGCTCTCATGATCCGTGGCATTCACGGCGACCTTGACGCGAACGGTCGCATAGACGTGCACGAAGTGGGGGGCCCCCGACATATTCGGTCTCCGGACTGAAGGTTGAGAAGATCAGGGGTGTCAGGCGAGGGGCACGTCGAAGCCCGGGGCACAGCCGGCCTCACCGGGATAGAGGCCGGCCGGATCGCACAGCAGCAGCTGGAGCACGTCATATTCCTCGTGACGAAGATAGCGGCCGGCTTGTAATGTGTAGTACTCTTTAGCCTGCCCGGTGGCACGCCGCACGCGGACAGGGAATTGGCCGCCAACGTCGATGTCGCCTTCGAGCGGTCTGCGCGCCTCGCGCATCCTTGCCCCAAGGTCGTTCACGATTGACGCCGCGACCTGGGGCGAGAAATTGCCGATCAGCAGCAGTTCGGGCAGGCCGTGCAACGCATTGCCGATCGTATAGACGAACGCCGGGCTCGCCGCGTCCGCGAACACCAGAAGGAGATGTTGGCCGCTACGCGCGATGTTTCGCTCGATCGCGGCGTAGATGTCTGGAAGAGGCGCCATGATTGTCACCTTATACCGTCGCCGGTTCAGGCGCGGCGGGGGAGGCCAGAAGCTCGAGATAGGCCGTCTCGACCAGCTCGGTTTTCTGGGTCCGCTCACGCCGGCTCATGTCGAGCTTGATGTAGAAGCCCACGAAATGCGTCTTCACGATCACACCCTCCCGGCCTGAATAGCGATCCCCGCCGGCGCGCGGCCGGGTGCGAAGGCGCACGCGCGCGCCTATTGCAAGTGTAGGCGGCGCCAACCGCTCTGCCGGTTGGCAGCGCTCCCTCAGGAAAAACGCGAGCCGCGTCATGTCGTCATGACAGTCGGCGTCGCCGCTGCAGGCGCGGGCAAGCATGCGCCATGCCCGCACATCCATCGCGCAGCCGGAAACGAGATGATCGCGCGGTTCGCCATGGTCGGGCGCGAGGTAGCCGATGGCAACCTGCGCATCCGGATCGAAGTCGAGGATCGTCGCGGCATGATGTTCGGCTTGTGTAAGGGCCAGCGTCAGTTGGTCGAGCTGGCTGATGAGGTCGAGATGCTCGGTGGACGGGACAGGATCGATGACTGCGGTTTCAAACATGGAAAGCTTCCCATAATGGAGGTTTGCAGCCGGCCGATCAGCCTGCCAGCTTGTTTCCCGCACTCCCCCTCCCCTTGCGGCCCTCGGGTCATGGCCAGTTCAAGGGTCAGGGGACCGCGAAGAGGTCCGTGGCCACGGCGAGTTGTGTGGCCCCGCCGAAGGCTCGCAGCCGCGCGGCCATCGCCTTGCGAAGATGCGCACGATTGCTGATCACGAATTCGGGATCGAGCGGTTGGCCCTGGGCCGACACATATCCGAGTGCCGGATGCCCCTCTCCGATCTCGACGACGATCCGGTGGCCGCCGGCAGGCAGCTTGCCGGCATAGCGCGCCGTGAATTCGCCGAGCCGGCCGGTCAGTCCCTTGACGGCCTTGCCCCAGCGGATGTGGCCCGCGCCGACGCTTGTCCCCGCACAAAGGCCGCGATCGAGCCAGATGCGGAAATGGGCGCGCTGCTGCAGGACCGTGTTGCGCGTTCGCTCCATGGTGCGGCAGAGCGGCAGCGCCGCCGCATGGGCATCGAGCAGCGCGAGATCCGCGCCCTGCGCCGCAACCAGTATATCGTCATAGTCCCTGACACCGACGAGATGACGAAGCGTCGAACCATTCCGCCGATCAGCGGCAACAGGCTGGGGCGTGACTTCGCGCAGCGGGCTCGGCCCGGCATCTTCAAACGCATGGAACTCGCCGTCCGCGATCGCGATGACGGTGAGCTCGTCCAAGCCAGGCGAGCCGCGCAGGATAGTGAGCAGCACCGCACTTTCGCAGTGCGCCGCATCGCCATCGCCCAGCCCCGCCTCCTGCGCACCGAGGATCAGCAGCCGACGGTTCCAGCGGGCGGGTAGCGGCTCGTCGGTGGGTTTGGGCCAGTCGCTCGGACGGGGCCGTCCCATGGCAGGAGCGGTCGACGGCGCGGGAGGCGTCGCGGTGGCGAAGGCGCGCCGTGCGGCATCGAAGAGATCGTCCCGGTTCCCGCCGCCGTCCCGGAAGCCCCGGTCATAGGCGAGCGCAGATGGCGTTGCTGGCCCGGGTCGGCGCACTTCCGGTTCCCAGCCGGCATGCGCAGCATACCATCCCGAGGCATAGCGGACGGCGCTATTCCAGTCATAGCCGTGGATCGCCCGGCCGCTGAGGATCGCGCGGTCGCGCTCGTCGCCCTCACCTTTTTCGAACCGTGCCTCGGTGAAAGCGAAATTGCGGGCCTGACGTTCCTCTTCGGCGGATCGTGACATCGCCTCCATGACCGGGCGCAGCGCAAGAACCCGTTCGCGCATCCGGGCGAGCCGCGCCTCGGGCGACGCGACCGAGGGGAGATCGGGAAAGCGCTGCCATGCATCGGACAGAATGGCCGCATGGTCGGGGCGACGGCCGTGGGCGATCCAGGCTTTCGCGTCGGCGGGGTCAAACCGCTCGGAGATCATCGGTCGCGCTCCATCCGCAAACCAAGGATTTTTGGCGTGAGTGCGGAGAGTCCGTGCGAGAGCGTTTCATAGCGGCCGGAGAGATTGTGCGCCTCGCCGAACAGCCGGGCGTTGGCAGGCGCCGTGGGCACTTCAAGCCGAAAGGGCATGGTGGGCTCCCTCATCTCGGGAAAGGCGGCGCAAAGCAGGATTGCTCCGACCCGATCGGCCACCGCGTCGATGCGCTTCGCAAATTCGTGCTTTTCAAGGCCGGGCGCGGCCTCGAGATGCGCCACCGGCGCGATGACGTCCGGGAGCCTGGCAAGAAGTCCGGCACCCAGACCATAGTCGGACTGCATCGCGATGAGCGCCTGCCGCTCGAGCGAGATTTCACCAAACGGCACGAACAGCCGGTAGGCATAGGTGGGCACGTCGATGCCGATACGGGTGCGGGTGAAGAGAATGCGCATGCTTGCTCTCCTCACGCGACCAGCCGGGGCGCGACCGGTTCTGCGGTCGGCAGCTTGAGCTCGCGGCGGACTCGGGTCGCGAAGCGGTCGGGCTCGACCAGTTCGCGGACCGAAGCCCAGTTGTTCCGCTCGCCGATATGGTCCTGGCGATCGCGCACCCGGCGAAAGCAGACCTCGCGATCGGGACCGAAGGGGCCGAGCGAGAGCTGAACCCAGAGCGTCTCACCGTGCAGCGTGACCTCCCCCGAGACGGCCGGCCCTGCCTTGTTGGAGCGGATGTCGAAGCTGTCGTCCTCGAGACCGAGCGCTTCTGCGAGACGGCGCAGTGCGGATCGGCCCTCCGAATGGAAGAGGCGCTTGGCCGGCTCGTCATAGGCGACGCCGCGCAGGGCCAGCGTCTTGAGGACCGGTCGGTTTTTCAGGGTTGCGATCCGGCTCATGCATTCGCGGCGGAGTTCCGCATCAGCCGGCCGATCGGCGCAAACCTGGGAGAGGTGGCGGACCAGAAGGATGACCGCCGGATCGGTCTCGAGCTCGATGCCGGCATTGCGACAATCGGTGATCGCGGCCTGGATGGCATGGAGGGTGGTGCCAATGGTGATCAGCGCGCTCGGGTCGAGCGCCTGATTGTAGCGGAAGGCGAGATCGTAGCTCATGGGGTTCTCCGGAAGCTTGAGCGGACTTCCGCTCGCCTGCCTCCGGCCCCCCTCCCCTCTTTCCCGTCGTCGGAGTTTTGCTGGCTTGCCCCGCCTCGCGAGGTGCGACGTCCCGGCCCGGGTCCGATGGCGCGCGCAATGTGGCCGGCATAGACGCCGCAGGCCGCCCAGTAGGCCGCCACGGGAGGCTTGCGGCTTCGCCAGCTTGTTTCGGCCCGGCTTCGCGCGTCCTGCTGCAGGTCGAGCAGCAATTCCTGAAGGGCGAGCCTTGTCGCGGGATCGAGCGCGCGCAGCCGGGAAATCGCCGGGAGGGTCAATATGGGATTGCGGATCTCCGCTCGGTTCGAACGAGCGGGGACGATGGGCGTGTGACGCATGCGGGGCTCCTGGCAACGAGAGCCGCAAGGCTCCCTGTTTCGCCCTCGCTCCCCCCACTCCCCTCTGCGCCGGATGGCGCCGCGCGCACTTAGACCGTCATGCGGTCGGCGTAGATGTCCGCCGCCCATTGCTCGATCCAGGGCACCGTCAGCTCGTCATGCTCGAGGTCGCCAGATTCGATGAGCTCCCGCATCTGCTGCCTGGCCTGCGCGATGGCGTCCTCCCAGGGATCGTCGGTTCGAACCGGCTCTGACGGCGGCGGCTGGACAGGGAGCAGGCGGGAGGGCTGGTGCAGGCGGACGCGTTGGGTGCGGACCCAATGTTCCATATGATCGGCGACTACCGCGTCGCTTTTCGGGCGCCGGGTCCGCAGCGCTTCAGCGCGTGCTGCCACGCCATAGGCCTGGCTGTCGATCGAAGCCACACGGTGGATGAAGGGCTTGAGGTAGGGGAGCGCCTCGCCCTTCACGCCGAAGAGATGAAGGCGGGTTCGCGGCGGCAAGGTTCGGTCGAGATGGTCAATGACGGCGATCAGCCCTTCAGGGCCATGGATGTGCCGCCTGCACATCGACCCCAGGCCGACCAGGCCAGCCCGTTCTATCGTGCTCCCGAGTCCATCGGCGCATCGCTCATAATCGGAAGGAAGCCGCCCCTGAATCACCGGCATGAAGCTGCCGTTGAGGCCCTCCTCCTCGGCACGTCGCCTGCAGTCGATATTCGCGCGAATGGTGCGTGAGATCCGATCGAGCACTTCCTCGCGATCGCCAGCGACCTGATGCTCGACGCAATAATCAAGGCTGGCCCACCAGTGGAAGGGATAGGATGCGGCGAGCCGGACATAATCGTCGATCGTCCATGGATAGCCGCCATAGCGGGACATCGCGCTGAAGCCCGCGCTGTCGAGGCAAAGACTGCGAAGACCGGCGGCGTTGGCAAGTGCGCTCATCGACCACCCTGTCCATTCGCGCCAGCCGCGCTTCGTGGACCAGCGCGACAAGGCGTTCGCCGAGACGAGGACGGGCTGCTGGAGGCGTCGTGCCCGGTCGAGCAGCTTACCATCCGCGAGATGCGGCAAGCCAACCATGATTGTGATCGACCTTTTCTTCGGCACCGGCTCGTTCATATAATGTTCCTCACAAAGGAGATTCCCGATGGCCGATGCCAACGCCGCCTATCTTGACCATTTCGATCTGGACGTGACGCTGCGGGACGCCGCGCTCGACGAGCACAACCGGCCGACGCGCCGCATGATCGCCAATGCGGCGATCGGCATGCATGTCGAGGACGCCTATTTTTCGGTTCGGGAACTGAGGGAGGCGGTCGGCTGGATCCATGAGGGGGAAGCGGGCGGCAAGCGCAAGCTCGCCTCGATCCTCAGCAATCCCACCGGCGACGACTATCAGCGGTGCATCTATTTCTGCCTCGCCGGCCGGGGCGTCGTCGAGATGCTGGACGATCTGATGTGGCTGGAAGACCTTTTGGAGGCGCGGGGCAGGATCGCCGGCGATATCCACCGCCGCAAGGTCAAGGCACGCCCGTTGGTTCCCCCTTATGTCGCGGACGAGCCGGACGGCCCGATCGTCTCTGGCGCCGATGATTTCCGGCAGGGTCGCTCGTGGTGGGCCGATCCTGGACTGGACGCCTGAAACACGGCTGGCGGCAGCGCGGGATTTTAGCGTTCGCAGGCCGGCCGTTCACCGCGTCGCCACGCCGCGGGTTCGGTCCACCGTCCCTCGAAGGCCCCGGCGCGCCTGTGCTGGGCGTCGCGAAAAGCGGCCGCATATTTCGCGGCCCGTGCCGGATCGGCCCTGAGATATTGCGGCTGGGGGACCGCGAGGCCCGCAGCGATCATGATCTCGCCAAGGTCACGCCCCCCGACGGTGACTGTGGCCACCGGCCGCCCATAGCTCGAGCGCGATGAGAGGCGAATTTCGGCATTCGCGTCGCGCAGCGTGCGCGCAGCGAGATCCTGCGCCGCCTTGCCGCACGCCCAGCATGCCCCATTCTTCTCGCAAAGCTGGCGACGCTCGAACGCATCGACGCCGAGCAGCCGAAAATCGGCGGCAACCGTATCGCCGTCGAGCGCGCGCGCCGTGGCGTTGAAGGTCATATCTTCCGATGCGGCGCCGCTCGGCATACAGGCGGCAAGCGCGAGCAGCGCGGTGATCGCGAAGCGGTTCACGCGACCATCTCGGCAATGACCCCGGCATGGCACGACGGATCGGTCGACACGCGAAATGGCTGCAGCGGATCGCCGGTATGAAGGATGCTGACCTTCATCGCCCGATCGTCGAAGATGCGGCCCGCCACCCGCACGGCGTTCTCCCGGCTGCACAGCTCGCTGCGTTTGGGCGATAGCGGACCTCGGTCGAGAGCGTTGATCATGAGAAATTCCATTCCCGCAGCATATACGGATTGAGGGTCAGGCGAAGACTGTCTTGTGGACCTTCGTCACCGGTACGATCGACCAGGCGCGCTGCATGAGACGGCTCACCCGGTAATAGCCACCATTTCCGGGGTCACGCAGCATCGTGCTGCGGCCGCGCTTGCAGACGACGAACTCCTGGCCGACATGGCCGTCGGTGAAGGTCATCGGCTCGGGAAGCCGGATCCTGTCGCCATTTTCGAGCTTGCGCGTCCGTCGCGCGAGGTTCGCGCGGCATCGCTCCCGCCATTCGAGCGCATATTGGTTTGTCGTCGGCGTCAGGAGATCGAGGATCGCGGCCGGGCAATCAGCCTCATATGGCCCCATATTCTCGCCCATATCCTTGTACCCGAACTGGTGGCCGTCCTTCGATCGGGGATTCCAGCGCACGAGGCAGACGCTAGCGAACACCTCTCCCGGGATGCCGTCGACCAGGGACTGGACCGCGGCATAGTGGACACGGTTGCCGGGACAGGATGAGGCAAGAACCCTGAGGCCTCGGGTCGTGCCGTCGCCATTGTCGTGAGTATAGGTCAGCTGGGCATCGAGATAGGATTTGGCGGTCCTGTGGCCGCCCATCGAGGTAAAAGGCATGAAAAGCCAGCCCATGGCGATAGTCCTTTCTAGGGAAGAGGAAATCGAAAAATCAGACGGTCGCCGCGACGGCCTCGGCGCCATCGTCCCCGGACGCGGGGTCGGGCGCGCTTGCGCCGAAGCTCTTCAAAAAGTTGAAGGCCTGTTCCGCCTTGGACGCCGCATGGATGATCGCGGTCTTGTCGCCGCGAAGGATGCCGACCCAGTGCCCGACATAGCTCGCATGTCCGTCATGGAGGACATTGGGGAGGCCAAGATCGGCGCAGCACAGCCCCGCCCCGATTTCGGCGACAAGTTCCTCGAATGCGTAGGCCTTGTCACCGAAGCGCTTGCCAAAGGTGCGGGCCAACCTGCTCGCATGGCCCGACCAGTGGACGGTCTCATGGCAGCGGGTCGAGGCATACAGATCCATGCTACGGAACGCGGAGCGGTGGGGCAGCTGGATGTGATCGAAGGTCGGCGTGAAATAGGCCTGATTACCACCATGGCGGACGTCTGCCGGGATGGTGGCGAAAAAGGTGTCGATGGCCGCCTGACGCGCAGACGGCGCAACCGGGGTCTCAGGCTCGTCGGGCGCATAGAAATAGGCGGGCAGCGCGTCGATCTGATCGGCGTTGAACACGACATAATGGCGGAGGAACCGGATGCTGCGTTCAACATCCTTCCCGGTCTCGGGATGGGTCTCATGCTTCTTGAAGGACGAATAATAGACTGACAGCGCGCCGGTTTCGCCGCGCCGGACATTGGCTCCCAGCGCTTCGGCCTGACGGTAGGTCATCCAGTAGCGCGAGCGGTAGCCCTGGGCATCGCCAAGCGCCCACAGATAGAGCGTGTTGATTCCGGTGTAAGGCGTTCCGCAATGACGAAGCGGCCGACCGCCGGCACCGGTGCTGCGCCAGGGTCTCGACCAGGGCGGCACGCCCTCTTCGAGCTTGCGGATGATGAGATCGGTGATTTCCGCCGCGACGTCGCGGCTGGTGCGTTTTTTGGGGCGCATGACGCTCTCCCGAACCGGTCATGACAAGGAGCCGCCGACGCGCGAACGGCGCGCCGGCGGTCAGGCATCCAGGAGCGAGGCGGATCAGGCCGCGAGTGCGTCCGGCTGAGGCACGTTTTCCCCGGTCGCGTCCGCGCCCTCTTCCGGCTCGGCGACGGCCGGTACGACGATCGTGTCGGCGTCGCCCGTATCTGCGGTCTCCTCGGACTGCTCATCCTGATCGCCGTCGACGGTCTCGA
Source organism: Sphingobium sp. (assembly GCF_036170395.1). Taxonomy (GTDB): domain Bacteria; phylum Pseudomonadota; class Alphaproteobacteria; order Sphingomonadales; family Sphingomonadaceae; genus Sphingobium. The sequence continues at coordinate 26,019 of NZ_JAVHPD010000013.1, forward strand.
TGAGATCCGCCTCGGGCTGGTCGAGGAACTGCATCGCGTTGGGCACCCAGGCGAGCGCGGCGTCCCGAACCTCGGGCTCGACGATCGCTTCACCGGCGAACAGCTTCGCGCACGATCCGGAGATTTCCGACTTCTTTAAGGTGGCGTGACGCGCCGTGAGCGCGGCCCCGCCGACTTCGGCGAGGAGCGTCAGGATCGATCCCTTGCTGACGCGATCGAAGAAGTTCTCCGAGGTCGGACGCCACCAGCTTGCGACATCCACCTCCATGATGGTCGCGAGCCGGTTGTGGAGCGGGCACTGCTCGGCGCGGTAGCTCGCCTTGGCCTCGAGCGACATCGCGACGATATAGGCGAGCCAGGCCGCCTTCCCATCGTCGTCGAGGGCCCGGAACGCCTCGAACCGATCGACCTCCGACTTGTGCTCGGTCCAGCTCGCGTCCAGCCCGTCATGGGCTTCGGCCAGATAGCTACGAGCCCGCGTCGCCGGCTGCTCGCCGGACACCGGATCTTGCGGCGACCGTGCGCGGATCGTCGAACCATAGGCGCTGAAGGTGCTGGTGCGGTCGTCGATCATGACGAACAGGGCATAATCGAGCGCCAGCGCCGGATGGCTGAGGAGCGTCGCGGCAAGGACGTCGCGCCGCTGCATGGCGAGCTCGTCGTAGAGCCGCGCGCTGAGCGGCTTGCCGCCAGGCGCGACCGCTTCGGGTCGCGGCGGCGGCGGCGTGTAGCCCCGACCGGTTCCCGTCGAGCCAGTACCGTCGGCACGCTCGCCGCCGATATCGTCCCGATCGTCATCGCTGCCGCCGATATCGACCGGGTCCTCGCTGTAATATTCGGTGTCGAGGACCATCTCACCCTTGGGGCTGAGCTTCAGGAAGGCGCCGACCAGCGGCTTGAGCTCGTCGGGGAGAACCGGGGCCACATTGCGGATCGCTTCGGCCTCCTCGGTGAGCGCATCATATTCCTGATCGAGCGCCTGATAGGTCTCATCGCTGATGGACTCGTCATCCATCTCCTCGGCGATCGCTTCGTGCCGTTCCGAAATCGCCTGAAGGCGTTCGGCCTGTTCCAGCGTCGGCTCGGGGGATGGAAGGATGACGCGGTAGAGTCCGCTCGCGGCATTATGGGTGTAGTTCGACGCGATCGGGCGGATCCAGCCGAGGCCGAGTTCCTCGCCGATCCGCTTGGCCTCGCCTTCCATGATGTCGGCGGCCAGGCGCTGCGCGATTTCGGGATTGACCCATTTGTCGCCGCTATCGCTGAAAAGGTCGCGATCGACCTTGCCGCCGGCGTCGGCATAGCGGTCCTCACCGACCAGGATCGCGACCGGGTCTGTCGACTTCATGGTCTCGTTGGCGATGACCCGGCGAATGGTGTCGGCATTCGCATAGCTGGTGCCGTAGCTGTTCCAGACCAGGAGCTGCTTCTCCTGATTCTCGGTCGAGGCATAGGCCTTGGCGACGTCGAGCGTGATGGTGCCTTCGCTCAGTGCCTCGAAGATCGGCTCGGCCAGGGTCGCGAGGCGCAGACGCCCTTCGACGAAGCGTCGGGTCAGGCCGAACCGCTTGGCGACCCCGTCGATATCGTTGTTAAGCCCGATGAAATACTGGAAAGCCCGGCATTCTTCGGCAGGCGTCATCTTGAGCTGGTGGAAGTTGGCGGCCGTCGAGGTTTCGGACAGTGTCGCTTCGTCGCCGACCAGCACCTTCACCGGCACATCATAGGTATCGGGGTCGATAATGCCGCGCTCGGCGAGCAGCAGCAGACCGCGCAGGCGACGGCCGCCGTCGAACACCTCGAAGGTGCCACGCGGCTTCTTCACAGGGGTGACGAGGAGGTTCTGCAGCACACCCCGCGCTTCGAGGTCGGCCGCCATCTGGGGAATTTCGAGCAGTTCGTCCGGCCGCTTGCGGACGTTGATCGGGGAGAGCGTAAGCTTTGCGAGCTTTACGGTATTGGTCATCGGAGCAACTCCTTCTGGCATCCGGATCAGCCCGGACACTCGTCTCCGCTCCCCCTTCCCTTTCGCCTGGGGTCTTTGCGGTCGCCCAGGAGCCGCCACAGCCACGACCTTCGTATTATTACGGAAGGCTGCGCTACCGGCCGGCGTTTATCTTGGTCGCTACTGGATGATTCCGCGGAAGATCCGTTCAGGCCCTGGAGTTCACGCCGCCATGATGACTGAGACCCAAAGTGACGTGGCCAAACAGCTTATAGAGCTGGTGGGAGATCAGCTTGGCGTTGATCCCGAAAAGGTGATCCCGCAGGCGCGGTTCATCGAGGATCTCGGAGCCGACAGCCTCGATGTCGTCGAACTGATCATGATATTTGAGGAGCGGTTCGGGATCAGCATTTCCGACGCCGAGGCCGAAAATATCCAGACCGTCGGCGCGGCGGTCAAGCATGTCGAGGATGCAGTGGCGCGCGCGAACGCGATGGCGAAGACCAAGCCGCACAGCGACGACGTCGCTCCGTCCGTGCGGCGCGCGTCCTACGAGTAGGATCGCCGCAGCGATTGAACGGCGTCGGCGGGTTGCGCCGCTGAATGTCAGCCAAGGATTTCAAGCCTGACAACGGCACGGCAGCCCGCCGGAACCGATGCGCGCCTGCTTGAAGGGCGTCATCGGTCTTCTCGCCGCGTGCGGAAGACTCTAGGACATTGGCTGAGGCGCGGCAGGCATATTGCAGACAGAGAGGGGCGAGCGATGCGGAAATTTATCATGTGCTTGCTGCTTGCACTGGCGGCGCCGGGCTTCGGAAACGCCGCGCCCGTGCGACCGGCTGCACAGCCAGCCACAGTCTGGGATCTCGTGCGGGTCGGCATGACACGCGCTCAGGTGCGCGACGTCTATCATCTGGACCGCCTCGACCCGGACACGGATGTGCGCTCGAGCACCAATACCAATGCGAGCGCGCGGTTCTGGTTCAACAATGCCGGCGCGACGGTGAGCGAGATCCTGGTCACCGTGTCACGGACATCGCCGGACGAACTCGGCGTTCTGCTGTCGGAACGTTACGGGAAGCCCGCCAGTTCGCGTCTGGTCGAACTTGCGCCGTCGATGTCGCGCAATCCCGGCGAGCGAGCGACGCGGTTGTTCTGGCGGCGCGGAGGGATCACGATCACCCTCGATCAGCCGTTGAATCCGACCTATTCCAGTTACAGCGAAGTGATCTACACGGTCCACGATCCGAGCCGTGGCGAATTACCGCTCTGAATTACTTCCACGACAGTTCGCCTGTGTCGCATCCATGCAATGAACTGCGCTTGATCCGAGTTAATCTTTCTACGCGACCCGAGGGGCGTTCGAGTCGAAAGGCTTGTCGCTTCTGACTTGCAGAGCCTGCCTGGGCTGCCGGGCAGGCTCTTTTTTCCGAGATCTCCTTAGCCGAACGCCGCCTCGTAAAGCGCACGCCTGACGGGCTCGTCGAGATAGTCTTCCTCGTCGATGCGTAGCGCTGATGGAAAGGGGTCGTCGCCGTCAAGCCATACCGCTTCGGCTCTCGCGGAGACGACGGCCTCTTCGAGACCGGTCGCGAGATCGAACCGCTGTGGAGAATAACCGGCGTTGAGCAGCGCCCCGCGCAGCGCGATGTCATAGACCGCCCGCAGTGCCACGGCCGACATGGCCGTCGGAATGAGAGCCTCCTCCGGTTCGCTGCACGCCCGCCTGCACTGATCGGCATCAAGGGACATTGTCGTCCGGCAGGCGATGGGACGATGAGAGTGAGCCGTGCAGAGACCATCCTCCAGGACAGCGCATGGCGCGAGGCTTTCGTGCAAGGAGCGACCCCAGCCGTTCCGGCGCCGATCAGCCAGCTCGGGTATTGCACGAATGACTGACGCTGGCAGGCCGGAACCTGACCCACGAACCAGGAACAGGATTTCAGGCGCTGTGGCGGGCACGCGGGTGTAGCAGCACCAGGCGCAACGCGGCCCGCAGGCCGCTTCTTCCAGAAGGTCTGCCGGCGTGTTGCGTTCTATGGCGGAATAAAGATGGGCAAAGAGCGGGTCGAGCGAGCCAGCGGCGCGCGCATCGTCAATCACATGCCGTATCGAACACATTTGCCGCACGATCGCGCTGTCGGATCGAATAGACGGGAGAATCACTCCGACAGACATCTCGTCTGTTTCCCCACGCCTACACCTTCCAGTTACATGATCGTTATTGTTCTGAAATGACATTGGTAAGACATTTTTGGCTTGGCTGCTATGCGACTGCGTCTCGGATTTGACAATTTTACAGGGTTTTACAACCAGCCTTTCGCCCGGCCTTCGTTCAGGCGAGGACCTGACCGAGGATCGTTTCCGCCGATGGCATCGGCACGAAGATACGGGTGCGATACTGGATCACCTCGGTGAAGCAGCCGATCGACTTGAGCCAAGCCAACCGGTCGTGCGGGCAGCCGACCAGTTCGATCCGCGGCGAGCCGTTCACGACGGAGCGCTTGATGGTGAGCGCGAATGGATGCGAGACGTCGATGCTCCGCCCGGCTGACACGGCCTTGACGATGGCATCAGCCGGCAAGGTCTCAACCCGATCGATGCCGAGTTTCGTGAACAGCTGGGGGACATGGTCGTCGAAGACCAGGCGACCGAGCCAGCTATGGCCTTCATCGTCCACGATACGGTTGACGGCCATGTGATCGCTTGGGAGGGCCGACCAGATCGGCAGGAGCAGCCCCGTCGCCAGCCGGATCGTCTCGCTGTCGACAGTCTGCCTGGCGGCTTCGGCCTCGTCTGACCAGATCCGGCTGAAGGTCTCGCGATCAACCTCCTCCCATGAGGATTCGTAGAGATCGTCCTCGCGCATATATTCGTTGCGCGTCGGGCGCATCATTTCGACGCGCGGGATGGGCGTCCCCTCCTTTTCCTCCATGAGCGAGCGGGCCCGCGTCCGTAGCGCCACCTTGCCGGACTTGCGGTTGATCATGAAAGCCGCGCTGCCGTCGCCATCGGCAATCCGCAAGATCCGCTCGAGCGAGACGGGATTGCGGCGCCGCGCGATCTCGATCGTGAGCAGATGCGAGGTGGCGCCGGTGCGCGCATCCGTGCGCAGGACGATGTCATCGATGAGCGTCGCCTTGTCGACCAGGATCGTCTCAACACCGACGTCCAGGCGGCCCGCCTCGCGCGCCGCCGACACGCGCGTCTCGATCAGTGAGAGGAACTCATCGAAGATGCTGTTCTGGAGCGCGATCGGCAAGGCGAGGATGCGATTGAGCCAGCGCTGGATCGGCGGCATCTCGTCCTTGAGGACGCCGTCCTTGTCGACGAGTTCGAGACCCGTGCGGTGCTGGAAATCGTCGAGCGTCGTGCTGGTGAGTTTGCCGGCGGCGAGAAGATCGAACCAGGAGAGGAGCGCGGCGCAGGCATATTCGCTCTCGAGGTTGTCCGCAGGGTCGAAGAGTCCCTGCCCGCCGGTCTGCCGCTGGCCGCGCGTGAGCGCGCCGAGGCTGTCGAGGCGACGCGCGATTGTGCTGGTGAAGCGCAGCTCTCCCTTGCAGTCCGTGGTCACCGGCCGGAACAGCGGCGTGATCGCCTGATGCGTGCGGTGCGTGCGGCCGAGGCCCTGGATCGCGCGATCGGCGCGCCAGCCCGGCTCCAGCAGCAGGTGCACCCGCTGCTCCTGGTTCAGGACGTCGAGCGAGGCATGATAGCTGCGTCCGGTGCCGCCGGCGTCGGAGAAGACCAGCATACGCTTCTTGCCGGTCATGAAGGCGGCGGCTTCGGCCTGGCTGGTGCGGGCGGAGCGGCTTTCGAGCTTCTGGCGTCCATCGCTCGCCGTGATGAGCCGCTTGGTGCGCCCGGTGACCTCGGCGACATTGTCGTGCCCGAAATGCTCGAGCAGCGCGTCGAGCGCCGACATGATGGGCGGCATCGCGCAAAGCCTTTCGATCAGCGCATCGCGCGCGGCCTGTGCCTCGGGATTGTAGACCGGATGGCCGTCGTCATTCACCATCGGCAGCGAGCGCGGCGTGCCGGTGTCGTCCTTGAACACCCGCATCTGCCGGGTCGGGAAGGCGCGCTCAAGATAGTCGATAATGTACTCACGCGGACTTAGATCAATTTCCAAATTCGCGCGTTCGTCCGGGGAGAGATCGCCCAGCCGCCGGTCGAGGATCGATTCCGCCGTCGTCACGAGCTGGAGTACCACTGACTGGCCGGCCGCCAGATGCGTCTTCACCGCCGCGATCACGGTGGGGAGTTTCATGCTGAGGAGAAGCTGGCCGAAGAAACGCTGCTTGGTGGATTCGAAGCGCGAGCGCGCCGAGGCTTTGGCGCCACTGTTGAGCGTCGCATTTTCCAGGCCGTCGACGACCGCCGTCAACTCAAGGGCCTGTTCCATGTTGCGGTGGATGATCGCTTATCGCGAGGAAGCGGTAATGCGAAGGAACGCGGCGTAGTCGCGGGTT
>NZ_JAVHPD010000014.1:0-31276 GCF_036170395.1 Sphingobium sp.
TCCGACCCTCAGATTCGTAGTCTGATGCTCTATCCAGCTGAGCTACGGGTGCGTTTGGAGCGCCGCAGATAGAAGCGCGCGCCCGATTGGGCAAGCCCCTTTTTTGCACTTGTGCGACCCATATGCGCCCCAAGGGGCAGTCCGCAACCTTTGGCCTCGTTCCTCGTTCGTGGCGGCGAAGGAGAGTGCCATGATGAGCTTCACGATGAACGACCTCGCCCTGCTGGCGATCGCTCTGGTCATCGGCCTGATTTTCGGCCTGATGATAAGCGGGCGCGGCAAGTTCAAGCGGCTGTGGCAGGAGGAGAAGATCGCGCATCGCACGGCGATCAAGGATCGGGACACGCGGCTGGAGGCGGCGAACAAGCGGATCGTGGAGCTGGAGCGGCACAGCGCGCCGATCGGCGCGGGCACGGCGACGGCAGTCGGCGGCGCGGTGCGGGGCCGCGATGACCTGAGCCGCATCAGCGGGATCAGCCAGCGCGAGGAGGTGGCGCTCAACGAAGCGGGCTATCACCGCTATGGGCAGATCGCGGCGCTGAATGCCGAGCAGGAAGCGACGCTGGAGGCGCGGCTAGGCCTGACGCCCGGCACGATCACGCGCAACGACTGGCGGGGACAGGCGCTGGCGCTGGAGCGCGGCGAGGCGAAGCCAGGGCTGCTCAGCCGTCTGACCGGCGCGCATTGAGCTGCATCTAGACCAACAAAAGGGCGGGATTTCCCCGCCCTTTTCAAATCATTTGTTGGCGAGCGCCGCCTGGGCCGCCGCCAGTCGGGCGATCGGTACGCGGTAGGGGGAGGCCGAGACATAATCGAGGCCGGTCTTCTCGCAGAAGGCGATCGACGCCGGGTCGCCGCCATGTTCGCCGCAGATGCCGAGCTTGATGCCCGCGCGGGTCGCACGCCCGCGCTCGGCCGCCAGTTCGATCAACTGGCCCACGCCCTCCACATCGATGCTGACGAAGGGATCGCGGGCGAAGATGCCCTTGTCCACATATTGCGTCAGGAAACGGCCGGCATCGTCACGGCTGATGCCGATGGTGGTCTGCGTGAGGTCATTGGTGCCGAAGGAGAAGAATTCGCCGACTTCCGCGATTTCACCGGCCTTGAGGGCGGCGCGGGGCAGTTCGATCATCGTGCCGACGAGATAGTCGACGGACGCGCCCTGTTCGGCGAATACTTGCCTTGCGACCTCATCGACGATCGCCTTCATCAGCTCCAGCTCCCTGCGGGTGGCGACGAGCGGGATCATGATTTCGGGGATGGGCGCGTCACCCGACCGCGCCTTGACGATCAGCGCCGCCTCGAAGATGGCGCGGGCCTGCATCTCGTAGATTTCGGGATAGGTGACGCCCAGGCGACAACCGCGATGGCCGAGCATGGGATTGAACTCGTGCAGTTCGGCGGCGCGGCGCTTGAGCGCTTCGACGCCGACGCCGGCGGCCTTCGCCACTTCCTCGAACTCCGCTTCGCCATGGGGCAGAAATTCGTGTAGCGGCGGGTCGAGCAGGCGGATGGTGACGGGCAGGCCCGCCATCACCATGAAAATCTGCGCGAAATCGTCGCGCTGCTCGGGCAGCAGCTTGTCGAGCGCGACGCGGCGGCCCTTTTCGCTGTCGGCCAGGATCATCTCGCGCACAGCGGTGATGCGCGCAGCGTCGAAGAACATATGTTCGGTGCGGCAGAGGCCCACGCCCTCCGCGCCGAACTCCCGCGCGACCTTGCAGTCCTGCGGCGTTTCCGCGTTGGCGCGCACCTTGAGGCGGCGGACCTTGTCGGCCCATTCCATCAGCGTGCCGAAATCGCCGGCGAGTTCCGGCTGCACCGTCGGCACCTCGCCCGCCATGACTTCGCCGGTCGCGCCGTCGATGGTGAGGATGTCGCCCTCGCGCAGTTCGCGCGAGCCGATGCGGAGAATGCGGTTGGCATTGTCGATCGAGAGGCTGCCCGCGCCCGAGACGCAGGGGCGGCCCATGCCGCGCGCGACCACGGCGGCGTGGCTGGTCATGCCGCCGCGCGCGGTGAGGATGCCCTTGGCCGCGTGCATCCCGTGAATGTCTTCCGGGCTGGTTTCGACACGGACGAGGATGACGGCGTCGCCCAGTTCGTTGCGGCGCTCGGCCGTGTCGGCGTCGAACACGATCGCGCCGGACGCCGCGCCCGGCGAGGCGGGCAGGCCCTTGGTCAGCACGTCGCGCGGGGCGCTGGGATCGAGCGTCGGATGCAGAAGCTGGTCGAGCGCGGCGGGATCGACACGGGCGACGGCTTCCTCTTCGGAAATCAGCCCCTCATGCGCCATATCGACCGCGATCTTGAGCGCGGCCTTGGCGGTGCGCTTGCCCGAGCGCGTCTGGAGCATCCAGAGCTTGCCCTGCTGCACCGTGAACTCGATGTCCTGCATGTCGCGATAATGGGTTTCGAGGATCTGGAACACCCGCGCCAGCTCGGCATAGGTGTCCGGCATTGCCTCTTCCATCGACAAGGGCTTGGCCCCTGCCCTTGTCCGAGCGGCTTTCGTCAGATATTGCGGCGTGCGGATGCCGGCGACCACGTCCTCGCCCTGCGCGTTGATGAGATATTCGCCATAATAGGCATTTTCGCCGGTCGCGGGATCGCGCGTGAAGGCGACGCCGGTGGCGGACGTATTGCCCATATTGCCGAACACCATCGCCTGGACGTTGACCGCCGTGCCCCAGTCGCCGGGGATGGAATTCAAGCGGCGATAGACTTTGGCGCGGTCGGCCTGCCACGATCCGAACACGGCGCTGATCGCGCCCCAGAGCTGGTCATGCACGTCCTGCGGGAAGGGCTTGTTCCAGAGCTTCTGGACCAGGCTCTTATATTCGGCCACCAGCGCCTTCCAGTCGTCGGCGGTCATCTCGGTGTCCAGCGTGTAGCCCTGATCTTCCTTGGCGATCTCCAGCGCTTCCTCGAACGCGCCATGATCGAGTTCCAGCACCACGTCCGAATACATCTGGATGAAGCGGCGATAGCTGTCCCAGGCGAAACGCTCGTCGCCCGAGGCGGCGGCCAGCCCCTCGACCGTGTCGTCGTTGAGGCCGAGGTTGAGGACGGTATCCATCATGCCGGGCATAGAGATGCGCGCGCCCGAACGGACCGAGACCAGCAGCGGGTCGGCAGCATCGCCGAAGCGCTTCCCTGTGACGCTTTCGATATGGGCGATGCCGCTTGCGACTTCCGCCTTCAGGCTGTCAGGATAGGTGCCGCCGTCCTGATAATAGCGGGTGCACATTTCGGTGGTGATGGTGAAGCCGGGCGGCACCGGCAGGCCGATTGCGGCCATGCCGTCGAGATTGGCGCCCTTGCCGCCCAGGAGGTTCTTGTCGCCCTTGCCCCCGTCATTCACGCCGCCGCCGAAACGATAGACATAGCGGGTCGTGCTGCTCATCGGGGCCTCTTCCGTCTTCACCATATGTCCGGCTCTCCCTGCACTGATTGCCGATTTTGTGCGTTGCAACAATTTACCCGCAATAGCGCGTCAAGGCGCGCCGCGATAGACGTTTCCTGCATGGCCGTTTGAGAATGGGGCCGGCCTGGACATCTTATGTCCTCAACCCGCAATTTTCGAGAAGTCGGCGACCTGATGCACGGCATCGCGCACCCGCGCCAGCAGCGCCAGGCGACTCGCGCGTCTGGCGGGATCGGGATCGTTGACGGTGACGCTGTCGAAGAAGGCGTCGATCGGGGCGCGGAGCGTGGCGAGCGCGGCCATCGCGTCCTCGAACCGCTCGTCGGCCACGGCCTGCCGCGCGCGCGGTTCGGCGGCGTCAAGCGCGGCGATCAGCGCGGCTTCGGCGGGTTCGGGGGTGTAGGGGAGCATATCCAAACCGTTCGTGCTGAGCGAAGTCGAAGCACCCGGCTGAGCGTCAGCGAAGCCCGTACCGTCGGATGGCCTCGGCTCCGCTCGGTCCTGCCCTTCGACAGGCTCAGGGCGAACGGGGGAAAGGTCTGGCGCATCCTTCTTGAGGATGTTCGCGGCGCGCTTGTAGCCGGCGAGCAGGTTCGCGCCGTCGTCGGTCGCGACGAAGGACTGGAGGGCATGGACGCGGGAAAGCAGGCGGACGAGGTCGTCCTCGCCGCCCAGCGCGAACACCGCGTCGATCAGGTCGTGGCGGACGCCGGCCTCGCGCTGCTGGACCTTGAGGCGGTCGGCGAAGAATAGCATCGCATCTTCAGCGATGGTATATAGCTTTTCGGTGTCCGCTTTCGCCTTCTCGGCGGCTCGATCATCAGCTTGGTCACGTATTTGCTTGTAAAAGGCAGAGGCGACATCCTTACCCATCCCGATAAATCGAGATAACTGCGCGAAGGTTTGATTTGCTAATATTGTCGGATTTACCTGACGTCCAAACGGTTGCCAGAACGTGGCTTCCACGAACGCATCACGAAGCCTGAGGCGTAGTCCGTTCAACTCGATTAGGGCTAGAACGCCAATTGCCGCTCGGCGAAGCGCAAATGGATCCTTGGACCCGGTAGGTTTCTCACCTTCTGAGAAAAAGCCGGCAATCGTATCCAGCTTATCCGCCAGGCTCACCGCCACCGTCACCGGCGCGGTGGGCACATCATCCCCCTGCCCGACCGGCTTGTAATGGTCGCGGATGGCGTCGGCTACGGCGTTGGGCCAGCGCCGCAGGCCATTCTCATCCACTTCGGCGCGGGCGTAGTAGCCGCCCATGACGCCCTGAAGCTCGGGGAACTCGCCGACCATTTCGGTGACGAGGTCGGCCTTGCACAGGCGGGCGGCCTGCTCGGCGAGGGTGGCGAGTTCCTCTTTCGTCATGCCAGCGTAGGCTGGCATCTCAGGCGTTGGCGCGCTGCCGCCTGAGACCCCAGCGTTCGCTGGGGTGACGGTTGTGTTGGAGGTGACGATCCCCTCCTCCACCAGCCATCTTGCGAGCTTTGCAACGCGGTCCACCTTGTCGGCGACGGTGCCGAGCTTTTCGTGGAAGGTGATGCGCTCCAGTTTCCTGGCGTGATCCTCCAGCCGCGTTTTCTTGTCCTGCTCCCAGAAGAAGCGGGCGTCGGAGAGACGGGCGGCGAGCACTTTGCGGTTGCCAGCGATGATCGCCGCGCCGCCATCCTTCGCCTCGATATTGGCGGTGCAGATGAAGGCAGGAGCGAGTTTCCCCGCAGCGTCCTTGAGCACGAAATATTTCTGGTTGATGCGGAGCGTCAGCTGGATGACTTCGGGCGGCACCTCCAGAAAGGCCGGGTCGAAATCGCCGAGCAGCGGCACCGGCCATTCGGTGAGGCCCGCATTTTCCGCGACGAGGCCCTTGTCCTCGATGACCGTGTAGCCGTGCGCGGCTGCTGCTTCGGCGGCCTTGGCCTCGATGATCGCCTGCCGCTCCTGATGGGAGACGATCACATGGCAGGCGCGCAGCTTTTGGACATAATCATGCGCGCCGCCGATGGTGATTTCGCCCGGATGATGGAAGCGGTGGCCCAGCGTCGCGTAGCCGCTGCGCAGCCCCTCGATCTCGATGTCGACCAGATCTTCGCCGAGGATCGCGACGATGCCTTGCAACGGGCGGACCCAGCGCAGGCTTTCGGTGGTCTGCGAAGCCGCGCCCCAGCGCATTGATTTGGGCCAGGGGAAGGCGCGGATGACCGTCGGGATGGCTTCGGCCAGCACGTCGCGGGTGGCGCGGCCGGGCTTTTCGACAACGGCGAACCAGACGCCATCGCGGTCCTGAAGCTGGTCCTGGATCAGCCCGGTCTTGCGCAGGAAGCCGTCGAGCGCCTGATCGGGCGCGGAAGTGCGCGGGCCTTTAAATTCTTCGCTGACGGCGGCGGTTTCGAGCGGCAAGCCGCGCGCGATCAGGGCGAGGCGGCGGGGGGTGACGTAGCTGTCGATGGCGTGCGGCTTGAGGCCGGCCTTGGCCAGTTCCTCGGTGAAGAGCCGGGCGAGACCGTCGGACGCCTTGAGCTGCATCCGCGCCGGGATTTCCTCACAGCGCAGTTCGAGGAGGAAGTCGGTCATTGGCAATCCTCCCCGGCACGGGGAGGGGGACCGCCGGCCGCAGGCCGGTGGTGGAGGGGGCTGGCCACCAGCGATGCGATCTGTGCAGCGGCCTTCTCTGCGTCCTTCAGAATGTCGGAGGCCAAAATTCTCACCACCTGATATCCATTCTCTTTCATATACGCATCTCGACGAGCGTCGCGCCGCGGTTGATCGCCCCGGTCATGAATTTCGCCGTCAACCTCGATCACCAGCTTCAGGCTGCTGCAATAAAAGTCTGCGATGTAGCTGCCGATCGGATGTTGCCGGCGAAATTTGAGGCCGGTCGCCTGCCCACGCAAGCGTTGCCAAAGCAGCACTTCGGGCAGGCTCATGTCCTTACGCAGCTTTCGGGCAGTATATACTAGCGGGCGTTGCGTGGGAGGCGCACCCCCTCCCCCACGCGGCTGCGCCGCGCGGTCCCCCTCCCCGTTCCGGGGAGGAGTCACGCCGCCCATCCGTTGCTTTGCATCCATGCTTCGCAGCTGCCCTTCGCCATGTCGCGGACCTGGCCCATATAGCTGGCGCGTTCCTGCACGGAGATGACGCCGCGCGCCTGCAAAAGGTTGAAGGTGTGCGACGCCTTGATCGCCTGCTCGAAGGCGGCAAGGGGCACGCCGGCTTCGATGCACTGGTCATATTCGGCGCGGCAATCCTTGAACCAGCGGAACAGTTTTTCGGTGTCGGCGACCTCGAAATTCCATTTCGACATCTGCTTTTCGTTTTCGAGGAACACGTCGCCATAGGTCACGCCGGCGTCGTTGAACTTGAGGTCGTAAACGCGATCCACGCCCTGGATGTACATGGCGAGGCGCTCAAGGCCGTAGGTCAGCTCGCCTGCGACCGGCTTGCAATCGAAGCCGCCCATCTGCTGGAAATAGGTGAATTGCGTGACTTCCATGCCGTCGCACCAGACTTCCCAGCCTAGGCCCCAGGCGCCCAGCGTCGGGCTTTCCCAATCATCCTCGACGAAGCGGATGTCATGCACCAGCGGGTCGATGCCGATCTCGACCAGCGAGCCCAGATACAGATCCTGGAGGTTCGCCGGCGATGGCTTCATGATGACCTGATACTGGTAATAATGCTGGAGCCGGTTCGGGTTTTCGCCATAGCGTCCGTCGGTGGGCCGGCGGCTGGGCTGGACATAGGCGGCGTTCCAGGCGTCGGGGCCGAGCGCGCGGAGCGTAGTGGCGGGGTGGAAGGTGCCAGCGCCCACTTCCATGTCATAGGGCTGGAGGATGACGCAGCCCTGCTTCCCCCAATAAGCGTGCAGGGTCAGGATCAGATCCTGGAAGGAAAGCGCTTTGCCTTCGGCCACCAACTATGCCCTTTTCACTCGAAACCTGGCCTCGCGCCTTGGCGCAGGAGTTGGGGGCGGTCAAGGGCGGCGGCCACCCAAAACAGGGTTAAGCGGCTTGCCCTTCGGCTGCGCGCTGCCCATGGAAGGCGCATGACCAAGCTCGCCGCCATGCTCCGCCTGTGCGCCGCCGCCCTGCTGCTGATCGGCGGCATGGCGGAGGCGAAGACGCCCGCTGCCCCCACCCCTGCCCTCTGGCTGGTGAAGGACGCTGATACGCGCATCTACCTCTTCGGCACGGTGCATGTGATGAAGCCGGGGATCGACTGGTTTCGCGGGTCGGTGAAGGCCGCGTTCGACGGGTCGGACGAATTGGTGCTGGAGATCATCGAACCGGATGATCCCAATGCGCTGGGCGCGACGATCGGCCGGCTGGCGCTGGCGAGCGACGGGGTAAAGCTCAGCGACCGGCTCCCGGAAGACGCGCGCGCGCCCTATCAGGCGGCGATGACGGCCAATGGCCTGCCGTGGCAGACGTTCGAGATGTTCAATCCGTGGATGGCGGGCATCACTTTGTCGGTCGCGCCGCTAGAGAGACTGGGCTATCAGAACCAGCTCGGCGCGGAGAAGATCTTGCGCAAGGCGGCACAGGACGCGGGCAAGACGGTCGAAGCGCTGGAGACGGTGGAGCAGCAGATCGGCTTCTTTGCGGGCCTGCCGATGCCGCAGCAGGTCAAGTTCCTGACCGCTACGGTCGACGGCCTGCCCGAGATGGAGAAGGAGTTTGGCGACCTCCTCACCTATTGGCAGGCGGGTCAGCCCGACAAGCTGGCGCAATCGATGAACGAGTCGCTGGAGGCGACGCCCGAACTGGCGCAGGTGCTGCTGATCGGGCGCAACGCTAATTGGGCGAAGTGGATCAAGGCGCGGCTCGATCGGCCGGGAACGGTCTTTGTAGCCGTCGGCGCAGGGCATCTGGCGGGCAACGGCAGCGTGCAGGATCAGTTGAAGGCGCTGGGCGTCAAGGCGAAGCGGGTGAAGGAGTGAGCGCATGACACGCATGATCCTCCGCCTGCTGGCGGTTTTGTCGCTCGCGCTGGTCGCCGCCTGCGGTTCCGACCCCGCGCCCAAGCCCGCAGCGCAGAGCGGCCCCGCGCTCTGGCAGGTGCAGCGCGGCGACATGAAGGGGTGGCTGTTCGGCACCATCCATGTGCTGCCCAGGGGCGTTGCCTGGGACACGCCGGCAATCCGCGAGGCGATGGGGCAGGCGGACCGGCTGGTGCTGGAGGCGGCGGACCTTCAGGACGAGCAGAAGACGCTGGCCCTGTTCGAGAAGATGGGCCGCAGCCCCGGCCTTCCGCCGCTCGAAAAGCGGGTGCCCGAGGAGGAGCAGGCGGCGCTTGTAAAGGCGATCGACGATGGCGGCACCAGTTCGCAGCTGCTGTCCGGCTATGAAAGCTGGGCGGCGGCGATGCTGCTGTCGGCCGCGAGCCAGCAGGGGCTGGGCGTCAGTCAGGATGATGGCGTGGAGCCGGTGCTAATCGCCGCCTTCAAAAAGGCGGGCAAGCCGATCGGCGGGCTGGAGACGGTGGAGCGGCAGTTCGGCGCTTTCGACACGCTGCCCGAAGCCGCGCAGGCGCGGTTGCTGGTGCAGACGGTGCATGAGGCCAAGGGGATGAAGGCGCTCTACGATCGTATCCTGAAAGCCTGGCTCAAGGGCGACATGGACGCGATCGCCAAGGAGGACGAGATTGGCGAGCAGCCTGATCCGATGGTCGAGGAAGCCATACTGGTCGCGCGCAACCGCGACTGGGTGAAGGCGATCGAGGCGCTGGCGGGCAAGCCGTTCATCGCGGTGGGGGCGGGGCATCTGACCGGGCGCGAGAACCTCATCGAACTGCTGGAGGCGAAGGGCTTTACAGTCACGCGGCTTCAATGATTCTTCCGTTCGCCCTGAGCCTGTCGAAGGGCGCGCGTGCTTCGACAGGCTCAGCACGAATGGATGTAGATGGGGTTTCCGAAGGTCAGACGGCTCAGATGCGACCATACCGCCCCTTGCCTTTGCGCCATTTCCTGCTAAAGGGCCGCCTTCCCGCGATGGTCATCCCTGGAGGCGTGGCGGGAAGGTACATCAATTAGCTTTTGGAGACACGCAATGAGCGAGCAGCTTACGCTGTCGGCCGAGGCACGCGATCGGGCAGGCAAGGGAGCCTCCCGCGCTCTCCGCCGCGAGGGCCGCGTTCCCGCCGTCATTTATGGCAATAATCAAGACCCGCAGTCCATCCATGTCGAGGAAAAGCTCCTCAACAAGCTGCTGGGCACCGGCCATTTCTTCAACTCGGTCATCATGGTCGAAGTCGGCGGCAAGTCCGTCCGCACGCTCGCCAAGGACGTGGCGTTCCACCCCGTCTCCGACCGTCCGCTGCACGCCGATTTCCTGCGCGTTTCCGAACATGCCACCGTCACCGTCGCGGTGCCGGTGCGCTTCGAGAATGAAGACGCATCGCCGGGCCTCAAGAAGGGCGGCGTGTTGAACGTCGTGCGGCATGACGTCGAGCTGATCGTCGATGCGGCCGAAATCCCGGAGGACGTCGTGGTCGATCTGACCGGCTTCGAGGTCGGCGATTCGATCCACATCAGCGCCGTGACCCTGCCCAAGGGCGCGAAGACCGCGATCGACGACCGCGACTTCACCATCGCGACGATCGTTCCGCCGCTCGTCGCACCTGCTGCGGCAGAGGGTGGCGAGGCGCCGGCCGAGGGCGAATAAGCCTTTTCGCCCAGACGATGTTTCAGGCCCCGTTCGGGCTGAGCGAAGTCGAAGCCCTCTACTGAGCAACGCGAAGTTCAGCCTTCGCTTCGCTCAGGCGAGCCCTTCGACTTCGCTCAGGGCGAACGGGGTCTGGTATTTTGGGGAGAAAATATGCAGATCTGGGCCGGGCTCGGCAATCCGGGCGCGCAATATGCGATGCACCGGCATAATGTCGGCTTCATGGCCGCCGATCTGATCGCGGATATGCATCGCTTCTCGCCGCCGAAAAAGCAGTTCCAGGGCTGGACCCAGGAAGGGCGGATCGGGCCGGAAAAGATCATCCTGCTGAAACCCGCTACTTTCATGAACGAAAGCGGTCGCTCGGTCGGCGAGGCGATGCGCTTCTATAAGCTCACGCCGCAGGACGTGACCGTCTTTCACGACGAACTCGACCTTGCGCCGATGAAGGTCAAGGTGAAGCGAGGCGGCGGCAATGCGGGGCATAATGGCCTTCGATCGACCGATGCGCATATCGGCCCGGATTTCCGCCGCGTGCGGATCGGCATCGGCCATCCGGGACACAAGGACAAGGTCCATGGCTATGTGCTGGGCAATTATGCCAAGAGCGAGCTGGACGCGCTGACCGACATGCTCGCCGCGATCGGCGCGGAGGCGGAATGGCTGGCGAAGAATGACGACGCGCGTTTCATGAACGAGGTCGCGCTGCGCCTGGCGGACTGACCGGTTGCCCGGAACGCCACCGCCCGATTGTGCATTGGCAGCACGCCGACCATAAGGACGGCCTTGCCTTTGGAGATGATCGTGCCCGTCCAGACCATCGCGACCCAGCCCTTCAACGACCAGAAGCCCGGCACATCCGGCCTGCGCAAGAAAGTGCGGGTGTTCCAGCAGCCCCATTATGCCGAAAATTTCATCCAGTCGGTGTTCGACAGCCTGGAGGGGATTGCGGGCCAGACCCTGGTGCTGGGCGGCGACGGGCGCTACCTCAATCGAGACGTCATCCAGATCGCGCTCAAGATGGCGGCGGCCAACGGCTTTGGCCGGGTGCTGGTGGGCAAGGGCGGGATATTGTCGACGCCTGCGGCGTCGCACCTCATCCTGTCGGCCGGCGCGTTCGGCGGGCTGGTGCTATCGGCCAGCCACAATCCGGGCGGGCCGGACGAGGATTTCGGCATCAAATATAATATCGGCAATGGCGGCCCCGCGCCCGAGAAGGTGACCGACGCCATCCATGGGCGAACGCTCGCCATCGACAGCTATCGCATCCTCGATGCCGCCGATGTCGATATCGACACGGTCGGATCGACACGGCTAGGCGACATGATCGTGGAAGTCGTTGATCCGGTCGCACTCTATGCCGACCTGATGGAGCGATTGTTCGATTTCGACGCGATCCGGGTGATGATCGCGGGCGGCTTCACCCTCGCCTTCGATTCGATGAGCGCGGTGACCGGCCCCTATGCGGTCGAGATTTTCGAGAAGCGATTGGGCGCCCCCAAGGGCACGGTGATGAACGCGACTCCCCTGCCCGACTTCGGCCATCATCATCCCGATCCTAACCTCGTCCATGCCAAGGCGCTCTACGAGCGGATGATGGCGGATGACGCACCCGATTTCGGCGCGGCGTCGGACGGCGACGGCGACCGCAACCTGATCATCGGGCGGCACGCCTATGTGACGCCGTCGGACTCGCTGGCCGTGCTGGCGGCCAACGCGCATCTGGCGCCGGGCTATGCGGCGGGCCTGAAAGGGATTGCCCGGTCGATGCCGACCAGCGGCGCGGCGGATAGGGTGGCGGAGAAGCTCGGCGTTCCGCTCTACGAAACGCCGACCGGGTGGAAATATTTCGGCAACCTGCTCGACGCCGGCATGGCCACCATCTGCGGCGAGGAGAGCGCGGGCACCGGCTCCGACCATGTGCGCGAGAAGGACGGCATCTGGGCGGTGCTGCTGTGGCTCAACATCCTTGCCGTTCGCAAGCAGAGCGTCGCGGCGATCATGGCGGACCATTGGGCGACCTATGGGCGGAATTATTATGCCCGGCACGATTATGAGGCGATTGCCAAGGACAAGGCCGACGCGCTGATGGCGGCGCTGCGTGACAAGCTGGGAACGCTGGCGGGGATCAGCACCAATGGGCGGACGATCGCCGCGGCGGATGATTTCGCCTACACCGATCCCACCGACCAGTCGGTGAGCCGCAACCAGGGCGTGCGCATCCTGTTCGAGGACGGATCGCGGGTCGTGTTCCGCCTGTCGGGCACCGGCACCGAAGGCGCGACGCTGCGCGTCTATATCGAACGCTATGTCGGGCCGGACGGCGACCTTGGCATGGAAACCGCCGATGCCCTCTCCCCGTTGATCGCGGCGGCGCAGGATCTGGCGGACATCAGGGGCTTTACCGGCATGGATCGGCCCAGCGTCATAACCTGAAGGCAGGACGGTTCAGGCAACGTCACAGCGCAGCAACAAGCGGGACACGCGGAACGGCTAGAGCGGGCACCCTTCCCTCCTCCGCTAGGACGATGATGCGCCTTCTCCATCTGCTGCCGACTGCCCTTATGCTGCTTGCCTCCCCGGCGCTCGCGGCGACTAGTGAGGATGAGCAATTCTGGCTCAACCTGACGGCGATGGGATCGGTGAAGGACGAGATCGTCTATTTCGCGGAGGTCCAGCCGCGAATCGGCGATGGGATGTCGCGCGTGGATCAGGCGCTGTTCCGGGGCGCTTTGGGCTGGCAATTCTCGCCCGACCTGACGCTCTACCAAGGATTTGGTCATATTGTTGTGCCGATCGAGGGTGGTCGGGACGTCAACGAAGAGCGCAGTTTTCAGCAGCTCAGCTGGACGCTGGGCAAGCCATGGGGCGGGGAACTCTCCTCGCGCACGCGGCTGGAGCAGCGCTGGCGGTCTGACGGCGATGACATGGGCTGGCGGCTGCGGGAAATGATCCGCTACGAAAAGCCCATGCGAGCGGGGAGCGACGCCGTCAATGTGCTGGTGTGGGCGGAAGGGTTCGCCGCGCTCAACGACACCGATTGGGGCGCCCGGGCCGGGTTCGACCAGCTACGCAGCTTCGCTGGCGTGGAACTCGGGCTGCCGGGCGCTTCGACATTGGAGGTCGGCTATCTCAACCAGATCGTGAACCAGCGCGGCGGCAACATGCGCGTCAATCATGTCACGTCGGTCACACTCTTCTTCCGCATGTAGCGGACCCGTGCGCGCAATGTCGTGACCGCGCCCGCTCGGCGGGTTCGCACTCGCCCAGCCCGCCTACTCCGCCGCTTCCGCGATGGGATCGTCGGTCCGCCGTTCCTGTTCGCGCAGCATCTGCTCGCGCACCCGGCGCACGCGCACGGCGGCGCCGTCGCATGGCAGGATGACCGGCTTCATCTTCCAGAAATCGCGGCCCGCCATATTTTCGCTGACGCGCGCGATCATCGGTTCGTCCTCGGTGGCGAAGGCGTCGACGATGGCCTTGGCAATGACTGTCGTCATCTCGTCGTCCTCGCGTTCATAGTCGCGGAAATGCTTGATGAAATAATAGGTCTGGTTGGCCGAGGCGGGGGTTAGAATCTGGACGCTCGACAGTTCCTTGCCTTCCTCGCGCGGGGCGCCCGGCTTGGTGATGCCGCAATAAAGGTAGAAGCTCGCCGGCGGGGTCCAGCGTATGTCGAGCCAGTAATCGACCCGGTCCTCTGCAGCGCAGGCGCGCGATGCCCAGAAGCAGGCGGGCGCTGAGCCGTTGCGGCCGATGCGGTCGGACCAGATCGCGTCGCCCTCGTGCCGAACGCCGATCTCGCCGGGGACCAGACCGTCGCTGCCGAGCGAATCCGCATGGGTGAAGGCGACATGGCTCAGGTCCATCAGATTGTCGGTCAGCAGCTCATAGTTGAGCGGCATCTCCATCGTCTGGCCCTTGGTATAGGTGAAGTGGTCGGGGCGGTTCAGCATCGGGAAGCGGGTTATGCGGCTTTCGTCCGCCAGCGCGACATCGCCCATCCACACCCAGACCAGGCCGTCATATTCCGCAACCGGATATTGGCGCACGACCGCGCCGGCGGGGATGACAGGTCCGTGCGGATTGCCGACGCACTTGCCCGAACAATCGAAGCGCAGGCCATGATAGAGGCATTCGATATCGTCGCCCTTGACCTTGCCGAGGCTGAGCGGCGAAAAACGGTGCGGACACATGTCGGCAAGAGCGACAAGGCCGCCATCCTCCTTACGGTAGAGCACGACCGGCTGGTCGATGATCCGGCGGGCCAGCGGCGTGCGGCCGACGTCCGCGCCCCAGCCTGCCGCATACCAGAGATTCTCAAGAAAGCGCATCTCATCACCCTCATGCGTTGCCGGCCCGCATCATGAGCCGGTCCATTTTTCCATTGCCGAAATAATCCTCCCACGCGCCGATCCTGTCGAGCGCGCCGCGTCCGGCTTTTTATCATCGCGTCTGATTTTGCGGGTCCAGAGCCGCCGGTTTCGGTCCGCCGGTCGCCCAGTCCAGCAGTTCGGCGACATGGAGCACCGGTGTCGCCAGCCGCGCGCCGATCTGGGTCGCGCAGCCGATATTGCCCGTCGCGACGGCGCCGGCATCCAGCGCGGCGAGGCGAGCGGCCTTGCGGTCGCCAAGCTCGCCCGCAATCTCGGGCTGGAGGATGTTGTAGGTGCCGGCCGATCCGCAGCACAGATGCGCCTCCGCCGGGGTGTGCACGTCAAAGCCGGCGGCGCGAAGCAGGTCGGCGGCCTTGCCGCCCGCTTTCTGCCCATGCTGGAGCGAGCAGGCGGCGTGATAGGCAATGCGCATCCCCGCCGCGATCGTGGCCAGCGGCAGCCCCTGGTCCGCGATGACCTCGCTCACATCCTTCGCCAGCGCCGCCACCCGTGCCGCCTTTTCAGCGTAAGCGGGATCATGCGCCAGCATATGCCCATAATCCTTGATCGTCGTGCCGCACCCGGACGCGGTGATGACGATCGCGATGATCCCTTCCGCCTCGATCGCGCGGGTCCAGGCGTCGACATTGCGCCGCGCAGCCGCCAGCGCCGCCGCCTCGCGCCCCATATGGTGGACGAGCGCGCCACAGCAGCCTTCGCCCGGCGCGAACAGCACATCGAGCCCCATGCGGTTGAGCAGACGGACGGTGGCCGCGCGTATCTCCGGGCGGAGCACGGGTTCGGCACAGCCCTGCATCAGCGCCACCCGCCCCCGCGCGCCGGCGACGCGCGAGTCCTCGCCCCGCGCGCGCGTGGACAGAGCGCGCGGGGCGAGGGTCAGCATGGCCGCCAGCGGCCGCAGCGCCGCCACCCGCGCGAACAGCGGGCCGAGCGGTCGGGCGAGCGGCGCGAGAGCGAGCGCAAGGCGGAACCGACCCGGATAGGGGAGCACGGCAGCAAGGAGCCCGCGTATGAACCGCTGCGCCAACGGCCGGCGGTAGCGTTGCTCGATATAGGCGCGGGCATGATCGACAAGATGCATGTAATGCACCCCCGAAGGGCAGGTCGTCATGCAGGAGAGGCAGGACAGGCAGCGATCAATATGCTTGACTACCTCCGGCGTCGGGGTCGCCTCTGTCTCCAGCATCTGCTTCATCAGGTAGATGCGCCCGCGCGGGCTGTCCAACTCGTCGCCCAGCAGCGTGTAGGTCGGACAGGTGGCGGTGCAGAAGCCGCAATGCACGCAATTGCGGATGATCCGCGCCGCGCCGGCCGTCGCAGGATCGGCCAGCTGGGCCGGGGTGAACTCAGTCTGCATCGCACGGGTCCATGAAGCGGCGGGGATCGAGGATCATGTCGGGATCGAACGCCGCCTTCACCCGCGCGGCGAGCGCCGCCACGCCCGGCGGCTGCGGATGCAGCGCCGGCACGGCGCGGCGCAGCGCTGGGGGGCCGCGCACCAGCATGGCGTGACCGCCCGCCGCTTCCGCCGCGCGGCTGACATCGGACGGGTCGAGCGCCACGTCCGCGCCCAGCCAGACCAACGCGCCGGCCCAGTCATAGATTTTGTCGCCGGGCAGCCGCGCCGCGCACGCCGCGCCGGCGCCGGGCGGCACGCTGATCCGCCACAGCACCGGCGCGCTGGCGAGAGGCGCCATGGTGCGCACGTCGCGCCACAATGCGTCGGCTTCGTCCCTGTCCAGCACGTCGCCTTCACCCAGCAATGTTCGCAGCATGGCGATCCGGGCGAGGACGGAGGGCTCAAATCCTTCAAGCCGCAGGAGCGTCAGCGGCTCGACGCCGGGCAGATGCGCCGCCGCCGCCACCTCCGCTGGCGATCCCATCATCCGCGCCATGACGCGCATCGCCGCCGCCTCGCTCAGGCCGCGCAGCGCCAGCGTTTCGACATGGCGCGGCCTTGGCAAAATCTTGAGCGTCAGCTCGGTCAGGATGGCGAGCCGCCCCCAGGATCCCGCCATCAGCTTCGACACGTCATAGCCGGTGACGTTCTTCACCACCTTCCCGCCGGCAACGAACGCCTCGCCCCGGCCCGATATGGCGGCAAAGCCGAGCAGATGATCGCGCGCGCCGCCCGCCGAAAGCCGCCGCGAACCCGATACTCCAGCCGCCACAATGCCGCCGATCGTCGCGGCGCCCGGCGCCTTGCCCAGCAATGGCCCATGATCGAACGGATCGAACGCCAGCATCTGCCCCTCTGCCGCCAGGATCGCCTCCAGCTCCGCCAGCCGGGTGGCGGGCCGCACCGTCAGCACCAGTTCCGGCGGATCATAAGCCACGATGCCGGCAAATGCCGCCATGTCGATGATCCGCGTTTCGCGGTCGGGCAAGCCGATCGCCCGCTTGCTGCCACCGGACGCGATTTCCAGCGCCACGCCGTCGCGCCGCGCGTCCATGACGGCGGCAATCAGATCGTCGGGCGAAACGGGGGCCAGCCGCATCAGAAGCGCGGCAGTTCGGGAAAGGGCACAGCGCCCTTGTGAACATGCATCCGCCCCAGTTCGGCGCAGCGGTGCAGCACGGGGAACATCTTGCCGGGGTTGAGCAGCAAATCGGGATCAAAGGCGCATTTGATCCGCTGCTGCTGGGCGAGATCGGTCTCGCCGAACATTTCGGGCATGAGGTCGCGCTTCTCCACGCCCACGCCATGCTCGCCCGTCAGCACCCCGCCGACCTCGACGCACAGGCGCAATATGTCGTTGCCGAACGCCTCGGCGCGGTCCAGTTCGCCCGGCCTGTTCGCATCATAGAGGATCAGCGGGTGGAGATTGCCGTCGCCGGCATGAAAGACGTTGGCGACGCCCAGGCCGTATCGTTCGGATAGCGCCGCCATCCGTTCCAGCACTTCGGGCAGACGGCGGCGTGGAATCGTGCCATCCATGCAATAATAGTCCGGCGCGAGCCGGCCCACCGCCGGAAAGGCCGCCTTGCGCCCCGCCCAGAAAGCCAGCCGCTCCGCCTCGTCGCGCGACGTGCGCGACATCACCGCGCCGTTGCGGTCGGCGATTTCTGCGACTTCGCCGATCAGATGCACGCACTCGGCCGCCGGGCCGTCCAGCTCGACGATCAGCAGCGCCTCGACATCCAGCGGATAGCCGACCTGCACGAAGGCTTCGGCGGCGTGGATGGCGGGCCGGTCCATCATTTCCATGCCCGCCGGGATGATGCCGGCGGCGATCACATCCGCGACGCAGCGCCCCGCGCTCTCGACATCGGCAAATCCGATCAGCAGCGCGCGCGCCGTCTCCGGCTTCGGCAGGATGCGCACCGTGACTTCCGTGACGACGCCGAGCAGGCCTTCGGAGCCAACGAAGACGCCGAGCAGGTCCAACCCCGCCGCGTCCAGGCAACGGCCGCCCAGGCGAACGATCTCGCCGTCCATCAGCACGATCTCAACACCCATGACATTGTTGGTGGTAAGGCCATATTTCAGGCAGTGCACGCCGCCCGAATTTTCGGCGACATTGCCGCCGATGGTGCAGGCGATCTGGCTCGATGGATCGGGCGCATAATAGAAGCCGCGCTCCTCGACCGCGCGGGTGACCGCGAGATTGGTGACGCCGGGCTGCACCACCGCCAGCCGCGCGTCATAATCCACCTCCAGCACCTGGTTGAATTTGGCGAGACCGAGCAAGACGCCGTCCGCCAGCGGCAACGCACCGCCCGAAAGAGACGTGCCGGCCCCGCGCGGCACCACCTTCACGCCATTCTCATGGCACCAGCGCAATATCGCGGAGACCTGCGCCGTCGTCTCCGGCAGCACCGCCAGCATCGGCGGCTGGCGATAGGCGGTCAGGCCGTCGCTTTCATAGACCCGGAGCGCATCCCTGTCGTCAATGACGCCCTCGCCCGGTACGATGGCGCGCAGCGCTGCCGCAATCTCCGCCCGGCGGGCGAGCACCGCCTCGTCAGGCGCCGGCATTTTCAACGACATGGATGCTCCTCAAACTGTCGCACCCCGGCGTTGACCGGGGTGCGATCGACCCTGGGGAACCATATCCCGACTTGCGCCGGAATATGGCCCCGCAACCCGCTGCAACCTGGTTACAGCTTGATCTTCACGCGCGCGCCATAGCGCCGTGGTTCCGCCGGATTGCCGATATCGGGCAGGCCGGTGACCTGCTGGTTGTACCAGGCCGACCAATATTTGGTGTTGGTCAGGTTCGTGCCCCAGAGCGACACGCCCCAGCGTTCATTCTCGATCCCGATATTGGCGGCGAGCAGGCCGACATTCTTTTCGCGATCGATATTGGTGACGTCCCAGTAATTCTTGCCGCGCACCGAATAATCGACATGCAGCTTCGCGTTCCAGTCGGCCGTCAGAGAGGCGGTGTAATCCACGGCCACCGATGCTGTCCAATGGCTGAAGTTCGACAGCTTGTTGCCGATGATCGAGGCGTTCGTCACCGGCTGCGGGAACAGCGGGCCGACTTCATATTCCTGCACCTTGGAGTCCATGATGCCGCCGGCGGCCGATATTTTGAGGTCGTCGATCGGCTCCAGGTTCAGTTCCAGCTCCACGCCCCGCACCCAGGATTTGGGAATAGTGTAGACGCTCTGCGCCGCCACGGTCGAGTCGAACAGGAAATCCTGCTTATTCTTGATGTCCTGGTGGAACACCGCAGCGACGACCCGCGCGCGGCCGTTCATGAACGACCCCTTATAGCCCAGTTCGTAGCTCCACACTTCTTCCTGCTTATACACCTCATCAAAGATGGTGCGTGGCGCATTGAAGCCGCCGCTGCGGAAGCCCCGCGCGACCGTGGCGTAGACCATCTGGCCCCGCACCGGCTTCCAGGCGAGCGAGAATTTCGGCGTCGGCAGATCGAACGTCGCTCGCCGCTTTGGCGCGGTCGGATCGTCGAGATCGACCTGGCTACGCTTTTCCTTGTCGTAGCGCATCCCGAAGGTCGCGGTCAGCGTGTCGAGAATGTCATATTCGAGTTGGCCGAAGAACGCATAGGCGTCGATCTTGCGCCGCGTGCCATTGGGGAACAGCAGGATCGCCGTATCCTCCAGCGGGTTGACTCCATCGGGAATATAGACGGGCAATGTGTCGCGCCGCTTGATGTTGGTGTAGAAGGCGCCGACCTGCCAGCGGAACGGACCGTTGGCGTTGGACGTCAACCGCACTTCCTCCGACCAGGCCTTCACATTGTAGCTTTGGGAGTTACCGATAAATTCGGGCGGCAGGAAATCGAGATCGCCTGGACCGCCGCTGCCAATGCCTTCGCCAGGCACGCCATAGCGCTCCTTCGTGCGCGACCAGGCCGTGATCGAGCTGATGGTGGCGAAGCCCATATCATAGCTCATGTTGAGCGAGGCATCGTCGATCGTCGCATAGTTGACCGAGATTGGCACCGAAACGGGCGAATTTCCGAAGCTGTTGCTGTTGCTGCGGGGGTTCGCCGTCGGGAAGGGATCCCCCACCGCGCGGGTAATCACATAATAATAGGAACCGCCCTTATAATCGTCATGATTATATTTGAAGTCCAGTTCCAGATCGGGCGTGGGCGTGAACAGCAGCCGGACACGGCCGGTCTTGTTGGTCTTGAAGTCGACATTTTCGTCGAGCGCGGTGTTGCGAATGCTGCCCTTGTCGTCATGGAAGAAGCCCGAGACGCGGAACAGCAGCACATCCTCGATGATCGGGCCGGACAGCGAGACGCTGCCTTCCATTGACCCGGCATTGCCAAAGCCGAACTCGCCGCGTCCTTCGACGATATTGGTCGGCTTTTTGGTGACGACGTTGATCGCGTCGGCAATGGCGTTGCGGCCGTAGAGCGCGCCCTGCGGACCCTTCAGCACTTCCATCTGATCGATATCGAACAATTGCTGGCGGATCTGGCTGGCGCTCGCAGCCTGTACCCCGTCGATGACCAGCGACAGCGCCGGGTCGGTGTTGCGGGTCGAGGTGATGCCGCGCACCGAGATGAACGACGAGGTGACGCTCAGATCCTGCTTGAAGCCGATATTGGGCAGGGTGCGGCCAAGGTCGCCTGCCTGCTTGATGCTCATATTGACGATCATGTCGCTGCCCAGCACCACGAGGCTGTCCGGCACCGTGGACGCGGTTTCCGAACGCTTGCGCGCGGTAACCACGATCTCGCCGGACGGAGCGGCTTCGGCCGCCTCGGTCGCGCTTGCGCTTTCCTGCGCCCAGGATGGCGACGCCAGGACGATGCTCAGCGCCGCACCGGCGCAGAGAATAGATTTTGCTGCACGCATGTTGCAGACCTCCCCACAAAGATTATCATTCTGACGGTCCCGTTGAAAATGGTTCCGCCGCCCGATTGTCATAGAGGATCGCGTCGCCGTCCGCTTTCCGGCGGGTCTGCTGATTTGTCAGCGCGTCTGATTTTGGGGGGCATCAGCCTGCGATATGCTGCGCGGCATCGGTGAGGGCGGGGGTGAGGGCAGGCATATCGATAGCGCTGCGAGGGCGCGCGCTGGCTCCGCGCGGCTCGGGCCGAACATTGCTGTCCGCCAGCAGCCCGCCTACTCCCATCAAGGCGATGTCGTGGCCGTCCACGACCATGCCCGCCATCAAGCGCTCGAGGACGAGGTCGATGCCGTTGCGCTTCGGACTGCGCGCGCAGCCCGGCAGACCGATCACGATACGCCCGCCGATAAGACCAAGGCACAGGAGATTGCCCGGATCGACCGGCATCCCCAACCGCTCGACCATCCCGCCCGCCGCGATGATCGCGCCCGGCACGACGTCCCGCCGATCGACGGTCGCGGATGCCGCCGCGATCAATATGATGCCAGCCTCGCTGCCTTCAACCAGCTGCGCCGCCAAAGCGGCCTCCTCATGCCGGCAACGCGCCTCCCGCACGATTCCTCCGCTGAGCGGCGCGAGCCGGGCTTGGATGACGCTGCTCGTCTTGGCGATCAGCTTGTCCGGCAATCCCGGCAGCATTGTGTGGATCAGCTCGACCGCCGTCGGCCGAAACGGCGCGAGCGACAACAGCCCCTCTCCGGCCGCTTGCGCCAGCGTCACCGATGTCTCCGCCGCCGCATAGGGAATGATCTTGACCGTAGCGACGATCTCGCCGGCCCGAACGCGCGATAGCGGCGGCAGCGTGCCCAGCGTTACCGCCTCGTCGATCAGGTTCAGCGCCGCCACGGCAGCGCCGTCGCAGCGCAACAGCCCATCAGCCGTCGCCGACAGGTTGACGCGGCCATGCACCGGTGCGCCCGCCACAATGCCCGTCCCGGCGACCGCGCGACCGATACGGACCGCCGCTTCATCTTCCGCCACGTCGCCGGGATCAAGCCGGGCGACCACCAGATCGACAATGCCGGCCGCTCGCGCCGCCGCAACATCGGCGGCGTCAAGCCGGTGGCCTTTGGCAAAGCGCAGCGAGCCGGCGGACAAGGAATGCGCGAGCAACGCACCCTCCGCCTCATCGACCGGAACGGGGCCGAACCTCATGCGCCCGCGCGGCGCGAGGCCGCCGTCCGCCCGGTCATCGCGCGGCCGCTCGGCCCGCCCGATCCTGCCGGCCGGCCGTCATGCGCGCATGTCAGGCATAGGCGGCGATCGGCGGGGCGATGCCGGCGGCGTCCATCAGCCGGGTGCGGGACGCCTCCAGCCGATCGGCGAGCGCGGCAAGATCGTCGCGCACCAGCCGCCCGTCGCGCTTGCGCACTACGCCGTCGATCATCACCATGTCCACCGCCTGCGGCCCGGCCGCCAGCACGACATAGGCGACAGGATCGTTCATGGCGAACAGATCGGGCGTGCGCACCAGGATGATGTCGGCCTTCTTGCCCGGCGTCAGGCTGCCGGTCCGGTCGGCGATGCCGATCGATCGCGCGCCATCGATGGTGGCGAACGAGAGGACATCGCGCGTGTCGATGCTGGGCGTGCCGGCTTCATAGGCCTGGTGCCGCGCAATCTGGAAGGTCGAAGCCATCTGCGCGAACAGCCCCGTATCGGTCGAAGTGACGACATCGGCGCCGATACCAGGGCGCACCCCCTTGGCCAGGAAGCGCGTGGTCGCGGGATAGCCGAACTGCATCTGCAATTCGACGGTCGGCGTCGCCACCATCTGTCCGCCGCTGTCGGCAATCATGGCGATGCTATCGTCATCGAGGGAATTGCCATGGACATATTGGATATCCGACCCAAGCAGCCCCGCCTCGCGCATCTTGTGGACGGATTTATACGGCTTGCCGAAATCGCCATTGCCGACATGAACGCTGACGAACAGTCCCAGTTCGCGACCGACGGCGAGGTCGTGCGCCGTCACGTCGATGCCCGACATCTCCGGCCCACGCAGCGCCAGCGCCATCGTCACCAGCCCGTCGTCACCGGGCAGGATATCCTCGCGCACGCGGCGGATATCCTCGGGAATATGGTTGCGGCTCTCGAAGAACCATTCCGGTCCCAGATTGGGGAAGCCATAGCCGAAGACGACCCGCATCCCGCTGTCCTTGAGCGCGCCGATCGCAGCGTCGCTATGGGCGGGAGAATGCTGGATATGCGACCAGTCGAACACGCTCGTCACGCCCGCGTCGATCGCCTGCAACGCACCTGTCAGATTGCCGATGCGCACATCCTCCTCGGTATAGACCGGGGCGATTTTCGAGAGGATGCTGCCGAAATAGCTGTGCAGGTCGGCGTCCGCCGCGACCATCGTCAACGCCCCCTGCCAGACATGACGGTGCGCGTCGATGAGACCGGGCAGAGCGATCATGCCGGTCCCGTCGATCACCTCGGCATCGGCCGCGGCGATATCGGGACCGACGGCGGCAATTCGATCCCCGTCGACGAGGATCG
Organism: Sphingobium sp.; assembly: GCF_036170395.1. GTDB lineage: Bacteria > Pseudomonadota > Alphaproteobacteria > Sphingomonadales > Sphingomonadaceae > Sphingobium. The sequence continues at coordinate 23,332 of NZ_JAVHPD010000014.1, forward strand.
AGGCACGGCGGAAATCGCCCACCGCCGGGTCCATGGAAATGACGATCGCGTCCTTGATGAGTGTGCGCATGTCGGATTCCTTCAGGTTAACGCCAGGCGATGACCGTCTGCTGCTGGCTGCCGAGCTGATCGGACTGGAGAGTCATCACGTCGCCGGGACGCAGGAAGACAGGGTCGGGCTTCAGCCCCATGCCAACGCCCGCGGGCGTGCCTGTCGTGATGATGTCGCCGGGCTCCAGCACCATGAAGCTGCTGACATAGCTCACCAGCGTCTTCACATCGAAAATCATGTTGGCGGTGTTGCCGTCCTGATGCCGCACGCCGTTGACCTCAAGGCGCAGCGAGATCGCCTGCGGATCGGGCAGTTCATCGGTCGTCACCAGCCAGGGGCCGACCGGCCCGAATGTTTCGCACCCCTTCCCCTTGTCCCATGAACCGCCGCGCCGCAGCTGATATTCGCGCTCCGACACGTCGTTGACGAGAACATAACCCGCGACATGGTCCAGCGCCTCGTCCGGCGACACGTAGCGCGCCGTCGTGCCGATGACGATGCCGAGTTCGACCTCCCAGTCGCTATGCTGCGAATCCCTGGGCAGCATCACGTCATCATTCGGCCCTTGCAGGCAGTTGATCGCCTTGGTGAACAGGATCGGCTCGTCGGGGATCGCTGCGCCGCTTTCCTTGGCGTGATCGACATAGTTCAGGCCAATCGCCAGGAACTTGCGGACGCCCGACACCGGCACGCCCATCCGGGGCGTGCCCTTGACCAGAGGCAGCGTGCCGGGGTCGATCGCGGCGAGCGCTGTCAGGATTTCCGGCGACAGCATATCCGGCCTTATGTCCCGGACATGGGCGGAGAGATCGCGGATGCAACCATCCGCATCCAGCAGACCGGGCCGTTCCTTACCTGCTTCACCGTAACGCAGCAGCTTCATGCACAATATCCTTCTTCACAGGCGGTAGAGGCGCGCAGCCGTACCATGAAATATGGCCGAACGCTGAGTGTCGTCGAAATGGGCGCTCGCGCGCACATGCGCGGCGAACAGCGTGGCATAGTCGGTCCAGAGCTTCTCGATCGGGAAATTCGACCCGAACAGACAGCGATCCGCGCCGAACATGGCGACGGTCTCCCGCACGATGCGGGCGATCAGCGCGTCATCCACGCGATGCACGAAGGTGCCCAGCCCCGACAGCTTGACGTGGCAATTGGGTCGCGCGGCAAGCAGCGCCATGCCCTTGCGCCAGCGGGCGACCGTGACCTCATTCTCCGCTTCCAGCATCCCCGCATGGATGAGCACGAATGGCACGTCCGGAACGGCTTTGAGCAGATCGGCGCCATCGGCCATCTGACCGGAAAACAGCTGCAATTCGAACAGCAGGCCATAATCGGCCAGCCGCGCGATATTGCGGGACAAGCGCGGGTCGCGCACCACATCGGGCGACGCGGCGAAGCGGTAAGCAGGCTTGCTATGCCAGTGCAACTGCATCCGCACGCCCCGCAGCAGCGGGTAGCGGATCAGCCGATCGATCTGGGGACGGATGTCGTCGACCAGGAAATCGGCATAGGCGACCATCGCCTGGGGCGCGCCGGATGCGTCCGCCACCGACTGCACCCACGCGGCCTCATCCTCGAAGCGCGCGGCCGGCCAGTTCGCCTGGACATAGACCGATGCCTTGACTTTAGCGGCCGCCGCGTCGGCGAGATATTCCTCGACTGAATAGTCCCGGCAGATCGGCGCATAGGGGCCGAAGATGCGCGGCTGCATCGGCCCGTTCAGCCAGGCAAGGTCCGCCTGCCGCCAGATATGGAAATGACCGTCGATGACGGGCTGGGTCATGCCGAGACCTTCCGGGTAGACGGGCAGTCGAGCCGGTTGAGGAAGGCGATGAGCGCGGGCAAGCTGCCGCCATCGACCAGATCGTCGAGGAAGGGCAACATCGCCTTGAGCGCCGCCGTTTCGGGGCGGAAGCGCGGATCGGCCGCCAGCGGCGTCGCCACGCTCATCCGCCATGCCCGCAGCGCCAGCCGTCGAACCGCTCCGACCAGCAAAGCCGGATCGCCGCGTTCCAGCATGTCGGACAGCATGATGACGGCCGATCCGCGCGCATGGCCGGCATATCGCGGCTCGGCGATGAAGCGGGCGAGCGTGGCGCCCAGCTGGGTGCCGCCGTCCCAGTCGGCGACCGCGTCGGCCACGCGCGCGAGCGCCACATCGCTGCGCCGGTGCGCCAGCGCCGCCGTGATCCGGGTCAATCGGGTGCCGAGCGTGAACGCCTCCACCGGCGCGACCGAATGGACGAGGCTGTGGGCAAGGCGGAGATGGTCATCGCTATGCTGCTTCATCGATCCGGAAATATCGATGAGCAACAGGATACGGCGTGGGCGCAGGCGGCGCGTCCGACGGGTGGGCATCGGAATGTCGCCGTCATGCCGGACGATGCGGGCGAGCGACCGGCCGAGGTCAAGCCGCTCCCCGCGCGGATGCCGGCGCATCCGCAGCGCACGCCGGCGCGGCAGCGATGCGCCGAGGCTGTGGAGGCGCGCATCCCGCGCTGCAAATTCGCGGATGAACAATATTTCCCGGGCAGTGGTTGCCGAACCGGATTCGCCCGGCGCAAGCTCCGGCGCGGAAGCTGGATCGCGCTCCTCTTCCGACGCGATGTTTTCTTCGTCGTCAGGCGCGGCCAGAACGCCCGCATCGCCGCAAAAATGCGCGCGAATCAGCGCATCGAACGCCTCGCGCCGTTCAAAACGCGGTGCGAAGGCGGCATGAGCGGCGTGCTGTATCGCGCGCATTGACGTGGGACCGACCAGCCGCACCGCTTCGAGGAACGCGCGCGTCTGCTCGCTCGACACCGGGAAAGCAGCGGCCCGCAGCACGGGCGCAAAACCGATCAGCGGCGCGGCGGCGCGTGGCATGTCGGCGATCATGCGAACGCCTCCTCAAGGACGCGCCCAATTTCCGGCGTGACGACGGCCATGTCGTCCTCGTCTTTGACGACGACCCCCACCGCGCGCCGGAATGCGTCCGGCCAATCGCCTTCGGCGCCCCTGATAATCCGGGCGGCTTGCGTCCATTCCACCGCTTCGGCAATGCCGGGCGGCTTCACGAGCGGCAGGCGGCGCAGATCCTGCACCGCGCGCGCCACCGCCTCCGCCGTCGCTCGGACGATGCCGCCGGCCCGGCGCAGGATGATCTCCGCCTCGCGCGCGGGGTCGGGATAGGCGATCCAGTGATAGACGCAACGGCGGCGCAGCGCATCATGCAGCTCGCGCGTCCGGTTCGACGTCAGCACGACAATGGGCCGCACCTCGGCCCGAACCGCACCCGTTTCTGGGATGCTGATCTGAAAATCGGAGAGAAACTCCAGCAGGAATGCCTCGAATTCATGGTCGGACCGATCCACCTCGTCGATCAGCAGCACCGTCGATCGCGGCCGTCGCACCGCCGCCAGCAGCGGCCGTTCGATCAGGAACGCCTGCCCATAAAGATCGACCTCGCCTCCATCGGCCTGCCGGATGGCGAGCAGCTGCCTCGGATAATTCCATTCATACAACGCCTGGGTAGCGTCGATGCCCTCATGGCATTGCAGCCGGATGAGGTCACGCCCGCCGATCGCGGCGATCGCCTTTGCCGCTTCGGTCTTGCCGACACCGGGCTGCCCCTCGAGCAGCAAGGGCTTGCCCATGCGCAGCGCCAGGAAGGCAGCGGTGGCAAGTCCTTCATCCGCCAGATAATCGATCCCGTCGAGCGCCTCGGCGACCGCGCCGGGAGCCGCGAAGCGATCAAGCGAGGGATCAGCGGGGACCACGGATCACCTCCAGCTCGGCGACCAGCAGATGCGTGCGCGTGCGGCAATGGGCGGCGACATCGGCTGCGGCATCCCGCCCTGCCTTGGCCGCGAACCCGTGGACGCGCGCCGCATCGCTCTCGAACCATAGCTCGTTGACCGCGTCATAGGGCCGCGCCGGATCGTCGGTCAGGCAGACATTGACCTTGTAGGCGACAAGACCGGGTATCTCGGCGGCGATGCGCGGGTGTCGCAGCTGCGCCCATTTGCGGAACTCATCGAGCGTCATGTCGTCATTCCGCTTCAACATGGACATGATCTTCAGCATCATGCGCCCTCGGCCGCGAGGATCGCGCGCAGCACCCGCTCAGGCGTCATCGGCATCTCGTCGATGCGGACGCCGATCGCGTCGAATATCGCGTTTGCGATGGCCGGGATCTGCGGGTTGGCGCACATCTCGCCCGGCCCCTTGCCGCCGAAGGGGCCATCGGAGGCGGGCCGCTCGAGAACGACGAACTCGGCCGGAACCACGTCGCCGGGGCCGGGCAGGACATATTCATTGAAGTCGCGCCCGCCATGCGCGCGATCGGGATAATAGGGCTCGGTGGTTTCGTAGAGGGCGTGCGCCACCCCCATATGATTGCCGCCGACCAGCTGCTGCTTCACCATCGCCGGATTGAGCGCGCGGCCGATCTCGAACACATTTTTGAGATCCAGCACGGTCACCTCGCCGGTATCGGTGTCGACTTCCACCTCGGCAATCGTGCAGGCGTGGGTGTAGCAGGTGGCCGGCTTCATCTTGCCGGTCACCGGATCGGGAAAGCTGCGATCCACCAGGAATATGCCCCGCCCGGCGACGGTGCGGCCATATTCGAACTGCGCAGCTCCGGCAGCCTCGGCAATGCTGATCGCCTTGGCCGGCGCGCCCTTTATGTGGATCATGCCCTGCCCGTCGGTAACAAGATCGTCGGCGCTTACCTCCAGCTTGTCGGCGGCGACCTCCAGCAGCACCTGCCGCGCCTCACGCGCCGCCGCGATCACGGCGTTGCCGGCTCTGTGCGTGCCGCGCGAGGCGAAGGTGCCGGTGCAGTGCGGCCCGGTGTCGGTATCGGCGGTGTCCACCCAGACATGGTCGGTCGGCACGCCCAGCGTCTCCGCCGCGATCTGCGCGAGAATGGATTTCATGCCCTGGCCGACGTCGACGCTGGACATGCTCAACACGAAATGCCCCGTAGGGGTGGCGTGCACCAGCGCCTGCGTCGGATCGCCGCCCAGATTCATGCCAGTGGGGTAGTTGACCGCCGCGACCCCGCGCCCGCGTTTCACCGCCATCGCTCAGCTCCCTTTCCGCGACGACATCGCCATGAAGCGCGGATCGACCGGCCAATGTGCGATCTTCGCCGCTTCCTGCATACATTCGATCAGCGCAGCGCCTTCGGTGGGCTGATGGTGCGCCTTCATGTCGCCGTCGCGGTAGGCGTTGATGAACCGGAATTCGAGCGGGTCCATCCCGATCAGCCGCGCGAGCTTGTCCATCTGCACCTCCAGCGCGAAGTCGCCGATGGTGCAGCCAAAACCGCGCATCGCGCTGGACGGGGTGCGGTTGGTGTAGACGCAATAGGCGTCGATCGCCACATTGGGGATCGTGTAGGGGCCAGGAAAATGGGCCGCGGCCTTGTTCGTGCCATAGGGGGAGAGGCGCGAATAGGCGCCCGAGTCGACATAGCAGCGGACCTCGCACGCGACGATCCGCCCGTCCTTCATCACGCCATGTTTCAGATAGATGCGCTCAGCCGCGCGCGGCGAGGACATCTGCATCTCCTCATGGCGATTGAACTGGAAGCTGATGGCCTGTCCCGTCACCATGCTCGCCAGGATAGCGATCGGTTCGCAAACCGTGTCGGTCTTGCCCCCAAAGCCGCCGCCAACCGTCCCGCCGACAAAGTGCAGCTTTGATTCCGGCACGTCCAGGATGATGGCGGCGTTGGTCAGGCTGAAGAACATCGCCTGCGTGCCGGTATAGCAGGTGAACCGGCCATTCTGGTCGGGCACGACCACGCACCCGCTGGTTTCGGACGGCGCCTGCTCGATCGGCGAGGACTGGTAACGCTGTTCCAGCACGACGTCCGCTTCGGCAAAGCCCTTCGCAACATCGCCCAGCCGGACCTTGCGCGCGTCCCCGCTGTCATAGGCGTACCAATTCTGCCCATGATATTCGTTGACCAGCGGGGCGCCGGGCTGCATCGCTTCCTCGACATCGAAAATAGCGGGCAGGGGATCATAGTCGACCTGCACCAGCGCCACCGCTTCGGCCGCCGCGCGAGGGCTGTCGGCCAGCACCGCCGCCACAGGCTCGCCCATCCAGCGCACCTTGTCGAACGCCAGCACCGGCTCGTCCTCGGGCAGGATGCCGATGAAGGAGAGGATCGTGTAGATGTTGTGGGGCACGTCCGCGGCCAGCAGAACGCGCCTGACGCCCGGATGCGCGGCAGCGGCGCTGATGTCGATCGAGCGGATGCGGGCATGGTGATGCGGACTGCGCACCATCTTGAGATGCAGCATCCCTTCATGATTGCGGTCGGCGTAGAAGCTGGTGATGCCGGTCACATGGCCAAGCACGTCGGCGCGCTGGCGCGGCTGGCCGATCTCGTGAAGATCATCGTCGCGCTCGTCGGCGAAATAGCTTTTTTCGATGCGCATCATGCCGCCCTCCCCGCCTCGGCCGCCGCCAGGATCGCGTCGATAATCGGGGCATAGCCGGTGCATCGACAGAAATTGCCCGAAATGGCGTCGATCACGTCCGCGCGGGTGGGATTGGGCTTGCGGTTCAACAGCGCCTTGGCCGCCATCAGCATCCCGGGGGTGCAGAAGCCGCATTGCGTGGCGAAGCCGTCGATGAACGCCTGCTGCAACGGATGCAGCCGCCCTGCGCCATCCGGGAGCCCGCGCGCCGTCTCCACCTCCCTCCCCTGCACATCTTCGGCCAGGGTGATGCAGGCAAGGCGCGGCTCGCCGTCGATCAGGACGGTGCAGCAGCCGCAACTGCCCTGTAGGCACCCGGCCTTGGGCGACATGTCGCCGATCCGCGTGCGCAGCAGGTCGAGCAGCGTCGCGCCGCCATCGACAAATTCGGACCGCGCCTTGCCGTTGAGGTCGAAATGGACCGCCACCTTGCTCATGCCGCGTCTCCGGCGAGCATCCGGCGCAGATGGACCGGGAACACGGCGCGGCGGTACCAGGCGCTGGCGATCGCGTCATCGACCGGGTTGATCTCGCCCACCGATGCGGCGATCGCGGCTTCGATGCTGTCGGGGGTAAGCGATCGCCCCTCGAGCGCCGCCTCGGCGCCGACAATCCGCACCGGCGTCTCCGCCAGCGCGCCGCAGGCGATCCGCGCCCCGCGAATGAGCCCGTCCGCATCGGTGGGGAGCACTATCGCCAACGTCATCACCGCCAGCCCCTTCACGCGCGTCCGGCTGACCTTCCGAAAGCGGAAGCTGTGTCCAGGCGGCGCATGGAAACGAACGGCGCGGATCGGATGCCGTGCGTGGAGAGCCCGCCGGTGCGCCAGAAAATCCTGAATCGGCAGGTCGATCAGGGCCGTTTCGTCATGCAGCACGACCTTCGCATCCAAGGCCAGCAGCGCGGTCGCGAAATCGCCATAAGGCGCTGGCGCATGAAGATTGCCCGCGACGGTCGCCATGGCGCGAACGGCGGGGCCTCCGACCGACAATGCGGCCGGCGCGAGCCACGCCAGCGCGGGTTCGCTCACGACGCGCGCCATCGTCACGCCGCCGCCAAGCGATATCGCCCCGCCCGGCACATTGTCGATCGCCGTCGTCGCGGGATCCTCGATCCGTATCAACGTGTCGAACGACACGTCTCCCATATTGATATCGCGAACCAGCAGTGTGCCCCCGCCCAATATGCGGGCACCCGGCCGGGCGGCGCCGCTGGCGGCATCGGCCACATCGGCATAGCGCAGATATCTGAGCGTCATGCCCGCCCTCCCCTCATTTGCTTCTGATGCGCCGATGCTATCAGCAGGCAAAATGAGGCGCTTTCCGGCGCGTCTGAACATTTATCATAGCGTATGATTAATACCAACGCGCATTGATCAGAACTCATGTGCCCACTGTCGCAGTCCGAGCGA